>CAUPHU010000058.1:0-9423 GCA_963511095.1 uncultured Anaerococcus sp. | reverse complement strand
TCTTTATTCCCCGACTTGTTTTTCTCTTGCCGACAAATAATACTATAACATCTTACTTTGCCTTTGTCAAATTATTTTTGAAAATAATTTAAAAAAAGCCCAAATAGGGCTTTTTTACTTGTTTTATAGCTTATAATGTGCTTTTATTATAGTCAGATTTTCTCTTATTTCATCACTTAGGTCGTCATAGGTTAGAAGTTCTTCTATATCTTCTTTTGCTTTTGTCTTATTTCCTATTACTAAATTTATTTGAATTTTATTATAGGTCATCCTTGGGTCTTGTGGATATTTTCTGAGGCCTTCTTCTATTATAGATAGGGCTTTTATTTCTTCTTTATTAAGATATAGACTTATTGAGTAGTCATTATACAGTTCTCTAAAGTCTGCTCCATGTTCAAGAGAGTTTTCGAAAGCTAGTATTGAATTTTCATATTGGCCTAGGTTTTGGTAGGCTACACCCAAGTAATAATATGCATCTGCTCTTTTTGTTTTCGATAGAAGTTTTGTCAAAGTTTTAATTGCCTCATTATACTTGCTTTTACCTATATAATAGAGAGCTTCTTCTACTTCAGCGTTATCATCTATGCTTGTTAGCCTATTTCTTATTTCATTTTTTGCCGTTTCATCTTCTGTAAGCCTTAGGGCATTGTTGTAATAGGACCTTGCCTTTATATATTCGCCAAGATTTGCGTAGATATTTCCAAGCTCATAGTAAGATAGCTGGAAAGTATCATCTTCTTTTAATATTTCTTGGAGAATTTTAAGAGCTTCTTTTATAAAGGCGGCTTCAAATTCTTCGTCTACTTCATAGGCCATAGGCCAAAGGAGTCTCGCATATAGATAAGAATTATATTTATTCTCTGGATCTACTAGATAACCTCCCCTTGCCATTAAAAGCGCCTTTTCTTTGTTGGCTTCTTCATATTTTATGGATTTATTTGCCGAAAAGCCCCCAATGTCTTTTAAATATTTTCGGAGAATTTCTATATATGCTTCCTTATATATGAAATATTTGTCTATGGCTATATTTAATAGCATGGCTTCGAGAATTATCTCAAGGTTTATCTCTTTTGCAAAATCTCCTGTTTTAATTCCCTCTTTCATGTCTTCTATATAGATTGGAAGTGGAACTTCTTTTAGGTCTTCGTTTTTACTTTCTTCCTTTAGGTCTATATAGGCAAGCCTATCGGTATACTTTATAAAGTAAGAATCCAATTTACTCATTAGGACCACCCCATAAACTTTCTTTGCCTATAGGAGTGTTTGTTTAAGTGCTTGAATAATATGCCCCTGAATATCATAAACAACGAATGGATTAGGGCGATTATTAGGCAAGCTATGATTTTGTTAACTCCCATAGGCTGGCCTATAGCAAATCTTACGCTCATGTAATATTCTACATAAATAAATATCAAACTGTATAGGCCATAGTGAAGTAAGTTGTTTTTCACGAAGTTTGCAGATTCTACTATTGCATTTGTTCCGCTTCTTCCATTTAGGTAGATTTGTTCGTAAATTGACGATAAAAGAACTTGGATTATTATTACTACTGCAACTCTTACCGTGCTTGGGAAATTCATAAGTAGTAGGTCAGAAAACATTTCAAGTAAATATACCCAAAACATTGTTTCTATCATCATTGCAAAGTAGTTCCCAAGGGAATTTTCCAGGGATTTTTTGCCGGTATTTCCAAATCTGACTACTGAGTTCAAGCTCTGGATTACAAAGCATGAAATAACAACTCCTATAAAGTAGTGGATAATGCCTCCGATTGTGCCGCCCACTACACCAAAGCTAAAGGAATTGTTGGTAAATATAGTATTTATCAGCACGAATATAAAGACCATGTAGGATTTATTTATCTTTTTTATAGTTTCATTAAAAGCTATTTTAGATACTACTAAAAAGTCTTTAAATTTGTCCATTTACATCTTCTCCACAGTTCTAATTCCTAAAAGTCCTAGGGCTGTTTTAATTACAATTGCTGTCACGTAGGCTAGGGCTAGTCTTTCTTCTTTTAGCTTTTCATCTTCTACCATGATTTTTGATGAGTTGTAGAATTTGTTGAAGCTCTTTGCAATCTCAGTTAGGTGTCTTGTAACTAATGATGGTTCGTATTTTTCCTTAGATTTTACTACCACATCTTCAAATTCAGCTAGTTTTTTAACTAGGATAAATTCTTCATCGCTTGTAATTTTTTCTATGTCAATTGGTTTTATTTCGTCAACTCCAGCTTTCCTTAAAACTGATTTTGCCCTTGCATAGGTGTATTGGACATATGGGCCTGTTTCACCGTCAAAGTTTAGTACTTCGTCCCAGTCAAATACATAGTCTTTGATCCTGTTGTTGTATAATTCTTGGAATTTAACAGCGCCAATACCTACTATTCTTGAAACTTCATCTATATTTTCAACCGCATCATCACGGCCTTCCATGATTTCACGTGTCTTTTCGATTGCCTTATTTAGTACATCTTCTAGGAAAACAACCTGACCCTTTCTTGTTGATAGGGTTTGGTCTTTAAGACTTACCATACCAAATGGAATGTGTTTGCAACCCTTATATAGGTCATAGCCCATTAGCTCTAAGATTTTCCATAGTTGCTGGAAATGAAGGTTTTGTTGGGTTGCTACAACATAGAGGTTTTCGTCAAAGTCATATTCTTTTTTTCTTACTATTGCTGTAGCAATATCACGGGTGATGTAGGCTGATGAACCATTTGATTTTATAACGATTGATGGTGGCATATCATAGGCTGATAAGTCTATAATTTGTGCCCCATCGCTTTCTACAAGAAGGTTTTTCTCCTTAAGTTCATCAAGGATTTCTGGTATATATTTAGAGCTATAGGACTCTCCTTTATAATTGTCAAATTCAATATCAAGAAGTTTGTAGACTCTGTCAAATTCCTTAAAAGAAATTTCCTTAAACCAAGACCAAAGTCTTGTGGCTTCTTCTTCGCCTTCTTCAAGCTTTTTAAATTCTTCTCTGGCAGCGTCCATCATCTCTTCGTTTTCGCTAGCTTCTGTGTTGTATCTTACATAAAGATTTAAGAGTTCTTGGATTGGGTTGGCATTAAGCTTATCATCGTCTCCCCAAAGCTTATAGGCTGCAATCATAGTTCCAAATTGGGTACCATAGTCACCAATATAGTTTGAAGCAACGGTATTGTAGCCTAAAAATTCGAGAATGTTTCTAAGGGCATCACCTATTACAGTTGATCTTATGTGGCCAATGTGAAAAGGCTTGGCAATATTTACTGAAGAAAAATCTAATACTACAGTCTTGCCCTTGCCCATGTCAGATCTACCAAAATCTTCTTTCTTATTAATAATTGTATTTATAACTTCGTTTTCAAAGCTTTTTCTATCTAAAAAGAAGTTTACATAAGGTCCTACGTTTTTTATTTCTACAAAACCTTCTATTTCTAATTTTTCCGCAAGCTCTGTAGCTATTAAGGCCGGATTTTTTCTTAGTGTTTTTGCAAGTTGGAAACATGGAAATGAAAAGTCTCCCATGTTTTCTTGAGGTGGAATTTCTATAAGACCATAGATTTCTTCTTCACTTAAACCTAAGTCCTGGCCTTCTAATTTTTTCGCAATAATTTCTTTATAATCTTTCATTTTTCCTCCTTAGGCAAATTTGACGATGGTTACACCATATCCGCCTTCTTTATCGTCACCAAACCTGTAAGATTCAATTCTCTTATCGGTTTTCAAAATCTCTGTAACTCCCTTGATCAGAGCCCCTGTGCCCTTACCATGGATGATTTTCGCCTGGGATAGACCTGCAAGCATGGCATCATCTAGGTACTTATCAAGGTTTCTCATGGCCTCGTCATATCTTTGCCCCCTCAAATCGAGTGTGGCGGATATGTTCATAGCCTTTTTAACACTATACACCTTATTGATGTTTTTCTCAGTTTGATTTTCGCCTTCAATCTTTCTTACATTCTTGATATTAGAATCCATTTTTAGGATTCCCATCTGAAGTTTGATGTTTCCCCTGGAATCTGGCGCATCAATTACTTCAGCCTTCTCATTGAGACCTGCAACTATTACCATATCCCCTACTTTTAGAGTTTCTGGTGCATCTTGTGATTTTTTTTGTCTTAGGAATTCTTCTTCTCTTTCTATATAAGAATCCTTAAACTTGTTTCGAATTTTGTTAAGGGACCTGTCTATATCACGAGTATTGGCATTTTTAGACCTTTTGGCTTCTTTAAGCATGGCCTGGCTTTCTTCGTTGGCTTTTTCTAAAATCTCGTTGGCTTTTTCTTCCGCCTTCTTAATAATTTCTTCTCTTTCTCTTTCGATTGCTAAGGACTGATTTCTTAGCTTATCTTTTATAGATTGAGTCTCTCGCCTATATCTTTCGATTTCCTTATTTTTGGCTTCAATTTCATACTTATCATCTTCGATTTGTTCCAAAATCTTGTTGATATTTTTTGTATCTTCGCCAATTAAATCTTTGGCTTTTTTTAGTATATCATCTGAAAGTCCCAGTCTTTTTGATATCTCAAAGGCATTTGACTTACCAGGTGTACCAATCTCTAGTTTATAAGTTGGAGATAGGGTATTTACATTAAATTCAACTGATGCATTCATTACCTTATCATTTTCCATAGCATAATATTTGAGCTCACTATAGTGGGTTGTTGCAAAGGTCATAACTTCTCTTTCTGTAAGATGAGAAAGGATTGAAATTGCAAGGGCTGCCCCTTCTATCGGATCAGTACCTGAACCTATTTCGTCAAGTAAGACTAAAGAATTTGAATTTACCTTATTTAAAATATCAACAATATTTGTAAGGGATGCAGAAAATGTTGACAAGCTCATCTCTATTGATTGCTTATCACCAATGTCTAGAAATACATCGTCAAAAACATTTACAGTCGATCCTTCATCAGCAGGTATAAATAGTGCGGTTTGTGCCATAAGGGTAATAAGGCCTACAGTTTTTAGGGAAACTGTCTTACCACCGGTATTTGGACCGGTAATTATAAGGGTCGTATAGTCTCCACCGATTTTTACATCTATAGGAACAACTTTGCCCGGCAAAAGTGGATGGATAGCAGATTTTATATCTATTATTTTATCTTTATTAAGTGTTGGTAGTGAATAGTCATTTTCTAGCCCAAATTTAGCTTTAGCTTGGAGAAAATCAATCCTTGAAATTATCTTTTGGTTCTCTAAAATTTCGACATCAAATCTCTGACTCAGTCTTGAAAGCCTATCGAGAATTCTTCTTATCTCTGCATCTTCCTTAAGCTCTAGATCCTTATACTGATTGTTAAGCTCAACAATTGCAGATGGCTCTATGAAAAGAGTATTGCCCGAAGCTGATTTGTCGTGGACAATCCCATTTATAACTGAACGCTTGTTGGTTTTAATTGGAACAACATAGCGGCCGTCTCTTACTGAAACAACCTTTTCTTGAAGGGCACTCTCGTATTTTGAGCTTGTCACGTAGGAATTAAGTTTGTTTTTGATTTCTTCTTCCTTACGCCTTAAGCTCCTTCTGATAGACAAAAGCTCTCTTGAAGCATTGTCTGCAATTTCATCTTCATTTAGAATCGACCTGTCAATTTCTTCTTTGAGAAATTCGTTAGTTGAAACCCTATCAAACAAATCCATAATGTATGGGTCTTCAATATTTTTGCCATATTCCCTAAGATATTCAGAAACTCTCAAAAGACTTAAGATTTTAAGAAGATCGGATGGTTCTAGGATTCCATTTCTTCTAATATAACCAACCATACTAGTAAAATCATAGAGGCCAAAAATATCAATATTACCATTTCTAGAAATCACCTTGGCCATGGCTCCGGTCTTTGATATTTCATCTTCCAAAAATTCCATATCATTTGATGGCTTAAGGTCTAAAATCTGCTTTTTTACCAGGCCTGAGCGAGCCATTTTTGAAAGCTTTTCTAAAATTTTGTCATATTCTAAAACTTCTAGGCTTTTTGCTTGCATTAAATAACCCCTCTTCTGTAATTCAACTTGTCTTTAATATCTCTTTTTCTATAATCTCTCAAATCCTCATCATAAAATACAGATATTAGAAATGATACTTGGTCAGCAAATAAATCTTCTTCTATTCCTGCAGGAAAATAAGGATAAATTTTGCTAATAGAATTATTTCTTATAATTTTCATCCTATCCTTATTTATATTTACAAGTTCACCTTGCCTAAATTTGCAAGTATCACAGCCCACGAGACCACACTTTTTAATTGTGGAAAATGGGCAGTGGACCATATTCATAAGCTCAATCCTGCCGTAGGTCATAGCCTCGACTGGATATGATTTTGAATTTTGATTTATAGTTTCCAAAGTATTTTCAACTGAAGATTCAATTTTTTCTGCAAAGTCCCCATAAAAATCAAAGGCATAGGAATTCATCACATTGAGATACCTACCAATTCTGATTTTTATACCTGCTTTTTTGAAATCATCTATGAAAGCAAGGTCTCGGTAGTTGTTAAAAATAACTCCCTCAATTGAATTTTCTTTAAGATAAGCCAAAAGTTCTTCGATTTGGTAATCCATGTGGCCATCTAGATTGAGATAGAGATTAAAATCCCTGTATTTTGGATCGTAGGATTTTATATAGACCTTGTCAAAACCTTTTAACAATTCTGGATTAATCTGATTTGTCATAAGTTCTATATTTTTTTCTGCTTTTATATGCTTTTCTCCACCAAGTTGTGGTTTTTTGATTGTGATTTTTTCTCTTTTATAAGGTCTAGCTAACTTTTCCTTTAAAAGACTTATGGCATCTCGTCTTAATTTGTTGATAGTCTTTTTTCTTAAGAATATTCCCTCGTCGATTTCTATATCAATATTTTCCGCCCTAAAGATTTCATCCTTAAACCTATCAAGATTATCTCTTATGTCTTCTTTTTCTATAGAAACTTTTTTAGATTTTTCGATAGTTTCTTCACTTTGGGCTTCCACTTCTATATCCTTATAAGAAATTTTTAAGCTTGCTTTTTCGTTAAGATGAGCCTTAAATGAAAGTTTAACCGGTAGATTTCTATAAGAATCAAGTCCTTTTTCCAAATCTTCTTTGATATTTTCTGCATTTAGCATTAGGATATCAGAATCAATTTTTGCATCCTTGTACTTATCTAGAAAATAAAGTTCGCCTTTTTTAATATCTTCTGTCAAAGTGAGTGGCAACTTTTTATTCTTATCAGTTGTAACTTCAAGGTTGTCACCCTTTGCAAGGTCTGAATTTGCTATAAAGGCTTTTTTGTTGTTTTTCAAAAAAACCTTGCCTACAGATCTGTGTTTTCTATCGGCCTCTTTAAGTATATAGTCTTTTTTCTGTCCAAATATAAAACCTTTTGTATATCCTCTATTTGTAATATCTCTTAATTTTTCCTTGTTATAAGAGCCTTGATTTAATTTTTCTCTATAGGCCATAACTATGTTATAGACATATTCAGGAGTTTTCATCCTGCCTTCTATTTTTAGGCAATCAATGCCAAGGTCCATGAGTTCCTCAATATTATCTATGACATTTAGGTCTTTCATATTTAGGTAATAGTCATTTCCAAGGACCTTACCATCACTAATCAAATCATATTTTTGCCTACAAGGACCTGCACACCTGCCCCTGTTGGCAGATCTTTCCCCAAAGTAAGAGCTCATCAAGCATTCTCCAGAAAAGGATACGCAGAGTGATCCATGCACAAAAACTTCCTTTTCGCAAGGAAGTTTGGCAATTTTTCTAATTTCATCAATTGGCGTTTCTCGGGCAATTACGATTCTCTTAAAACCAAGATCCATAAGAGCTTTGGCTCCGTAATAATCTCTAACTGCCATTTGGGTTGAGGCATGGAGGTCAAGACCTGGGACCTGGTCCTTGATTATAGAATAAAAACCAATATCTTGGATCAAAATCCCGTCGACACCAAATTGATAAAGTTTTTCAAGGTAGGATATTGCCCTATCTATCTCAGAATCCTTTAGCAAGGTATTCATGGCGATAAAAACTTTTCTATCAAAGAAGTGGGCGTAGTCAATAATCTCTTCAATATTTTTTAGGGTAAAATTTTCGGCATAGGCCCTTGCACCAAAGTCATCAAGGGCAAGATAAAAGGCATCTGCTCCTGAAGCAATCCCTGCATAAAGCATTTCAAGGTTGCCTACTGGTGCTAGGATTTCTGTCTTATACATCAATTTTCCCCTTCAACATTTCATTTTCTTTTGTAATATCCATTACTTGCTTTTGTAAACTTTTTATCTTGTCTCTAAGCTTTTTCGCATCATTATCAGCCTTGGTTAGGTTTATAATCTCTGTATCTTTTTCCTGAAGAAGGACTTTGAGATTTTTGATTTCATCTTTTTTCTCTATAAGTTCTTCCTTATAGGTTCCATATTCCTCTTTAAAAGTCCTTAGTTCTTCTTTGGTAGCATCGTAATTTTCTATAGCTTCCTTATTTTCTTCATAAAATTCTCTGAAAGATTCCTTATCCTTAAAATATTCGTCCGCTATATTTAGGCTCGCCAAGATTAGAGTCCTATCAAAAGTGAGCTTATCAGATTTAACATCTTTAATCTTGCCGTCAACATAAGCTGCAATTTTTTCTATACTCTCTTTTGATTCTTTTGTTACAAGAGGATATTTTATACCGTCAATTTTAACATCAAGTCTAATTTCGCTCACTTTTATCTCCTATGCACGTAATACTATGTCTTTTGCCCTAAGGTCTTCTAGGATATTTTCTTCTAGCCCCTTTATATCTTCTTCTTTAAGAGTCCTATCCATTGACCTGTACCAAACCCTGTAGGCCATTGATTTTTTGTCATCATCTATACCCTTGCCAGTATAAATATCAAAAAGTTCAATTTTAGAAACTAAGTCTCCTGCCTTTTCTTTTATGATATTTTCAATCAGTTCTGATTCGACTTCCTTTTTAGCCACAAAGGCATAATCACGCTCTATAGCAGGGAATTTTGGTATTTGCTTGTATTTTTTACCCTTAACTCTCTTATCGGCAATGGCACTTAGGTTAATCTCTAAGATGATTGCTCCCTTATTTATATTATACTCTTCACGGACTTCATAAGAAATCTCGCCAATAAGGCCGATTTTTTCACCGTCAAAGTAGATGTCGGCACATCTTCCTGCGTGGAAAGCATAAAGATTTTCATTAGCCTTGTAAGAAAAACCGGTAAAACCAGTATTTCTCATAGCTTCTGTGAAGAAATCTTTCATATCATAGAAAGAATAATCGCCGTAAAGTCCCATTGTAAGGGTGATATTCTCATTTGGAAGAGAGCTATCAGTTTTCTCAAAAGTCCTATCAAGCTCGAAAAATCTCATGTCTTTTTGGCCGTACTTGATATTTTTTGCGATTACATCAAGCATATTGGCAATTTGAGTTGTCCTCATTACAGAGAAGTCTTCA
>CAUPHU010000057.1:0-9473 GCA_963511095.1 uncultured Anaerococcus sp. | reverse complement strand
TAACGAAGCCCTATGGCACAGATCAGGCCACTGGGACCACTACAAGGAAAATATGTACTTCACAAAAATAGATGACGAAGACTATGCAATTAAGCCAATGAACTGCCCAGGTTCAGTTCTAACTTACGCTTCTCGCCAACATTCTTATAGGGACCTACCAATTAGACTTGCAGAATTTGGTCAAGTTCACAGACACGAATTATCAGGTACTCTTCACGGCCTATTTAGAGTTAGGACCTTTACCCAAGACGATGCCCACGTTTACTGCCTTCCAAGCCAAATTAAGGAAGAAGTTTACAGGATGATCGACCTTGCAGACCTACTTTATTCTACATTTGGTTTTAAATATACAATAGAATTATCTACAAGACCAGATGATTATATGGGAGATCTTAAAGATTGGGATTTCGCTGAAGACCAATTAAAGAAAGCCCTTGAAGAACGTGGAATTGACTATAAAATCAACCCAGGCGACGGTGCCTTCTACGGTCCAAAAATCGACTTCCATTTATTAGATGCAGCTAAAAGAGAATGGCAATGTGGTACAATCCAGCTTGACTTCCAACTTCCAGCCAACTTCGAGCTTGAATATGTAGACGAAAATGGCGAAAAGAAAAGACCAGTTATGCTTCACAGGGCCCTACTTGGATCAATCGAGAGATTTATCGGTGTCCTTACAGAGCACTTCGCAGGCAGATTCCCACTTTGGATTAACCCAAAACAAATTGAAATTATACCAGTAGCAGACAGGTTTGCTGACAAGGCTTATGAAATTGCTAAAGAGATTGAAAAAGCAGGTTTCAGAGTAGAAGTAGACGAAAGAAGCGAAGGTGTAGGATATAAGATTAGATCTGCTCAAATGATGAGAGCAAACTACATGCTAGTAGTAGGCGATAAGGAAATCGAATCAGGACTTCTTACAGTTAGAAATAGGGACGGCGAAGAAACAAAAGACGTCAGCCTAGAAGAATTTATCTCAAAAATTAAAGAAGAAAGAGATAGCAAGTCCAGAGAGTCTATCTACTAGGGATATCCATGAAAGAAGTATTAGCATTAATCCTGGGAACAGATGACAATTCATATTCTGTTGCCAGGAGCTTCTATGAAGCCTACGGCAAGAAAGCAGTCACAGTCGGGGCAGGCATTTTAAACGTCTATAAGGGAACGACTATCTCAACCCTGACCTACGAAAGAGGCTTTTCAAGCAATGACGATAAGTTTGTAGAGCTTTTAAACAAAGAAGCAAAAAAATATCCAAATACAAAATTTGTAATCTTTGCTCCAAACGAAATCTACCTCAATATCTTAGTGAAAAACCTAGATAGGCTAGATTTTGATTTTGAAACAGCCTATCCTTTTGGAGATATTTATAAAAACCTCTTTTATAAGTCAAAATTTTATGAATATCTAGAAACCATAGGAGTTAGGTATCCTAAAACAGAGATTATAAATGGGGACAATATCGAGAGTCTAAGTCTTGACGGAGATATCTTCATGAAACCAGATGACTTTCCGGCCCTCTATGCCCTAGATTTTGATAAAAAACAAAAAGGCTACTGGATTTCATCAAAGGATGAAGCCAAGGAAGTCTTAAGAGAAATCTATGAAGCAGGATATACTGGCGATATGATTGTCCAAGAATTTATAAACGGCGGCAACGGGTCAGAGTATTCTCTAAATGGCTACAGGTCAACAAAAAAAGAAACATCCATGGTCCTTGCAAGGAATATTTTATCTGACGAAAGACCACTTACAGTCGGCAACCACTTGGTTCAAATCGACCATGATGATCCAAAGATGTATGAGATGGCAAAAAAAATCGTAGATAGCCTTGACTATGTTGGATTATTTAACTTTGACTTTAAGGTTGATTCTAAAACTGGAGAAATCTTTGTCCTTGAAATGAACCAAAGACAAGGCAGAACCTTCTACTACTCAACCCTAGCAGGAGTCAATCTCATAAGGCTTGCCATAGAAGATAAGGGCTACGGCAGAAGTGAAGTTTTAAAGCCTTCTAAGAAATTTAGGCTAATTAAACTTGGAGAAAAGTGCCTAGAAGCTCATATGGATAAGGAACTTTTGCCAGAATTTAAGGATAAGGACCGTTTGGCAAATACAGCCAATCCAAATATCATGCCAGAAGATGAAACTCTAAAAAGAAGGGCCATCCTCTATAGAGAAATCAAAAGGCGTGAGAAAGAAATTTTCCCCAACTAGATAAAAATGAGGCCCAATTTTTAAAAAGGGGACCTTGTGTTAGAATATGACTAAGAGTTAAAGATAAGGGGAGATAATGATAATAAAAGAAATTTCAAGAAAAGAATACGATGATTACCTAGCTAGACTGAGTGGAGTTTCATTTCTGCAAACAAGTGAAATGGCCGAAGTCTTAAAGAGCAACAAGAGAAAGACCAAGCTTTTGGCCCTTGTAGACGGTGATGAGATCCTAGCAGTGGGCCTTGCCTTTATGAGAAACTTCTATGGGGGAGAAAGAATCGACCTCATGGTTGGGGCAAGTGCAGAAGATAAGGCAAATGAATATATCTTTTATGATAAACTCAAAGACTACGCCAAAGATCAGGGCTATCTAAAGCTAATTGTAAAACTTAACGAGGACTATCAAAAAATCGACCAAGACGGCGAAGAAGTCCTAGAAGAAGATAGGTCATTTTTTGAAAAGATGACTGAGGTGGGCTATATAGAAAATGATGGGACCATTGCAAGCTTTGATGGTTCTCCAGACTATCAGTTTATAAAGGATTTGAGCGAATTTATTCCTGATAAGGAAGAAGACCTCCTAAAATCCTTTAATAAAAATGCCCAGAGAAAGATAAAAAAAGCCATGGAACTTGGAATTAGGGTCAGAAAAATTTCAAGAGATGAGATGGATGACTTCAAGAGCCTGACCTTCGAAACAGCAGAAAGACAAGGTTTTGGGGATAAGTCTATGGACTATTACCATACCTTCTATGATGAATTTGGCGAAAAAACAGAATTCCTAACTTCAGAGATTGACTTTGAATATTCGATAGGAAAAGTTAGAGAACTTCTAGATTCAATTACAGACAGCCCAAAAAATAAGCAGAGAAGACAGTCTTTAGAAAATGATATTAAAATGCTTGAAGACTTCAAAAACGCAACAGACAGGGATGTAGTTCCGCTTGCAAATATGATTTTAGTCTACGGAGAAGATGAGGTTATCTATTTCCTTGGCGGCTCGCTTACAGAATACCAGAAGCTGCCAGGTGCCTTCATCCTTCAGTATGAGGCCATGAAGAGGATAATGGCAAGGGAAATTCCTATTTATAACTTCTTTGGAGTTGATGGAGTATTTGATGGTAGTGACGGAGTTTTGAGATTTAAGCAAAACTTCAACGGCTATATTGTAAGAAAAACCGGGGCCTTTATATATTATCCAGACAAAGAGAGATTAGAAAAGGCAATAAATAGTAAAAAAAAGACTGATAAGGCTTTTTAAAAGGCTTTATAGGAAAATATTTAAATAAGCTTAGTATATTTGAAAAGATGCGGTATAGTAGACTAGTAATTTATAGAAGACTTAAGAAAATAGCGGCTCGGGCCGTTATTTTTCTGCTAAAAATTAGAAAAATTCATTGAGGAGGGTGGATATGTCAGAAAAAACTATAAGTAAAAATAAGATGGGAACAGAGCCTATTCCATCACTTTTGGTCAAGATGAGCCTGCCAATTATAATTTCGTTTTTGGTCCAATCAGTCTACAATTTGGTTGACTCGATTTTCGTGGCTAGACTTTCAGAAAAGGCACTTACAGCAGTTTCGTTATGCTTTCCTGTGCAAAATATTATGATTTCCTTTGCGGTTGGAATAGGGATTGGTACAACAGCTCTTATTTCCAGATACCTAGGGATGGATGATAAAAAAAGAGTATCATCAATTGCTACCCATGGTCTAATTTTAGCCACTATTTCTATGCTGGCCTTTGTTTTATTTGGCATATTCTTCTCAGATTTTTATGCAAGAAGCCAGTCTACTGACCCAGAAATTATTCAGTATACAAAAGATTATCTTTTTGTAATTTTGTTATTTTGTGGTGGGGTATTTTTCCAAATATTTTTCGAAAAAACCCTCCAATCTACAGGTAATACTGTCTACACAATGATTACCCAAGGAACTGGGGCCATTATAAATATAATCCTTGACCCAATTATGATTTTTGGTCTTTTTGGTTTTCCGATGCTTGGTGTAAGGGGAGCAGCCCTTGCGACAATAATCGGGCAAATCAGTGGGGCCTTGGTTGGAGTTTGTTTTCACTCCAAGAAAAATAAGGAAGTCGTTTTTGAATTTAAAAACTTCAAGCTCCATACTGAAAACCTAGGCCTAATATTTTCTATTGGCCTTCCGTCAATAATTATGTCGGGCATTGGATCAGTTGTATTATTTTTTATGAATGCAATTTTGTACACCTTCGGTTCTTCTGCGGTGGCAGCTTATGGAATTATGTATAAGCTTCAGTCTTTTGCCTTTATGCCTATGTTTGGGATTTCAAATGCACTTCTTGCGATTGTATCCTACAACTTCGGGGCACAAAAGAAAGAGAGAATTAAAGAAGCAATTTCCCTTGCTATGAAGGCTTCTTTTGCAATTGTAGGCCTTGCCACCCTTTTGATGTGGATTTTTACAAATCAAATTTTTGACCTATTTGCAGCGACAGATACTATGAGAGAAATTGGAGTTCCTATGATTAGGATTGTATCCTTATCCCTAATTGTATCTATCCCATCAGTTGTGGGAGTTGGAGGGATTTTCCAGGCTCTTGGCAATTGGAAGTTCCCAATATTTCAGTCATTTTTAAGACAGGTAATAATCCTTCTTCCAGTCTTCCGCCTCTTTACAATTACAGGCAATCTCGCCTTTTCTTGGTGGGCCTTTGTAGTTTCGGAACTTATAAATGGAATAGTTTGCGTAATCTTTATTAGACGCGATATTAAAAACAAGATAGATGTCTTACCTGATGAAGTCTAATTTTAATAATTTTAGCAAATATAGATTAGAAAAAATAACAAGAATGAAATAGCCTTAGAAGATAAAATCCAAGGCTGTTTTCGTATTGAAAAAGAACCGAGAAATTTCCCGGTTCTTTTTTGAAATATTCTATTATTTTGTAGCTGCCTTGTAGATTTCTTCTAGGTAACCTACTGTGCTTGTAAGTGTTGCACCTGTTACAGCGTCAACTGGCTTACCAGCTTCGTTATTATCAATGATTTCCTTGATTTCTTCTGGAGTTTTACCTACTACGAAATCCCCTATAGCTTTGAAGTTGTCAGCTAGAGTATTTGTAGCTTTTGCCATATCCATCATCATCTTAGAATATTCTTCGTTGTTTTCAATTTTTGAAGATAGTTGTTTTTCTGGATCAGCGAAGTTTTCGCCAAATTTCTTATCAGCATTTGGAACACCATCTTTGCCGATGTATTGGTATTCATCGATGTTTGCTGCTATGATTTTGTCACCTTCAAGGACTACAAATGTGTCAGTAACAGCATTTTTGTTGCCTGCTGTACCATAGATTTGTTGAACTTTAATATCGTCAGTATTGTTTGCTTCAAAGATTGTTACATTTTCACGGCTTTCTGCTGTGTTGATGATTGCTTGTAGGTAGCCTTTTGTATCAACAAGGGTTGCACCAGTTACAGCGTCGATTGCCTTACCATCTTCAGCACCTTCAACTACTTCTTTAAGCTCATCTATAGTTTTACCCATAGCGAAATCTTGGATAGCCTTGTAGTTATCCCAGATAGATACAGTTGACTTAGCTTTTTCTTTCATAATAGCTGAGTATTGTTCGTCGTTCATAATTTTTGAACCAAGGATCTTGCCTTCTTTGTTACCAGCTTTGAATTCTGTGTCTTCGTCTTGGTTTGGAAGAGCTTCAAAATCAGAATCTTCATCGAAGTATTGAAGTTCGTCGATTGTAACATCTACTAGCTTATCACCATCTGTAATAACTGCAATTCTCGCAAATGAGCCTTCTCCGTGTGGAGCTTGAAGGCTCCTTCTAAGAACTAATTTGCCTTCTGTAGCTTCCTTGAATTCTTCATCAGACATAGCATTTTTAGCGTCTTCAACTTTTTTGTCGATAGCATCTTTTGCATCTTCAGCAGCTTCTTCTGCCTTATCTTTAGCATCTTCAGCAGCTTCTTTTGCTTCTTCAGCCTTTTCGTCTGCTTTTTCCTTAGCGTCTTCAGCTACTTCTTCTACTTGAGTTTTAGCCTCATCAGCAGCGTCATCTACTTTCTTGCCTGCATCTTGAGCACATGCTGCAAATCCCAAAGATAGAGCAACAATTAGTGCTGTCAGTTTTAATTTACTGTTCATTATATATCCTCCCTGTAATTTCTGTTTTGTTAAAAACTATTACCAATAAACTATACTGATTTGGTAGGAATCTGCAATTATTCTGCAAACTTTTATCAATAAAGACCTAAGTTTGAAGATTAAAGCCAAATGAACCTATTATAAAATTATGCTTTTCTCTTAGCAAACTATTAAGAGATTAAGGGTATAAATTAACTAGATGTGTTTAGAGGAGATTGTATGCAAGTAGTTTTTACAAACAAAATAGCCGAGATAGATTTTGATAAGCTTATGGATGTCTACGAGGAGTCAAATAGGGAAAATATGTCAAATGCCTCTGATTTTATAGGAAATCTGGGTGATTTTTCCAGTGAAGAAATATATAAAACTTATAGAAATTCTTTTATTTCTTATTTAAAAGACGAATTTTTGGCAAATAAAGAAAATTATTTAGTGATTTTAAAGGATAAAGATGTCTATTTATCTGCTCTAAGACTCCATCATAGAAAAGATTACTATCTTATTGAGGCCTTGGAAACTAATCCTGATTTTAGGAACAAAGGCTATGGGGAAAGGCTTCTGAGAGACCTACTTAAGGAATTTAAGGATAAAACTGTCTTTAGATCAGAAGTCGCTATTTCAAATGAAAAGAGCCTGGCTCTTCATAAAAAAGTTGGCTTTAAGATTGTGGATAAAATCGGAAATACTTTACTTTTGGCTATAGAAAGCAATTAGGATTTGGATTTATGACGATAAGCAAATCAAAAATCGTGAGTTGATTTAAATAGTAAAGGGCCTTTGATTTTATTTGCCTTTATCAAAATAATTCTTATAAAAAAATTATTTAAATATTAGAAAATTTACAAAAAAATGGCCCCGGAAGAGGGGCCTTTCTTAATGAGCAAGTGTTAAAAGAATATAATAAAGTGTTTTATCTAGTCCAAAAGGGAGGAAGGTCTTGCTCATTATTATAATCTTAGTAGGCTTTGTTTTTATCAAGGATGAGGCCAAGCAAATAGCCAAGTCCTGTTGATAATAAGAATACTAAAACCATATTTTCTTTTAATACCAGACTAGAATAGCCGCCAATTGCAATCCCAATCTGGGTAAAAAGCGCTCTGTAAGATTTAAAATCGTTTTCTTTATAGTTGAACATGGTAGAATCCTTTCTATCGTTCATAATATTTTACTTCTAGAGATTATCTATTTATCTTAGTAACCTATTGATATTTATATTCTACCATACTTTTATTACTTTATCAAGATAATATGATAAGAATTTTCAAAAAATATTACAAAAATATAAAAATATTATATAAATAGTATAAAAAAATCCCAGACGACTTATTTGTCATCTGGGATAAAATTTTTATTGGCTTGTATTCTATGATGAGATTGAAACTGTTGTGGCAACTCCATCTTCCACAAAGATTATGAGGGCAAGTCCTGAATCTTTGCACTCTTCAAGGTATTTTAGGAATTCTTCTCTGGTAAATTTTTGTGCTGGGGCCATGCCTCCTACCGCTTGGAATTCTGTATTGTCATCGATTACAAACTTGTGGTCTTTTTCGTTTTTGATTTCTTCAGCATCTTGGTAATCTTCTGGATTTTCGAAATATTCAATAGATCCTGATAAGACAAATTTATCATCTTCTATTTTATAGTCGTAGGCAGAAGCAGGGATGTATTCTTCAGGCTCACCCTTTAATTTTGCCATAAGGGTTGAGACATATTTACCGTCTTCTTTGTGTAGGTTTTTGTCTTCTTCAGAATTTCCTGTATCAGATTCTTTTTTGTCATTAGAATCTTTTTTAGCTACATCGATTGTATCTTTCTTGGTGGTTTCCTTTTCACCTTCAGTATCCTTAACCTCATCCTTATCGATGTTATCTTCAGCTGGTTTATTTTCGTCTGTCATATTATCATCTTTGACTTCTTCTACTATTTGATTTTCGCTATGATCTTTGTCGGCTTTTGCCATATTATCACTGCTACAAGCAACAAGGCTTGACGCTAGCAATGTTAAAAGTATTGGTTTTAATAATTTGTTTTTCATATTTTCACCTCTTTGTCTCATTATACCCCATTCGCTATTTTACAAAACTTAAAACTTTCGTAAGTATAGATTGAGATTTGTAAATTATGTATTTTAAGTCGTTTGATTTTTTCAAGAGAAAGCTTCAAATTTATTATGAAATAAAGCTATTTATTTATATATTAAGGAAAATGTTTTTGAAATATTTGCAAGATTTATAATAAATACAGGATTTCCAGACGTTTTTAGCCTTTGATTGAAAAACTCCAGTTAAGTTTTAGTTATTTTGTGATAAAGAGTCTTTTATGCAAACAAATTTATAAGAAATTTGTCATAGCAAATATATTTGACAAAACGTTTTCTTCACGCTACAATATGAGTATAAGGATAATAATGTAAGGAGGAATTATATGCTTTTTAAGACAACAGAACAACATGAAGAGCTTAGAAAAAAAGTCAGAGCTTTTGCAGAAGAAAAGGTAAAACCAATTGCCTTCGACCTTGATCAAAAAAATGAGTATCCTGACGACATAGTTAAGGAAATGGGTGAATTAGGATTCTTAGGTATCCCATATCCAAAAGAATATGGCGGCCAAGGCCTTGATGTTATTTCTTATGCTATAACAGTAGAAGAATTATCAAGAGTAGACGGCGGTGTTGGTGTTATTTGCTCAGCTCACACATCTCTAGGCAGCTGGCCAATCTATGGTTTTGGTACAGAAGAACAAAAACAAAAATACCTTGTTCCACTTGCAAAAGGTGAAAAGGTAGGAGCATTCGGTCTTACAGAAGAAAACGCAGGTTCAGATGCTGGTGGTACAGAAACAACAGCAGTACTTGACGGTGACCACTATATACTTAACGGAAAGAAAATATTTATCACAAATGCACCAAAAGCAGACATATATGTAGTATTTGCAGTTACTACACCTGGTATTGGTACACATGGTATCTCTGCCTTTATCGTAGAAAAAGAATACGAAGGATTTACCTTCTCTGATCACTATGATAAACTAGGTATCAGATCTTCATCTACAGCAGAACTACACTTTGACAATGTAAAAGTTCCAAAAGAAAACTTACTTGGTAAAGAAGGCCAAGGA
>CAUPHU010000056.1:0-9660 GCA_963511095.1 uncultured Anaerococcus sp. | reverse complement strand
GGCTATATTGCATCTGCCAAAAAGTATACTGCCCCTACCCTTTCGATGAATACACATTTCCTAAGGCCCCTAATGGATACAGACTATATCTATGCCAAGGCTAAGGTTTTAAAAAGAGGGTCAAGGATTATAACTGTAGATTGCGAAGTATATGGAGATGATGAGAAAATTGCCGCCATTACAAGAACAGAATTTGCAATTATAGATAAAAAAATAAAACCCTCAGAAGACGCAAAGTTTGCATACTCCAAGGGAAAATTTAAAACTTTCTAATTTTCTTTAAAAATATTTTCTAAATAAAATTTAACTATAGTAGACTACTGGTTATCAAAAGTGTTGATAAATGGTAGTCTTTATTTATTAAATTAATATTTTTTATAACAAGAAAAATATTTGCAAAAAACAAAAAGATAGTTTATAATTTATCAAGAGGTGATATTGATTATCAAGGTCATCTACTAATCTTTTAAGGAGTTTTATGAAAAACAAATTTAAAATAGCCCTATACCTGACTTTATCAGGAACAATATTTTTAGGAGCAAGTAATAGCAAGTTTCCGATTGAGGACTTTTCTCCTACAATCACTTTTGCAAGTCAGTCCAATATTATCAAGTCAGCTGATGGTAACTCTATGGCCTTTACTATTAGGATGGACGAAAACTTTGTAAGACAAATCGACTCTGTTGAAGTTAATGGAAGTAAGTGGATAGAAAATTCTAATAGTGCAATATTTAATTCAGGTAAATATTACCTAAACAAGGGCGATGACTCTAATGGTTTTGGAATTAAGTTTGCCAATAAATTTAACGCAAATGATAAGATTGTTATAAAAAGCAAAGATAAAAAGCTTTCTTTCACAATAAAAAGTAATTCCTTCGATAGTTTCTCTAGCAATATCCTTGATCAAATTATAGATAAAGAATCTATTTTATTTGAAAACATAGATAATAATAAAGGTCAATCTTCCCCTACTCTCGATGAGAATAATAATAGAAAAAATATATCTCAGTATTTAAAAAATGTTGAAGTTGGCTTTTTATCCACAATTATAAGGATGGATGATAATTTTATTAAGAAAATAACAGACCTCGAAGTAAATGGTGAAAAATGGAAAGAAAGTCCTAATAGCGCCATCTACGATAAGGGAAATTATTACCTTATCAAAGGTGATGATTCTGATGGTTCAGGAATTAAGTTGGCCAATAAATTAAACGCCAATGATAAAGTACTTATTAAAACAAATGATGAAGAACTTTCCTTCACAATTGGAGACCCGAAAGATTCTGATAAGTTTATAGCTAGCGGATCATTAAACATAAAAAAATCAAAAAATAAATCAGAACCAAATCAACAATCAGACGGTAATGGTAATGGCAAAGAAAATGACGATAGGCCAAAAGAAAACAAATTAGTTTTTAAATATATGGAAACTTTTGGTTACTATAAATTAAAGCTTGCAGATGGTAATAAGATTGACAAGGAAAAAATCGGAAAAATTATTATAAATGGCAAAGTCCAAACTGAGACATCCTCCCCACTTAGCATCTTTGGCAAAGGAAATTTTGCCTTTTCAAAAGAAGGCGACTTATGTATTGAAAGGCTAAATAACAACGACTCTATTTCTATAACTTACGATGATCAGAAATATAATTACATCTACCAAAATAAAAAACTTATAGCTAATGAGAATAAGAAGGATGTAATTTATAAGATAAGATTAGTTGGAGATTTTGATTCACTCTTGGTAGGACAAAGAAAAATTGATGGTTTTTCTGGTGGAAGTGTATCCGTTTCAAACAATCCTAATGCAGTCAATGTTGAATATACAGAAAAAGAAGAACCAAAAGAAAGTGATTGGAAAAAACTAGAAGATAGGGGCAATGAGTTTAGGACAATTAAGGCAGTAATCAGTGATAGCAATTCAGGAATTGAGGCTGATTTTGCCCATGGTTCTATAAGCCTGGGAGGTAGCCCAACTAAGGCCGGATTGTTTAAAATAAAAATAGAGGCTACAGATATACGTGGTAATAAAATTGAATCAAATGAGGTCCCTATCCATGTCCACAATCTTGGAGACGACAGCCTAGAGGATCTTTTGACAAAGGCTAAATTTATAAAAACTCAGGATGGAAAATCTATGTGGGAAATGTGCCCATGGAAGGTCACAAAATTTAATGATTCTAATTTAGTTAGTGTACCTAAGGACCTTAAGGCTTGGTTTGGATCCCATACTTCTGGTACCTACGGTGAGTTAGGAGTTGAAAGTCTTGATGAGCCATACCAAACTCTTGTTGTTGGACAAGGCGCTAATTTAACCTTTAAAAATATGAAGATTATGGGTTCAGTTAAGATAGTGGTGAAAGATGGTGGAGTATTAAATCTAGACGATTCAGTAGTTTTCGGAAAAATAGAAGTATCTAATGGTGGAAAACTTAATGTAAATTATAATCCTCACAAAGATATTATAACCACTGGAGCTTCTATCTGGGGACAAGTAGTCCTTAAGGATGGAGCTATTCTAGGAACTTCTTCTATATATTCAAACACAAATTATGCCGCTCAAGGCAAACTTGTAAATATAAATAACAAACCTGTTATAAAAGTCGAAGGAAATGCTAAAATTAGTGGCCAAGTCTCTGTAAGAGGTGATGAGCAAGCAACTAAAGGACAATATGGACAGCCTGCCTTAGAGATTGGTCCAAATGCAAACCTAGAAATAAGTGAAGGATCAAGCTTAAACCTTTTTGGTGGAGGGGCTAAACCTCTAACTTCTGTCGGCGGAGACGCTCTTAAATTAAATGGTGGAAGTGTAAGCGGCAAAGGCAGATTAGTAGCTGTAGCTGGTTCTGGTTACGGAAAGCAGGGTGGCTTTGGTGTATCTGGACAAGGAACTATTTCTGTTGATAAGGCTTATATTAGAGGTGGTAATAGCTCAAAGAGTCCTGGGAAGGCGCTTCAATCAAGTGGTATTAAGTTTATTAATACCAAGGGCATAAGTATAGATGGTAAGGTTCCAAGCAAATTTGACCCTGTTATCCCTGAAGATTACTGGAATGTGACTCAAAAGATTTCTGATTCTATATTAAATACCATAAACAAATCTTTAGAAGATAATAAAGATAAGCTAATAGGTTCTTACGATAATAAAAAGCCAGAAAAAGATAGTAAGACAGAAAACACTAATAAAAATAATAATAAAGCTTTAGACTCAAAGTCTAAGGACAAAAAAAATAATAAAAAGAATTTAGGTAATAAGGTTTCTAAAACAAATGATCAATCTAAGAGCGGCAAAAATAAAAAAGAAAAGAATTATGGTAGGTATTTATTAGGAAAAATCCCTACAGATATGGATGAAAATTTAAATTCGCCTAAAAATAGGATCAAAGAAGATTATATAAGAAGGCTTGAAGAGGCAATAAAAGAACACAAAATAGCCATTAAAGCAGCTGAGTTTCTATTAGAAAATGCCCCTAAGCAAGTCGCACCAGTTAAAGATAAGCTCATAAAACTTATATATAAGGGAAAAATCATCATAGAAAAATCTGAAAATTTGCTAAATAAAATAAATAAAAGCAAAATTTAAACTTAGTTTAATAAGGAAATAATGTATAATCATGTATCCTTTCAATAAAAAAAGTGGTCCTAAATGACCACTTTTTTATTTTGACAGCTTTACAATAAGTTGCTTATAATAAGTATTTAAAAAAAAGTACCAAACTAAGATTATAAGTCAGTTTGGTACGCAAATATTTATCTGATTAACTATAGACAGCTACCTTACCTTGGGGACTGTCTATTACATTTATATTGGTTTCAAAAATATCCGAAAGTGTTTTTGAATCCATTACCTCATCAACGCTGCCTTCTAGGATTAGTTTGCCACCTTTCATGGCAAGAATCCTATCAGAAAAGCCTGCCGCAAAGTTTATATCGTGGATTACAAGAAGGATAGTCCTTCCTAATTCATCACAAGCCTTTCTCAGATATTTCATCATGGAAACTGACCTTGCTACATCAAGATTATTTAGTGGTTCGTCTAGGAGAACATATTTGGTATCTTGGGCTAAAACCATGGCTACATAGGCTCTTTGCCTTTGCCCTCCTGATAATTCGTCCAAGTACCTATTTTCTAAATCTTTTAATTCCAAAAAGTCTATATATTTTTCAATTATTTCCATATCATTTGGAGTGAGTCTGCCTTTTGAGTATGGGTACCTGCCAAAGGATACTAGTTGTTTGACTGTAAGTTTAGAAGTGAAATTATTTTCTTGTCTAAGGATTGAAAGATTTTTAGAAAGCTCATCCGTAGGAGTAGATGTCACATCCATTCCCCCAACGCTGATTTTTCCTGAATCCATGCCAAGAAGTCTACCTATCATCAAAAGCGTGGTCGACTTGCCTGCACCGTTTGGCCCAATTATGGAATTAAGTCCTCCTTCTTTTATTTGAAGGTTGATTGGACCTATCATTGTTTCATCATTATAATTTTTTGTTACATTTTCTAATTTTATCATCTTTTTCCCTTCCTGAATACCATATAAAGGAAATACAATCCTCCAACTAATTCAATCAAAATCGATACTACCCCATTGGCGTTAAATATATGGTTCATTACAAAATAAGCCGATGTTAATATAAAATATGCCAAGAAAAGAGCCATCAAAAATAAGTATTTATGGTCGTAGGTCTTTGCAAATTCATATGTTAGGCTAACAGTCAAAAATCCAAAGAAGTTCATAGGTCCTATTAGGGCGGTTGACACACTCATAAGGATGCTGACACATATCAGAGCAAATATTATCGATTTTTTATAGTTAAGGCCCAAATTGTTTGATACACCTGATCCCAGGCTTATTACATTTAATTTAGGACTTTCTAAAAAAATAATTCCGCCAACAAGTCCTACCAAGATTATGGATATCAAAAAGTAGGAGGAGTCAGAATTGTTTACAGATGCAAATAGCTTTGCCTGCAAGACATCAAATTCTGATGGGGATAAGAGCCTTCTCATAAAGGCTGATATTGACCTTAGGCCTTGACCCATGATTATTCCAACAAGTAATAGAAAATCTACATGCCTATCTTTTTTTAAAAGGGTCGAAAATAAGACTAAGCTTATTAGGACCATGATTGCAATCTGACTAAGATAGTAGGATATTCCCGATAGGGCTATGAAGGCATTTATGCCTAGAAAATACATAGTTGCAGTATTTATTGTCGAGTAAATCGCTTCAAATCCCAAAAGTGAGGGTGTAATAACCTTGTTGTTTGTGACTGTCTGAAAAAGTAGGGTTGCAAGAGCCTGGCAGGTCGCTGCTATTAGCATTGCGACAATTGCATTTTGCCTTCTTCTTACAACCGGCAAAAATGACGGCGAATCAATAGGAACTGGGTTATTATAGGTTAGAAGTCCATAAATATTAAGAAGGGTCAGGCCAATTAAGATACTTAAAATAAGAAAGTATTTTTTCTTTTCCTTTCCTGTCCTAAAAGAAATCTCTTTCATTTTTTCCCTCCCCTTGTAAATATTATTATTAAAAATCCGATAGATCCGACACTACCTAGAATTAGTGAAACTGGTACTTCAAAGGGCGCTATAATCGTTCTTCCAATTATGTCAGCTAGCATTATTACAATCATCGCTGATAAACAAGTATAGGGAAGATTTTCCCTAAGATTATCTCCCCTATACATAGAAACCAGGTTTGGAACTAGGATTCCAAGAAAGGGTACATTTCCTACAACCGATGCGACCAAACCTGTAGCTATTGATACCAAAATATTTGCTACAAGAATTATTTTCTTGTAATTAAGACCCAAATTTGTTGCTACCTCTTCGCCAAGACCAGCAAGGGTCAATTTGTCAGCGTAGATGTAGATTAAAATGGTTATAAGGATGATAAAATATAGGTATTCGTACCTACCTTTTTGCATAGGCGCAAAAGATCCAGCAAACCAGATTTCTAATGACTGGGTCATGTTAAACTCTAGGGCAACAAAGGTTGAAATCGCAGATACGACAGCTCCCATCATTATGCCCAAAACTGGCACGAAGAGTGATGATTTTAGCTTGATATTCCTAAGTAAAAGGAAGAATATCATTGAACCTAGAAATGAAAATATTATAGCAGATGTAGTTCTTAGCAAGAGACTTGCTGAAGGGACTAAAAGGTAAGCTAAAATAAGGCCAAGGCCTGCCCATTCAATAGTGCCTGTTGTTGTTGGTTCTACGAGTTTATTTTGGGTAATAAGCTGCATAACTATGCCTGACATAGACATAGCAGCGCCTGTTAGCATAAGACTTAGGGTCCTTGGTATCCTAGTTATAAAAATCATCTTCCATCCCTCGTGGTTTTCTCTTATAGAGTAAGCCCCCGTAAGGATGGAGATTGTTGCAAGTAAAAGAACTAAGATAATTAAAATTATTAAGGACCTATCGATTTTCCTAGCACTTTTACTTATCTTCATTATTTAGAAAAAAGTTCTGCTAGGCCTTCAAAAATCTTGATGAAGGTTTGTGGTGATTCGTTTGTGTAGGTGTCAGCTGGTGCGTAGTATATAGCTGAATTTTTGATTGCATCTGTATTTTTAAGGGCTTCTGATCCTTCTATTACATCAGATGCTGGTGTTGATTCTTCCCCATCTTTTGTAACTGCTGCGTCCCTATCTAAAACTAAAAGATAGGCTGGATTTGCCTGAGCAATTGCTTCTACAGATATATCATCACCCTTGTGGTCACTTGATGTATTTGTAACTTCTATAGCAGGTTTTAGGCCAAGCACTTCATAAAGTGGTCCCCATACCCTGCCAAATCCTGGAGCTGAATATCCAATATCTCCACCAGAAACTACTGTAGATACAACACTTCCGCCCTTGTAAGCATCCTTTGCCTTGGCAATAGACTCATCTAGTTTTTTCTTTAATTCTTCTGCTTTATTTTCCTTATCAAAAATCTTTCCAAGACTATCAACAGAGTCCTTTAAACCATTTATCAAGTTTTCGCCAGGATTTTCTGCTTCTTCGCTTACATCCCAGTTAAGGTTAATAACGTCTGCATTTGGAAGAAGTTTTTTGATTTCTTCATAATATGATCCAAATCTTTGACCTACAATTACAAGGTCAGGATCTGCTGCTGCAAGTGCTTCTAGGTTTGGTTCTTTATGGTTTCCAATATCTACAATCGAATCATCCTTTTTGTATCCACTTGTAGCTGGCATAATTGGTTTAGGTGCTGCAACAAGCTTTATTCCCCAATCTTCTAGGGTTTCAAAAGTCCTATTATCAAGGGCAACTACTTTTTTAGGATTCTTTCTAACTTCAACTTCCCCTGTCAAATCTTTAATTTTAACAGTTTCATTTGATGTTTCTTCTCCTGTAGCCTTTTCCTCACTAGCTTCATTTTCTTCGCTAGTTTTGTTCTCAGCAGATTCTTCTACTTTTGTCTCTGCCATATCTTCTGTCTTTTTAGCTTGGTCATTTCCGCAAGCTGTAAGTGTTAGTGATGCAAGAAGCATCGCTATAAGTAATTTATTTTTCATTCAAAACTCCTTTTTGATAACAATTATTGTTCTCATATATATTAGCATGAGGAAAAATAAAAGTCAAATTTTTGATAACAATTATTATTATCTTCTATACTTATTGTTTTAACCATATAAATTAGTATAGTCTAAATAGGAAATATTATGAGAAAGATATTGTTTATAATTAACTCAAAGGCTGGTAAAACAGAATTTGATATAAGAAAAGAAGATATAGAAGAAACCTTCAAAAATGCAGGCAGGCTAGATGAAATAGAGGTTGTAAATACAAGATACAAACACCACACCAAGTTTCTAATCGATGCCTTCGACTCCCTAGATTATGATGAAAAAATTGTAATTATATGTGGTGGTGACGGGTCACTAAACGAGCTTGTCAATGTAGCCTATGGAAAAAATATGACCCTTGGTCTTATTCCAACAGGTACAGGCAACGACTTTGCCAAAAATTTTGACTATAGTAATTTCACCCTAAATAATTTGCTAAATTTTAGGACTAAAAAAATTGATTTGATAAAGGTAAATGACTTTTATTCCATAAATGTCACAAGTCTTGGCTTTGATACCCAAGTTCTAAACAGGGCCTACAAGTATCTTGCAGAAAATCCAAAACTTGGCAAAAGAGCCTATGCTAAGGCAGTTTTCAATAGCCTTAATAAAATCACAAGCGAAAATCTTGAAATGAAACTTAAACTCAAGGACGGTTCGAATTTTGAAATAAAAGGAGAATATTTAATCTCCGCCCTATGTAATGGTGGATTTTATGGCTCAGGCTTTAATCCTGCCCCAGAAGCAAAAATTGATGATGGAGTTTTAAACCTACTTCTCGCAAGCAAAATTCCTTTCCTTAAATTTTTGCCAATGATCAAAAAATACAAGGAAGGTCGCCATAAGGATAGCAAATATATCAGTGAAATTTTGGTCACTTCCGGCACAATTAGATCAAAAAATAAATTTTTAGCCAACGCTGACGGTGAAATTTTTGAAACAAATGAAATAAGATTTGAAGTCTTACCAAAAGCCCTAAATTGGGTTGTCTTTGAATAAATTGAAATTCATAAAAAAACTGACCTCTTTTTTAAAACAAGGGTCAGTTCTTTTACTTTACTGTATTTTTAAGAAACTAAGGACATAGGTAGAAGGACCTGAATGAGAGCCAAGAACAGCTGTAACTGGGCCTTCTATATAAACTTCTGCCCCAGCAATGAGGTCAGAAAGTTTTTCCTTTAGATCGTTAATATCATTTGGCTCATTTCCATAGGCCATTGCCATATAGTATTTGTCTGCATTTTCCAAATCTTTTCGTGTCTCTTTTGCAATAAAATTAATAGCTCTTTTCTTGCCAACCAGGGACTTGTAATTATTAATTTCACCATTTTCATCAATAGTAAGGACAGGATTTATCCCGAGTTTCTCTCCTATGAGGCCCTTAGCCTTACTAAGTCTGCCACCTCTGATAAGGTATTTCAAATCACTTACACTTGCTAAGATCTTCAAATCTTTGATTTTTTCAGCAACTTTTTGACCAAGCTTTTCAAAACCAACTCCTTTTGTAATTAATTCTTTTGCATACAAAACCAAGAGACCCTCAGGCATGGTTATAGTTTTGCTATCAATAAGCTCATATTCCATCTCCCCTGCTTCAAGAGCCAGCCTCATAGCATTAAGTGTTCCCGACAAGTTTTGAGATACACCTATGGCAAGGATTTTAGTATAGCAAGCCTCCTTAATCTTCTTAATTTTTTCTGCAAAATCTTCAATAGAAGGTGCAGAAGTATAAGGCTTTTCATCTATTCTTGCAAAAACTTGGTCTGGACTAATCTCAAGTAAATCTTTTTTTGATTCATTTTCAAAATTAACATATAGGGGAACAACAAAAATCCCCTCGCTTATATTTTCATTTATATTACTTGCTGAATCTGTTAAAATAGCAATTCTTTCCATTTTTCCTCCTTAAAATTTATCTTTAAACTTTATGGTATATTTTTATTATATATTATCATAATAACTGGTAAATTTTATTGTTAACAAATTATTTTACATCTAGTTTTCATAACTAGATATTAATATTTTATCCTAAATTTCAACAATGTCAAGCTGATAATAAGGCGCTAGGAGG
>CAUPHU010000055.1:0-9928 GCA_963511095.1 uncultured Anaerococcus sp. | reverse complement strand
GAGTAGGTGAAGGTATTGTAACAACTGTAGGTTCTTCAGAAACTCACGCAGAAGTTCTAGAAAACCCTGACAACATTTCACAAACCGTATTAAATAAGGGACTTGACTCAGGTACAGCCTTTGAAATTTTATCAATCGACATTGCAGATGTGGACGTTGGTAGAAACGTAGGCGCTGAACTACAAAGAGACCAGGCAGAGGCTGACAAAAACATCGCCCAAGCCAAGGCCGAAGAAAGACGTGCCCAAGCTATTGCCCTTGAGCAAGAAAACAGGGCCAAGGTTGTGGAAGCAGAAAGTGAGATTCCACGTGCAATCGCAGAAGCCTTCAAGGCTGGCAATCTCGGCGTGATGGATTATTACAATATCCAAAATGTCAAAGCAGACACAAAGATGCGTCAGGCTATCTCAAATGATGAGGCTGACCTAGATGTTCAGTAATAATAAAAACAACTCTTTCTTTTCGTTTCTTGAAAATCTTGCAGAAGAGATTGAAAAAGAAAATGAAAAGAAAGAAGCCTATAAGAATATAGAAAAACCAAATTTGGTTAGGACAAAAAAAGCTAGGAAAAATAAATCCATAATTGGCTACCTAAATGACTTGGTAGAAGATATGGACAGAAACTTTGGCGACCTAAACCTTGACGAGCCTAAGAAAGCTGACTTAGAAGCCCAAAGAAAATTAAAGGCAGAGCTTAGAAATAAGCACGCTGAGAAGTTTAAAGCTGCAAGTGAAAAGAAGCCAGAAGGTGATGCCAAGGCACGCGAAAGACTCAAGGAAGCCCAAGTTAAGGAAAAAACAGACAAGATTAGAGAAGAACTGGCCAAAGAGAAAAATAGAAAAAGACTCAAAGATGCCTTTGTAATGGCAGAAATCTTAGGTCCGCCAGTTTCTAAAAGACGCTAGGAGAATAATATTAAAGAATTTTTAGAAATAGAAGATCCAAGCAGGGTCGCTACCCTGTTTGGAAATTTTGATTCAAACAGAAAATATATGGAAGACAGGTTTGGTGTAAAAATAAAGCTTAAGGATAATAGGCTTGAAATAGACGGCGACGAAGCTAATGCAGCTCTTTGCCAAAAGCTTATAATCCAGCTTTTAGATGAAATAAAAAGAAACGACAGACTTGATTTTCAGAGACTAAAATACGATGCAGACATGCTCGAAAGGGAGAACAAAGACGTTGTAAAGGCCCTACTTGATGAAGTGATTGTCACAACAGCAGCAGGTAAGCCAATCAAGCCAAAGACTCTAGGTCAAAAGGCCTATATAGAAAAAATTGCATCAAACGATGTGGTATTTGGAATAGGACCTGCAGGTACTGGTAAGACCTACCTTGCTGTTGCTATGGCTGTAAGAGCCTTTAAAAACAACGAAGTAAACAGGATTATCCTTACTCGTCCGGCTGTAGAAGCGGGCGAAAGTCTTGGGTTTTTGCCAGGAGATTTGCAGGATAAGGTAGACCCATATCTTAGACCGCTTTATGACGCCCTTTTTGAAATCATGGGCTTTGAAACCTACCAGGCCCTTGTAGAAAAAGGCATCATAGAAGTCGCACCCCTTGCCTATATGAGGGGAAGAACCCTTGATAATTCTTTTGTAATCTTAGATGAGGCACAAAATACTACCTATGAACAAATGAAGATGTTCCTAACTCGTTTGGGATATGGATCAAAGGCCATAATCACAGGAGATAAGACCCAAATCGACCTACCACGTGGCAGAAAATCGGGCCTTGTTTCAGCCTTTAACATCCTTGAAGGGGTAAAGGGGATTGAATTTATGTCCTTCACATCCATAGACGTAGTCCGCCACCCACTAGTACAAAGAATCATTGACGCCTACGAAAAAGACGACAAAAAAAGAGAAGAAGAAAGAAAAAGGAGATTGGATGAATCTTCTGATAGCCAATAACACAAATGAAGAATTAGACCTTGATTTAATTTCTGAAAAAGCAGAAAAAACCATAAAAGAAGTCCTAAGGGTCGAAAAAATCGAAGAAAATGTGGAAGTGTCTTTGTCTATTGTAGATAAAGACCAAATTCACGAGCTTAACAAGACCTACAGGGGTGTAGATAGGCCGACTGACGTCCTATCTTTTCCTCTGGACGAAGAAGGCTTTGACCAAGATGGCAATCCGATTTTACTTCTCGGTGATATTGTAATTTGCCTGGATGTGGCAAAGGACCAGGCAGAGGACTTTGGCCATTCTCTAGAAAGAGAAATCATGTATCTAATTTGCCACTCAACTTTGCATCTTTTAGGCTACGACCACATAGAAGAAGATGACAAAAAAGAGATGCGCTCAAAAGAAAAAGAAGTAATGAAAAACCTAGGAGTTTTCAAATAGATTAATGGATAAAAACTACGATGACCTTAAAGAAAATTTAAAAAAGGAAATCCTTGAGGAATTAAAAAAGGACGAGGGCGAAGCTTACGAGCCTTTGGAATTAAGCCACGGGCAAAAGTTCCTAAAAGGCTTTGACTACGCCTATGAAGGCTTGGTCTATGCGATTAACCACGAAAAGAATATGAAATTTCATATCCTTGCATCAATCTTAGTCCTCATAACATCCTTGTTTTTCAACCTATCCAGGGTTGAGATGATGTTTTTGGTCTTTGCTATAGCTTTCGTCATCTCCCTTGAGCTTTTAAATACGGCCCTAGAAGAGATTGTAGATCTGGCAAGTGGAGGCAAATATTCAAAACTTGCCAAGGCTGGCAAGGACGTAGCAGCAGCAGCCACCTTTATAGCGGCCCTAAATGCAGGATTCATTGGATATCTGATATTTTTTGACAAATTTATGAATTTTTACGATTCAGTCATCCTAAAAATTGCCAGACGACCATCACATTTGGCCCTAATTACAATTTCCCTTGTGATAATCCTTACGATTTTCCTTAAGGGAGTCTTCTACGAAGGCCACGGCACAGCCTTTAAGGGAGGTTTCGTATCAGGCCATACTTCGGTTGCTTTTTGTCTTTCTACAATTGGCGTTCTCCTTGTGGAAGAGCCACTTGTAAGGCTAGTCCTAGTTGGCCTTGCCTTTATAGTTGCAGAAAGCCGCTATGAAGCAGATATTCATTCGACAAAAGAAATAATAAGAGGAGCCATCCTTGGTACATCCATGGCTATGGCTATTTTTGGGATATTTTCATGACAGACATAAAAATATTAATTAAAGAAGCTATTGAACTAAAGAAAAATGCCTATACGCCCTATTCACACTTCAATGTGGCTTGCCTTGTTGAAACAAAGTCAGGTAAGATTTTTAGGGGCATAAATATAGAAAATGCATCTTATTCTCCAACCCTTTGTGCTGAAAGAAACGCCCTTTCTACAGCCATTACCGAAGGGGAGAGAGAATTTAAGATGATTATAATTACAGGCGATAGCGAATATACATATCCTTGTGGGGTTTGCAGGCAATTTATAAGAGAATTTGCAGACTCAGACACAAAGATAATTGTGGCAAAAGATTGTGATAATTATAAGACTTACACCATAGACGAGCTTTTGCCATATAGTTTTAGCAAAAAGGATTTAGAATAATGAAATCAGGATTCGTATCGGTAGTTGGCAGGGCCAATGTTGGCAAATCAACTCTTATGGAGAAAATCCTCCAAGAGAAAATTTCCATCATATCAAACAAACCCCAAACTACCAGAGATAAGATAAATATAATATACAACGACGAAGATAGCCAGATAATTTTTATAGACACACCTGGCATCCAAAGGCCAAGAAACGTCCTCCAAGAAAGGCTCCTAAGCTTTTCTAAAGATAGCTTAAACGAGTCAGACCTTGTGACCTTCGTGGTCGATGAGTCAAAAGAAATAGGCAATCTTGACCAGATGATAATTGAAGAGCTAAGAAAAGTCAGGGTTCCAATTATTCTTCTTATAAATAAAATCGACCTACTGACACTTGATGAGATACAAGAGATAAGAGAAAATTACCAAGACCTAGGTATTTTTAATGACATAATTGCAATATCTGCCCTAGATGACCAAAATATAAATACCTATATCAAAAAGGTCAAATCCTACCTAGACGAAGGCCCTGCCTACTACGACAGGGACATGATTACAGATAAGACCGAGAGATTTGTCGTATCTGAAATCATCAGAGAAAAGGCTCTAAGACTCCTCTCAGAAGAAGTTCCCCACGGCCTTGCAGTTAGGATTGACGATTTTAAGCAAAGGGAAGATAAGGACCTAATCGATATTAGGGCGACAATCATAGTTGAGAAAAATTCCCATAAACAAATCGTAATCGGGAAAAATGGCCAAATGATAAAGCAAATTGGAATTGATTCTAGAAATGAAATTGAGCCCTTCCTAGATTCTAAGGTCAATTTACAACTTTGGGTCAAGGTAGAAAAAGATTGGCGCAAGAAAGATAAGTTGGTGGATAGGTTTGGCTACCGCAGACCTTAAAGACATAGAAGGGATTGTCCTTAGGGAATTTAAATACAAGGAATCATCTAAGATTATCGAAGTATTTACAAAAAACTTGGGCAAAATTTCTATAAACTGCCAAGGAGTTTTAAAGAAAAACGCAAAAAACCTTGCCCTTACAAATAGGTTCATCCACGCATCCTTCACACTTTTTAGGTCGGGTAAGGATTTTTATGGCCTAAGGGAAGGTGTGGTTCTTGATCCCTACTACAAATCAAATAAGAATTTTGATATAATATTATACAAATCGGCCATAGCTGATCTCCTTCTTAGGACTATTGACCAGATTCAGATAGACACAGTTTTTACCCTACTTAAAAATAGCTTTGATGCCTTTGAAAAGGCCGAAGATAACTATATAAACATATTTTTAGGATTTTTCCTAAAATATATTTCCTTTTCAGGTTTTAAACCAAACTTTAAAACTTGTGGTATTTGCGGTAAAAATATAAGAGAAAAGAACCTATATTTTTCAGAAAGTGAATCATCGGCTATTTGCGATGATTGCAACGGAAAAGTCTTTGACAAGGTCTTTTTGACCTATGATGAATTAGTCTATTTCAACAAGCTTTTGTATACAAAGACGAATGAGCTTTCTAAAATAAAGAAGGTTTCCAATTACCAAAAAATTGGAAAAATAATAATTGATTATAGCCTTAAAAACCTAGATATGGGGATTTACCCATCACTAGAATGGGTAAAAAAGGCACTCGAAAGGAATGTAAATGTATTTTGAAGATTTGATACTAAAATTAGAGGATTATTGGAAAGAACAGGGTTGTTCTGTAATGATTCCATACGATATCGAAAAGGGTGCAGGAACAATGAACCCTCACACATTTTTAAGGGCACTTGGTCCAGAACCATGGAAGGTTTGCTATGTTGAGCCTTCAAGAAGACCGGCAGATGGTAGGTACGGAGAAAACCCAAACAGGCTCTACCAACACCACCAAATGCAAATTCTCCTAAAGCCAACCCCTTCAAATATCCAAGACTTATACCTATCATGCTTAGAGGCAATAGGCATAGATCCTAAAAAACACGACATAAGATTTGTAGAAGACAACTGGGAGAGTCCAACTCTTGGAGCTTGGGGCCTTGGTTGGGAAGTCTGGCTTGATGGAATGGAAATCACCCAATTTACTTACTTCCAACAAGTAGGCGGAATAAACTGCGCGCTTGAAAGTGGAGAGATAACCATTGGTCTTGAAAGAATTTGTATGTATCTTCAAGACGTGGACAATGTTTACGATATAAAATGGTCAGAAAACCTTACTTACGGCGATGTTTTCAAACTTCCAGAATATGAAAACTCAAAATATTCATTCGAAGATGCAGATAACGAAACCTTAGAAACTTTATTTAATATTTACGAAAAAGAAGCGGCAAGACTTATAGAGCTAGGCCTAGTTTATCCAGCCTATGACAACGTACTTAAGACAAGCCACGCCTTCAATACCCTTGATGCCAAGGGAGCAATCTCTGTATCAGAAAGAAATCACTACATCAAAAGAGTGAGAGATATATCAAGCCTAGTTGCAGAAAAATACATCGAAGAAAGAGAAGAACTAGGATTCCCACTCATAAGAAAGGAAAATCATGCATAATTACCTATTAGAAATTGGAGTAGAAGAAATTCCTTCAGATTATGTCAAAAATACCAAAATCCAACTAGGAGACAAATTCAAAAAGCTCCTAGAAGAAAATAAACTATCCTATGAAGAAATCGAAATCGAATCTACACCAAGAAGATTCATGGTCCTACTTAAAAATGTAGTAGAAAACGACCAGGCAGAGATAATATCTGTAAGAGGTCCTAGCGTAAAAATCGCCTTTGATGAGGAAAAAAATCCTACAAGAGCCCTAGAAGGCTTCTTAAGAGGCCAAAAGGCAAGTCTTGATGACGTCATCATAAAAGAACAAAAGGGCGAAGACTATGTTTTTGTAGAAAAAAAGGAAGAATCTAAGTCATTAGATCAAGTCCTTAAAGAAAATGTCTATGAAATAGTCAAATCAATCTCCTTCCCAAGATCAATGAGATGGGGCGGCAAATCAATCAGATGGGCAAGACCAATCAGATGGTTTGTATCACTTCTTGATGACAAAATCCTAGACTTTGACGCAGAAGGCATAGAAGTAGGCAACATAACAAAGGGCCACAGAAGCCTTGGCTCAGACAAAGTAGTTATAGAAAAAATTGCTGACTACGAAGAAAAACTTAAGGAAAACTACGTAATCCTAAGAGGCAAGGACAGAAGAGATATCATCCTAAAGGGCCTAAATTCCCTTGCAAGCCAAGTAGGCGGAGAATACATGAAGGATGAAAAACTCCTTGATGAAGTAGTAAATATCGTAGAATACCCAACAGTCCTAGTGGGAGAAATCGACCACGAATACCTAGAACTACCTAGGGAAGTCATCACAACACCAATGAAGGACCACCAAAGATATTTCCCAATCCTTGATGATTCTGGAAAACTCCTTCCATATTTCTGCCTAGTTAGAAATGGTGATGACTACGAAAGCCAAAATGTAATCGAAGGTAATAAAAAAGTCCTTGTAGCAAGGCTTGAAGATGCCAAATTCTTCTACAACCTAGATACAGAAAAGAAACTAGAAGAATATGTGCCAGACCTTAAAAACCTAGTATTCTTTGAAGGTCTTGGCAACATGGACCAAAAAAGAGAGAGACTCGTAGAACTTGCCCAAAGATACCAAAAAGAGCTAAACCTAGCTGATGATATAAAAGAAGATGCAATCAGAGCAGCTCATCTTTCAAAGGCAGATTTAGTTACAAAAATGGTAGTAGAATTCACTGAGCTTCAAGGCACTATGGGCTACATCTACGCCCTAAACTCTGGCGAAAACCAAAGAGTTGCCCAAGCAATAAAGGAACAATACCTACCAAAGAACCAAAACTCAGAGACACCAAAGTCAATTGTTGGTATCCTCTTATCCATATCTGATAAGATGGACTCAATTGTAGGTCTTTATGCCATCGAAAATTATGTCACAGGCAGCCGTGACCCATTCGGTCTAAGAAGGGCAGCCCTTGGTATAATCAATATTATCCTAGAAAACGGAATTGACGTTGACCTCAAAAAACTAATAGCTGAAGCCCTACTAGTTTATACAGAAACAAACGCCCTAGCCTTTGACTATGACAAAACTATGGACGAAACCCTATCCTTCATCAAAGACAGGCTAAAAAACAAACTCCTAGATGACGGATACAGGTACGACATTGTAAACTCTGTAGTAAATACAGACTTCACCAACATCCTTAAAATGAGCGAAAAAGTCAAAGCCCTAAGTGAATTTATAGAAGAAAACGACGACTCACTTTCTTACCTAATAAGGATAAATAACCTAGCCAAGGATAGCCAGGCAAGAGAAATCAGAGAAGACCTCTTAGAAACTGACCTTGAAAGAGACTTCTATAGAGAAATTACAAGTCTTGAAGAGCTAGGCCTTGCAAATGCTGCCGACTACAAAAAAGAGCTTGAAAATATCCAAGCAACAAGCCCTATCGGCAACGACTACCTTGATAATACAATGATCAATGTAGAAAACGAAGAAGTCAAAGCGAATAGACTTGCTATGCTAAATTCACTTAAGGTAAGAATGGAAAAAATATTTGATATAGCTGAAATAGTAAGATAGGAGATATCCATGGACGACGTTATGACAGTTGTAATCATAAGCGATTCTACAGGCGAAACTGCAATCAATTATATAAAATCTGTTACTAGCCAGTTTCCTGGCTTAGAAACGAGGATGGTTAGAAGGCCGGATATTAGTACAAAAGAAGAAATAGATGAGATTATGGATCAAATAGACAAGGAATCTGTAATTGTCATGACAGTAGCCGACAAAGACCTTGCCCTATACCTAAGGGCCAGGGCCAAGGAAGCTAATATAATCGTGCTTGATATCCTATCCTATGGAATAAACAAATTCGAAGAACTCACAGGCAAGAAGGCCATCAGAAAGGCAGGCCTTACAAGGACCCTTTCTAGGGGCTATTTCAATATGATAGATGCAATCGAATTTGCCATCCAATACGACGACGGCAAAGATCCGAGAGGCTTTCCAAAATCAGACATAGTCCTTGTTGGAGTATCAAGAACATCAAAGACCCCGACGACCATGATCCTAGCCACCAAAAACTTCAAAGTATCAAACCTACCCCTAGTCCCAGAAGCGGCCCTACCTCAAGAGCTATTTGAGGTTGATCCTGACAGGGTAATTGGCCTTGTAATAGATCCTGACAAGCTATCAAACATCAGGTCTGTAAGGACCAAAACCCTGGGCATAAAGGGAGAAAGCAAGTACTTTGATAGAGAAAGAATTGAAGAAGAGCTAGAATACGCAAGAGAAGTCTTCAAAGACCTTGACTGCAAGGTCATAGACGTGACAGAAAACACCATCGAGCAGACAGCAACAGAAATAGTCCAATACTACTACGAAAAATTTCCAGAAGAAAAAGAAGAAAATTGCTAAGCTATAGAAAAGGGGAAAAATGAGTAAAGAAAAAATCCTAGTATTAAACTTCGGTGGCCAAACCGACCAGCTAATAGTAAGAAGAGTCAGGGAAATGGGAGTCTACGCAGAGCTTCACGAATGTGACGAATCTGTCTCAGACATCGATACATCAAACCTCGCAGGCATAATCCTAACAGGAGGCCCACAATCAGTAAATAACGCCGAAAGCCTAAGAGCAGATGATAAAATCTTTGACCTAAATGTACCAATTTTAGGTATCTGCTACGGCCACCAATACATCAACCAACATTTTGGAGGAGACGTCGAAACACCAGCCCTTGCTGAATACGGCAAAACCGACCTAGAAGTAAATAATAAATCAAAACTTTTTGAGGGATTACCAGAAGAATCCATAATTTGGATGAACCACAAAGACAGGATAAAAACAATAGCCCAAGGATTTGAAGTGATAGCAAAAACTGCCAACACAGACATTGCAGCCATGGAAAATCTTGAAAGACAAATCTATTCTGTACAATTCCACCCAGAAGTAGTCCACTCAGAATACGGCAGAGAAATCCTAGAAAACTTCGTCCTAAATATTTGTGGAGCAGAAAGAACATGGAAAATGGCAGACTTCGCCACAGAAATCATAGAAGAAATCAAAGAAAAATATGCAGGCGAAAAAATGATCTGCGGCCTATCAGGCGGAGTAGACAGCTCTGTAGCCGCCACAATAGTATCAAAAGCCATAGGCGATAACCTAACCTGCATCTTTGTAGACCACGGCCTACTTCGTAAAGACGAAGCCAAATCAGTTATGGAAACCTACAAAAACCTTGGTCTAAATGTCAAAATGGTAGACAAATCCAAAGAATTCCTAACACTCTTAGAAGGAGTATCAGATCCTGAAACAAAGAGAAAAATAATAGGCAACCACTTCGTAGAAGTATTCGAAGAAGAAGCCAAAAAAATCGGCGGA
>CAUPHU010000054.1:0-9961 GCA_963511095.1 uncultured Anaerococcus sp. | reverse complement strand
CCTAAGTATAGGGCCGAAAAGCCTATGAAGGCTGTGGTTGGGCCTTGGAGATTGAATACTCTTGTCATTAGGCTTAAGAAAGTTGATGCTAAAAATCCACCAATATTAGATCCCACAAAGATTAGGTTGTTTACAATCCTTGAAGATGAAGACCTTGTAACCCTCGCAACTTCGGCGAAGATATAAGGAAAGCATAGGGATTGGGAGATGGCTGTAAGGGCCATTGCTGTCATATAGACATAGAGATTTGCTCCAAAAATGCTTAGGATTATATTTTTAAGAACATATAATAAGAGGCCAAGCAAAATTGTTTTAGACCTTAATTTCCTATTTATTTTCCCAAAGAAAAATCCAGTTGTCATACCAAATAAGGGTATAACCATGGTTAGCATATTGATATTTGCACCTTCTCCTAGGGATCTTGTGGCGACTGTTGAAAACCTAACTGTTACAGCTGTAGTATCCATTAGCATAACACCAGCAAAGACCATGAAGAATATGGTTTGTGAAGTGATTTTAAACTTCTCTTCAGCTAGGGTTTTGGGATGAACAACATCTTCTACTGTGAGGTTGAAAAATATCAAAATCAAAAAGGCAAGCGAATAGGTCAAGAAGACCAAGCGCCAGGAGATTTTTATAATAAGGCCTGCTATAAATAAAAGCACCATTAGACCTATGTACTCAAAGGAATTTCTTATGCCATGGAGGCTTGCTGCCTCATCTCCCTTATAGAAAATATTTATAAGACTTGCCGCATGGCCATTGTAGAGGCCAACTCCAAAACCAAGGATTAGCCTTGATATAAAGATACTTATATAGGTCCTTGAGATGAGTGGCAAAAATGCAGATGTTCCCACTAAAAAAAGCCCAAGGCTTATACATTTTTTAATTCCTATTTTTTGACTAATAGGTTCGCTTAAGAGGATTGCGATTATAGTCATAATTGATGGAAGGCTTACTAGAAATTCTGCCTGTGAAAGGGCAATTCCTAGGTCATCTTTGATAAAAATAAGGGCACCGCTAATTATGGCATTTACTGCAAGAATTAGAGAAACTGATAAGATGCCCTGCTTTCTATATTTGTGATCGTTTAATTTTTCCATAAGTCACCTCCCTTTATTATTAACTATAGATATAATACCACGAAAAAATCCCAAAGGCTATTATAGGCAAATTATTCACAAAGAAAAAGACCTAGCCAATTGGCCAAGCCTATTATCTTGCGTCTACGTCTTTATATGAATCGTCCTTATCAAATTTTTTTACAACATAGGAGCAGGTTGGATAGATCTTTAGATTTTCTTCTCTTGCAAAATCTACCAAACAATCAACAAGGTCTGCTGCTATACCCATGCCACCATAGGCATTGTCAACCTCGGTGTGGTTTAATTCTATAAGGCCATCTTCTTTTTTTCTATAATCACAAAGACCTATGACCTTATCACCATCAAGGGCCTCGCTTCTTTGTTTATCTTTATTTAATTTAATATTTATATCTTTCATATAATCACCTCTTTATAGTATATACCCTCTTTTTGATAAATTATGGTAAATTTTTATTAAAAGCGGTAAATTATTATTAATAGAAATTAATTTAAGAATTGGAGAAAATTATGAAAAGAGAATATAAATTTTCATCTATACTTTGGATAATGCTAATAGGAGGAATTACAAATTATCTATTATCAAGCTTAGTCCAAGCTATAGATAAAGAAAGTTTTGTACTTAACTTTATAGTTAGTTTAGTCACAGGACTTATTGGCTTTGTCTTCACATTTTCAATATCAGGTGGACTATTAAGAAACAGAATGGGATCTGTGGGTGATTATTTAAACCAAGTTAATTATATAAATATGAAAGTTGTGACAGTTGGATTTATAATCGCCGTTGCTGGTGCTATAGTTAAGTTCATTGGCACTGCTTCTGGAACTGTGGGCTTGTTTAAGACAATGATTAATCCAAGTAATAGCACAGTATTTGCCCTAGGTTCTATTGTGCTTGCCATAATTGGAGTGCTTGCTGTTGGAGTAATTTCCCTATTTTTTGCCTATTCAGACTTTTATCTTGCAGATCACTACGATACAGAAGATGGAGTCATGGAAATAATAGGAAAGATATTTACCCAAGGTAAAAGGCTATTTAAAAAGACTTTAATTTTAAGTTTGAAATTTTATGGCATACCTTTCCTTTTACTAATGCTTTGTATTGGAATGCTATTTTTCGTCAAAGATGAGATGGTTGGCCTTGGCTTATTTGCCTTTATCGGCATAATCTTTGCGATAGGAGCAGTAATACTTACAGTTATATATCTAGCAAGACTTTCCGATATATATTTAGATGATAAGTTAGAAATAGAAGCATAATAAGTAAAATACTGGTCTTAAGTGGCCAGTGTTTTTTTATATAAATTTTTTAAAAGATTAACAATATTTTATAAAAACCCTTTCTTCTATGTTATAATTGACTTATATGTAGGATGAACTATGAAATTTTTCATGAAATGGATTTAATAATCAAAAAAGGAGGATATATGAAAAAATCAAAGTTACTTACACTGATGCTTGCGACAGGTCTAATTTTTTCTGCTTGTTCAGTTGATACTGGTAAGAAAGAAGAAGAGCCAAAAGAAGAATCAAAAGTAGAAGAAAAAACTGAAGAGGCTAAGGAAGGAAAGGACAAAGCTGACGAAAATAAAGAGACAGCTGATAATTCCGAATTAAAATTTAAGCCAGGTACATACGAAGCAGAAGCTGATGGATACAATGGTCCAATTAAGGTTTCTGTTGAATTTGATGGAGGGGCAATAAAAAACATAGAAGTTGTAGAAAATGTTGAAACAGAACACGTTGGTACACCAGCATTTGATATAGTAAAAGAAGATGTCTTAAGTGCTAATGGTATAGGTGTGGATAATGTTTCTGGCGCAACTATTACTTCAGCAGCCTTCAAAGCTGCAATCAACAAGGCAGCAGAAGAAGCAGAAGCAAGTGATCTTGAGGCCTTTAAGAAAAATACAATAGAAGTAAAACCGCAAGAAGCAATCGAAGAGATCTATGACGTGGTAGTTGTAGGTGCTGGTGGTGCGGGCGTATCTGCAGCAGTAGAAGCAGCCCAAGCTGGCAATAAGGTTGCAATCTTAGAGAAAAACGTAGAAATCGGTGGTAATACCCTTGTATCTGGAGGTCAATACCAATCTGTAATGCCATATTTAGTTTGGGATAAGGAAGATCCTGACGCTACAGAAGGCGAACACAATGGCGAAAAATTTGAAAAAGTAAAATCAGATAACGGCAGGATTCACACCCTAGAGACCATCTACAATTGGTCAGAAGAGCCATTTAATGAAGAGCTTGGCAAAGATGAAGAATTTGTAATCGGTGATATTGAAGAGCTTTCTAAAAGAGGGGTCCACGAAGAATACCTACCAGTACTTAAAGCCCTAAAAGAAGAAATCAAAGCATATCTTGATTGGGCAAAACCACAACTTGATGCTGGCAAACAAGAAACTGACCTTACACTTTTCTCAACAATCAACCTACACATTTTCCAAACCTATTACGGTGGAATTAGACCAAACTTCGAAAGAACTAGCTGGGTATATGGAAATGAAGGACTTGTAAGCCAATTTATCAATGAAGGCCAAGAAATAAAGCCATGGCTAAATGAAATGGGATCAAAATTTGATGATTCTACCCAAAGAACACTTATCGGTGGTTTGTGGCAAAGACAAAACCAATTCATTGGCTCTGAAGTTGATGGAGAAATGGAAGAAGGCAGATGGGCAACCTACTTTAAGGCTCCAATCAAAAAGTTTGAAGAAGAAAATGAAGAAAACAAAATCTACAGAAGAGCTGATGCCAAGAAGCTAATCGAAGAAGACGGTAAAATAGTAGGAGTAGAAGGTGAACTTTACGATGGAACACCAATTACACTTAAGGCTACCAAAGGTGTTATCCTTGCAACAGGCGGCTATGCTGCAAATATTGAAATGGTTAAGGAAACCAACGAATATTGGGATCCAGAAGCTCTTGAAGGTTCTCTAAAGACAACCAACAGAAATTCCCTAATGGGTGATGGTATAAAAATGGCAGAAGAAGTTGGAGCTGATACAACAGGCGAAGGCTTCACACAAATGATGCCAATTTCTTGGATCCAAGACGGCAACCTTGCTTTTGGTGGTGGTGAAGATGTAATTTATATTTCACCAAAAACTGGCAAGAGATATGTAGACGAATCTGCAGAACGTGACGTTCTTTCTAAAGGTGCCTTTGAAAATGGTATAGAAATAAGTGGCACAAAAGGCGTGTTCGTAGAAGTCGGTAATGTTGAAAGTCCAATCCCTGGCCCATATCCATACAAGGACGAAGATGTCCACCTAAGACAATATGTAAGAGAAATAAACGAGCTTGATGATCTATTCAAAGAGCTTGATATTGATCTAACAGCAAAACAAATCGAAGATGCTATTAGAGAATATGACTCTTATGTAATGGGCGAGACTGATAAGCTTGAAGTAAGCAAGGAATCTTATAGGTCTCTAATTGGTCAAGCTGAAAAAACTGAAGACGGCAAATACAAGGCTGATACCTACAAGATTGGCAAAATCAGGGTAAGATTTTTGGCGCCATCAACTCACCACACCATGGGCGGACTTAAAGTTGATGAAGAAAGAAGAGTTCTAGATAAAGAAGGCAATCCTATTTCTGGTCTTTATGCAGCAGGCGAAGTTACAGGTGGAATTCACGGCGGCAACAGGCTAGGCGGCAATGCTATTACTGAAATAATAGCATCAGGAAGGACTGCGGCTAAGACAGTTTCAAAAGATAATAAATAAGTAAGAAAATATACCGGACCGGCCAAAAGGTCTGGTATATTTTTTTAAAAATCTTTATAAAGCTTAATACTTTATCCTAAAATTTTATGATGAAAAGTGGTATACTTTTTATAATGAGAAAATCTGGGGGTGCCTATGGAAAAAAATTATGATAAGTATTCCGTCGTCTTAGATGGGGTTTCTAAGTCTTTTGGAGATGAAGAAATTTTAAAGTCAGTTGACCTTAAGCTTGAAAAGGGCAAGTTTTATACGCTTCTTGGTCCTTCTGGTTGCGGGAAAACTACGATTTTAAATTTGATAGCAGGATTTTTGGAGCCGACTTCTGGAGAAGTTTATATAAATGGCAAAAACGTAGTAGATATGCCTGCTAGCAAGAGGACTGTAAATACAGTTTTTCAGAATTATTCGCTTTTTCCCCATATGAATGTCTATGATAATGTGGCCTTTGGCCTTGAAATCAAAAAGGTAGATAAAAATATTATCAAAGAAGAAGTTGAAAAAGCCCTTGAAATGGTAAACCTTGCTGGTTTTGAAAAACGTGAGGTAAGCCAAATGTCAGGTGGGCAAAAACAAAGGGTTGCCATTGCCCGTGCTATTGTAAATAAACCAGATGTCCTCCTTCTTGACGAACCTCTTTCTGCCCTCGATATGAAGTTAAGAAAATCTATGCAAGTCCTACTTTCCGATATTCAGTGGGAACTTGGGATTACCTTTGTTTTTGTAACCCACGACCAGGAAGAAGCCCTTGCTCTATCTGATCACATTTTTGTAATGGATAAGGGGGAAATTGTCCAGCAAGGTCCGCCAAAAGATATTTATGACGAGCCAATCAACCGCTATGTGGCCGAATTTATCGGTGAATCCAATATCCTAAAGGCTAAGATGGTTGATGACTACAAGGTAGAATTTGCGGGCAAGGTTTTTGACTGTTCGGATGCTGGTATCGCCAAAGGTGAAAGGGTTGAAGTTGTAATAAGACCTGAAGATATTGAAGTAGTTCCTTTAGATAGGGCGGATATAGTTGTAAACATCGAAAATATTCTCTTTAGGGGAGTTTTTAATGAATTAATTGCCCTTGATAAGGAGGAATTTTATTGGAAAATCCATACAACCAAGCTTTTTGAAGAAGGCGACGATGTGGGGATAGCAATAGATGCTGAAAATATCCATGTAATGAGATTTAACGAAACCGAAGAAGCCTTTGATAAGAGAATTGAAAAATACGCAACAGGAGAAAGTGATGGCTAAAAAATACCAAAAACTTACCTTTATCTATTATATTTGGATTTTGATATTTATAATTGCCCCAATCCTGCTTTTGCTCTACCAATCATTTTTTGATATTTATGGCAATTTTACCTTTGATAATTATATAGCATATTTTTCAAACAAAAACTATATAATAATGACCCTAAATTCATTTTTAACGGCCTTTTTAATCACTGCCTTTACCCTTTTGTGGGCCTATCCTTTTTCATATTTTTTAACAAAGGCTAAGCATAAGGATTTGATTTTGCTTTTGGTAATTTTACCTACCTGGATCAACCTAGTCCTAAAGGCCTACGCTTTTATAGGTTTATTTAACAAAAATGGGGCAATAGTAGGATTCTTAGGCCTTGCAAGCCAAGGGTTTTTATTTACAAATCCTGCCTTTATTTTGGTTGCTTCCTATGTAGAATTACCTTTTATGATCCTACCAATCTTTAGGTCGATAGATTCGATTCCTAGAGAATATATTGTAGCAAGTGAAGATTTAGGTGCAAATAGGTTTCAAACCTTTAGGAAAATCATCTTGCCACTTTCAATGGATGGGGTTATAGCAGGTTTCCAGGCGGTTTTCATTCCTTCACTTTCATTATTCTTAATAACAAGGATAATCGGAGGAAACAAGATAATCACCCTAGGAACTGCAGTTGAGCAGCACTATCTTGTGACCCAAAACTGGGGTATGGGATCAACAATCGGCCTTGTCCTAATTGCTATAATGTTTGCAGTAATTTCGTTTTTAAACAGGAGGGGGGATGCAAATGGAAAATAAGTCTACAAAATTTTCAAACTTATTTTTGATTTTTGTCTTTGTAATTATGTACCTTCCTCTGGGATATTTGATATTTTATTCCTTCAACAGTGGTGGAAATATGAACGCTTTCGAGTCTTTCACCTTAGACCACTATAGGGCGGTATTTAACGACAAGAGGCTAATAGATATAGTATTAAACACCCTAATTTTGGCTCTTTTATCATCAATAATAGCAAGCATAATTGGGACACTTGGGGCAATTTCAATTTACTATACAAGAAACAAAAAGCTTAAAAAACAAATCCTAAGCCTGAATTCAGTTTTGATGGTACTTCCTGATATTATGATGGGGGCAAGTTTTCTGATTTTGTTTAGTATCTTAATTAAGATACCTATGGGCTTTGTTTCAGTCCTTCTAAGCCATGTTGCCTTTTCGATTCCAATTGTGGTTTTGATGGTTCTTCCAAGGCTCTATGCCCTAAATGAAGACATGATAAGGGCTGCAGAAGATTTGGGTGCAAATGATATGACCATCTTAAATAAGATAATTTTGCCAAATATAGCAAGCGGAATTTTTGCAGGATTTTTCATGGCCCTTACCTATTCTTTGGACGATTTTGCGGTGACATTTTTCGTAACTGGATCTGGATTTTCTACCCTTTCAATTGAGATTTATTCTAGGGTAAGGACAGGTATTTCCCTTGAAATCAACGCCCTATCAGCCATCATATTTTTAATCTCACTAGGCATGGTAGTTATCTATTACATCATAGAAAGAAGGGAAGCTAACAGGCATGAATAAGGTTTATAGATTTATAATTGGAATCTTGGGGTTAACAATCCTTTTAGTTTTCGCACAAAACAGGCTAAATGCCTCAACTACAGGAGAGAATGATAAGGATATATATTTCTACAACTGGGGAGATTATGTAGATCCAGAAGTCCTAAGAGATTTTGAAAAGGAAACTGGCTATAATGTAATCTACGAAACTTTTGACTCAAATGAAGCCATGATGGCAAAAATTGAGCAGGGAAAGACCTATTACGATTTGGCCTTTCCATCAGAATACACAGTAGAAATGATGCGTGATAAGGGACTCTTAGAAAAGCTCGACCATTCTAAGATTGTGGGTCTTGAAAATATCGACGAGAGATTTTTAGACCAGACCTATGATCCAGGAAATGAATACTCAATTCCTTATTTTTGGGGATCTTTTGGTATAATTTACAATACCGAAAAATACAGTGAGGAGGACGTGGATTCCTGGGCAAATCTTTGGGATCCTAAGTTTGAGGGAGAAATCTTATCCTTTGATGGAGCCAGGGAAACACTTGGAATTGGCCTTCTTAAGAAAGGATACAGCCTAAATGAAAAGGATGAAAAAGTCCTAAGAGAAGTTAAAAATGACTTAGTACCTTTTATGGCAAATGTCAAGGCCCTACTTGCTGATGAAATCAGGATGTACATGGCCCAAGGAGAGGCAGATATAGGAATCACCTTTTCTGGAGAAGCCGCCATGGCCCAGGAAATGAACGAAAATCTTGCCTACCATATCCCAAAAGAAGGATCTAACATTTGGTTTGACACAATGGTTATTCCAAAAACAAGCAAAAACCACGAGGGTGCTTATGCCCTAATCAACTACCTCTTAAGGCCGGATATAGCTGCAAGAAACGCTGATTATCTCTGGTATGCGACACCAAACAAAAAGGCCATGGACCTAATCTATGAGGCTGCAAGAGAGGATAAAACCCTTTATCCAGATGATGAAATAATAAATAAGCTTGAGGTTTTCAAAGATTTGGGCAAAGAAACAACCATTTTGTATAATGATCTGTTCCTAGACTTAAAAATCGCACCACAAGCAGACTAGAAAATAAAAATGGCCTTAGTTTTTAAAAGCTAGGGTCTTTTAAATTAGAAAAATTATTGGGTATATATAAAAAGAATAAGAGAGGGGAAAGTTATGACTGATATAATTAAACAATCAATTTTAGATAATGAAGAAAAAATGATAGAAGATAGAAGGTATATGCACATGCATCCTGAGCTATCAATGAAAGAAGTAAAGACAACTGCCTTTATCAAAAAAGAACTAGAAGGCTTAGGCTTTGAGGTCACAGAAATAGATCCGACTGGCCTTATGGTTGAGATAAATCCAGAAAAGACTAAGAAAACTGTACTTTTAAGGGCAGATATAGACGCCCTACCAATTAAGGAAACAAATGACTTTGATTTTAAAAGTCAAGTAGAAGGTGTAAGCCATGCTTGCGGCCACGATATTCATGCTGCTATGCTTTTAAATGCAACAAAGGCCCTTTTAAAAGTCAAGGACGACCTTAATGGCAGAGTTAGAATTATCTTCCAACCAGGAGAAGAAACTGGCGAAGGCGGCAGGGCGGTGGTTTCTGGCGGCTATACAAAAGACGTAGATTCTGCCTTTGCAATCCACATACACACAGGTTGGGATCTTGGTAAAGCTTCTACAGGCTATGGTGAAGTTATGGCAAATAACACATTTTTCAATGTGAAATTTAAGGGAAAATCTGCCCACTCATCAACCCCTTACCAAGGAAATGACGCCATGCTTATGCTTGCAAATTTCATAAATGCAGCCTACGCCATCCAGGCTCGTAAAATCGACAATGTCTTCCACCCAGTTGTCCTAAATTTAGGAGTTGTAGAAGGTGGGTCTGCAGCAAATGCAGTTGCAAGTGACATTAATCTTGATGGATCTTTTAGGTCATTTTCTAATAAATCTGTAGATTTTATGGTAAAGGAACTTGAAAAGGCCGCTAGACTTTCTGCAGAAATTTATGATGGAGAAGCAGAGTTTTCTTACAATATGGGAGCTGGAGCTGTTATAAATGAAGAAAAATCCACAGACTTATCTGTAAAAATTGCAAAAGAGATTTTTGGAGAGGAAAATGTGGCAACTGACCTTAAGTTATCAGGATCTGAAGACTTTGGATTTTACCTATCTGGCTATAAAGACGTACCAGGAGTAGACGGAACCTATATGTTTATAGGCGGAAGAGATCCTGAGAATAAGGCAACCTACCCACAAAACCACGCCACAGATTTCAATCCAGATGAAAGGGCTATG
>CAUPHU010000053.1:0-10123 GCA_963511095.1 uncultured Anaerococcus sp. | reverse complement strand
GGAGGTTTAAGGAGGGGCATAAGGGGGCATGCGGAAAGCCCCCTACGCCCCTCCTTGTAAACGAAGGGGTACTGTAAGTAGAATAAAAATATAAAAGATAAAATTACGAAGAAAAACACTGAATGTAACAATAATTACTTATTATCAAGTAAAACTAAAATATAAACTTTAATATAATAACTTATTTTGAATAAGGAAGGAAAAGTGATGATGAGAGATAAAAATATAATTATAAAAGGAGCAAGGACTAACAATCTAAAGAATATAGATTTAACTCTTCCTCGTGATGAGATGATTGTTTTTACTGGGCTTTCGGGCTCTGGTAAGTCTACTCTTGCCTTTGATACCATCTATGCAGAAGGGCAGAGGCGCTATGTGGAGAGTCTTTCTTCTTATGCTAGGCAATTTTTGGGTGGGATTGATAAGCCTGAGGTTGATGCTATTGAGGGACTTTCTCCTTCTATTTCTATTGACCAGAAGACCACCAATAGGAACCCACGTTCGACTGTGGCGACTGTGACCGAAATTTATGACTATTACAGGCTTTTGTATGCTAGAATTGGGGATGCTTTTTGCCCTGTTTGTGGCAAGCCAATCGTTGCTCAGTCTGTTGACCAGATGGTTGATAAGATTATGGAACTTCCAGAAGGAACCAAAATCCAGCTTCTTGCTCCAGTTATTAGGGGAAGAAAGGGCCAGCACAAAAATGCCCTTAATAATATTAGAAAAGACGGTTTTGTTCGTGTAATTATTGACGGTGAAAGATACGAAATTGAAGACGATATAGAATTAGATAAGAACAAAAAGCACGATATTTCTGTAATTGTTGATAGAATTAAGATGAAGGAAGGAATTGAGTCAAGGATAGCAGATTCGCTTGAAACCATAATCGGCTTGGCTAGCGGCCTTGTAATTGTGGATGTGATTGATGGAGATGAGATGCTTTTATCATCAAAGCTTGCCTGTCCAGAAGGCCATGTTTCCCTTCCAGAAATTACCCCAAATATGTTTTCATTTAACGCTCCAATCGGCATGTGTCCAGAGTGTAACGGCCTAGGCTTCCACCTACAAGTTGACCCGGATTTGATTTTGCCTGACAAGAGCCTTTCTATAAATGAAGGTGCGGTTGACCCTTACCAGGGATCAGCCAAGGGAACCTATTATTACCAAGTGATTAGGGCAATTGCAGACCATTATGATTATCCTTATGACGCACCCCTTGAAGATGGACCAGAAGGCCTTATCCACGATATCTTATATGGAACTGATTATGACCTGTCTTTCGTCTTTGATTCTCATTTTTCGGGCAAAAAACGCTACAAGGGAATCTTTGAGGGAGCTTGCCAAAATATTTGGGACAGGTACCAAAGGACCAATTCCGATTCTCAAAAGAAAAAGTTTAGGGACTATATGGGCGAAGAGGAATGCAGGATTTGCCACGGAGATAGGCTTAAGCCAGAGGTTCTTGCTATCAAGGTTGGTGGCCTAAATATTTCAGAACTTACCCGCCTGTCTGTAGAAAAATCCATAGAATTTTTCGAAAAGCTTGAGCTTTCTGAGATGAAGGCACAAATTGCAGAGCTTATCATCAGAGAAATCAAGGGCAGGCTCAAATTTTTAAATGATGTTGGTCTTTCATACTTGACCCTAAACCGTACAGCCTCAACCCTTTCAGGTGGTGAGAGCCAGAGAATAAGACTTGCAACTCAGATTGGCTCTGGTCTTGTGGGCGTGTCCTATGTTTTAGACGAGCCATCTATTGGTCTCCACCAGAGGGATAATGACAAATTGATCAAGTCTTTAAGAAATCTTACAGATATTGGAAATACTTTGATTATTGTAGAGCACGACGAGGATACAATGAGGGCGGCAGATTTTATCGTTGATATTGGACCAAGGGCAGGTATCCACGGTGGGGAAATTGTCGCCAAAGGATCTCTTGATGATATTATGGCATGCAAGGATTCACTTACAGGAGATTATCTTGCTGGCAGGAAGAAAATTCCCTTACCAGAAAAACGCAGGACTTCTGATAAATTTATAGAAATAAAGGGAGCAGCGGAAAATAACCTCAAAAATATTGACGTGAAATTCCCTCTAGGGACTCTTACAACAGTAACAGGTGTGTCAGGATCTGGCAAATCGTCACTCGTAAATGAGACTTTATATAAGATGGCGACCAAAAGGATTAACAAAACTAAGGTCCATGCTGGTAAGCACAAGAAAATTATCGGTCTTGACCAGGTTGATAAGGTAATTGCTATAGACCAATCGCCAATTGGTAGGACTCCAAGGTCAAATCCAGCTACCTATACCAAGGTTTTTGATGCCATCCGTGATGTATTTGCCATGACTAACCAGGCCAAGATGAAAGGTTTCAAAAAGGGAAGATTTTCCTTCAATGTCAAGGGCGGCAGGTGCGAGGCTTGTAAGGGTGACGGGACAATCAAGGTTGATATGATGTTCCTACCTGACGTTTATGTCCCTTGCGAAGTCTGCCACGGCAAAAGGTACAACAGGGAAACTCTTGAGGTTAAATTTAAGGGTAAGGATATTTCTGAGGTCCTTGATATGACTGTAGAAGAAGGCATTGCATTTTTTGAAAACCAGCCAAGTATTGTTAGGAAACTTCAGACCCTCTATGACGTGGGCCTTGGCTATATCAAAATCGGCCAGCCATCCACAGAACTATCAGGTGGCGAGGCCCAAAGGGTCAAGCTTGCAACAGAGCTTGCAAAGGTATCTACAGGTCAGACTCTGTATATACTAGATGAGCCTACGACAGGTCTTCATACAGCTGATGTCCACAAGCTTATAGAAGTTTTAAACAGACTTGTTGATCAGAATAATACGGTTGTGGTTATCGAGCATAATCTTGACGTGATAAAGGTTTCAGATTATATAATCGACCTGGGTCCAGAAGGTGGAGACGGCGGCGGCACCCTTGTTGCTACAGGAAGTCCAGAAGAAATTGCCAAGTGTAAGAAATCTTATACGGGAAAATATCTCAAAAAATTATTAAAATAAAAAGTCGTCCCAAGTCGGGGCGATTTTGTCATAAATAAGAGGAGTTTAAAACTTTAATTTATAGGTAAAAAATGATAAAATAAAACTATATAAAGAATAAAGGAGTACTTATGTTAGAAGCAAAAAATGACAACACAGATAGAAATGATATAGATATCAATGATAATACATCAGGAACTGTAGGTTTTGACCCAAAAACTGGAAAAGTTTTTTATGTCGATGAGCCAAAGAAACAGAAAATAGAAGTAGAAGACCCAATAGATAAGGAAGCAAGAGATCTTCAGAGTGAACTAGATGAGTCTACAGATGCTATCAAAGCCCTTCTAAAAGAAGCGGGTATAGATGATATAGAAGATATGGATGCCCTAAAGAAACTTGCTGAGAAAGAGAAAAACCTATAGTGAAAAAGGATGATAGGGGACTGAGCACAGTCTGTTTCATGATAGAAAAATATTATGAAAACAACAAGGCAGAGCCTGGCGTAAAAGAAGACCTCTTAGCCTATGTAGAAAAAAAGCTTAGCCTTTGCCCACACGGTGATAACAAGCCCTCTTGTTCTTCTTGCAATATTCATTGCTATGATGAAGATCATAGGGAAAAGATCAAAAAAGTAATGAGATATATGGGGCCACGTATGGCTTTTTATGCACCTTCTAAAAGTCTTAGGCATTTCCTAGAAAAATTTAAAGGAGACGATAGTGGAAAAATTTGATAAGAAATTTATAGAAACCCTAGAAAAAAGATTTAAAGCAAACATGGATAGGCATCCAACCATAAAATGGGACCTTGTCAAATCCTATATCCTAAACAACAAAGACTTGTATGATGCAATTTACGCCATGGAAGAAACAGGCGGAGAGCCGGACCTAGTTGACCTTGATATTTTTAAGGGCCTTGTCTATGTGGACCTTTCCAAGGAAAGCCCAACTGGCAGGAGAAGTCTTTGCTATGATAAAAAAGCTCGCGAAGGTCGCAAGGAAAATGCTCCGGACTCTTCAGTAGAAGAAGAAATCGAAAAGATGGGTCTAAACCTACTTAGCGAGGAAAAATATCTGGCCCTTTGTGAGATTGCTGAAATTGACACCAAGTCATCTTCATGGATTAAAACTCCATCAGATATAAGAGAGGCAGGAGGCGCCCTTTTTGCTTCAAAAAAATACGGCAGGGTTTTCATCTACCATAATGGAGCTGATTCTTACTACAAAACAAGAGGCTTTAGGGCCTATATAAAAATATGACAAGGCTAATCCTAATTTTTACCCTAGTTTTTCTAGCAGCTTGCGGCAAGGGAGACTATGACTTAGGAAAGGCTGAAACAATCCAAGAAAGCCAAGAAAGTGCGGTAAAAGAGCCAAGCCTTGAGCAAATCGCAGAGCTTTTCTACGAAAAGCTTTGGGGCCAGACCCTAATTAGGACCTATGGAGAAGGCACGGGCCAAACAAAAATAGTCTTTGAAAAGAATGGCAAATTTAGGGGCGATTATTTCGGAAAAATTGCCGCTGACGGACACGATTACAACCTTACATGGACTGCCCAGTCCAAATACAGCGGTGAAGAAATCCACACTTCAGAATTTGAGGGGATTTTTCAAATTATAAGACAAATTGACGATTACCGCTATGAAGTTGACCTTAGGGATTATAAAATAACAACGAAGGAAGGTCCTTATGACGATATCTACTACCATGTGGACTTTGCTTTAGGCCTTAATCCGGAGTCAGAATATATACTCTACAGGCCAGGTTGTCCTATAAAAACTCTTGAAAATGATGAGAGACTTATAGACATTGCCAAAAAGGGCTCAGCTGACGGGCAGAAAATAGCAGGCTTTATAATCTATAATAAAACTGACGGAGAAGTTTTTAGCCAAAATCAATAAGTCTAAGGAAATATGAAGATTTAACATAAATTTAAGCATGTTTTGTGTAAAATGATAAAGAAAGAATGAAAAGTATGGAAAAATTACTATTTATTTACAATCCAAACTCTGGCCAAAGAGCCATAACAGAAAAGTTATCATGGATAATTGAATACCTATCATCAAAGGGTATGTTTCCAACAATCTATGCCACCCAAAAATCTGGAGATTGCAGGGAAATTGTCGAAAAATATGGCAAAGATTTTGATAATATCCTAATTTCTGGAGGTGATGGGACTCTTGATGAGGCCGTATCTGGCGCCTTAAAGGCGGATATAGATCCGGTTATTTCTTATATACCAACAGGATCGACCAATGATTTTTCAAAAACGGTAAATATTTCACAAGATTTGGAAAAGGCAACTAAGACTGCTGTTAGGGGAAATATTAAAAGGATAGATGTAGGCAAGATTGACGATAAGTATTTTGTCTATGTAGCTGCATTCGGTGCCCTTTCAGATGTGAGTTTTTCAACTGACCAGGATGTCAAAAATATAATCGGCCGTTCAGCCTATATTGTAGAAGGAATAAAGAAGCTTTTGCCAATCCAATCTATAAAGTCATACAAGGCAGAAATCGACTTTGATGATGAGTATGTAAAGGGTGAATTTATCCACTTTATGGCAACAAATTCTATTTCTGTTGGAGGCTTTAATCTTTTTGACGGAAGGGCCGGTCTTACAGATGGTCTATTTGAAGTAACCTTGGTGAAAAAACCAGAATCAATAGCAGATCTCAATAAGATTATCCAATCCTTGACCAATGGTGAATCAACTGACATGGTAATCCAAAAACAGGCTAAAAACATTAGAGTCAAGACAGAAGAAGATGTATCTTGGTCTTTAGATGGAGAATTTGGGGGCAAGACTACCGACTGCACCATAGAAGTTGTCGGCCAAAGAGTTAACATAAAAACTGGTCTTTTGAATTGATTAATGTAGAGTTTGTGATATAGTGAACCATTGTCTAAGCGTAATCTCAAAATTATGGTATAATATAAGTAGAAACCTAGGAGGTTATGATGTTTAAAGTAGGCGATAAGATAGTTTACCCAATGCATGGTGCAGGGGTTATTGATTCAGTTGAAAAGATTGATTTTATGGGCGAAGAGAGGGAATATTACATCCTCAAGATGCCAATAGGAGAAATGGATATTTCAATACCCGCAGCCAATATGAAAGACGCAAACATAAGATTTATCATTACAAAGGAAGAAGGCCACAAGGTCCTTGAAATATTAGATGATAAACCTACAGAGATGAATTCAAATTGGACTAAGAGATATAGGGATAACCAAGAGATTTTAAAGACTGGTGATATCTTTGAAATAGCAAAAATGGTTAGAAACCTAGCCATCTTAGATGTTGACAAAGGACTTTCTACAACAGAGAAAAAGCTTCTAAATAGGGCAAGGAGAATTCTTGCTAGCGAGCTTGTAATGGCAGGATCGCTCGATAAGGAAGAAGCTGAAAAAATGATAGATGAATCGATAGGACTCTAAGCCTATCAACTAAAAGGAGAAATTATGAAAAGAATAATCAGATTAGTATTTATACTAATCGGAGCTGTTCTTGGCATAGTAGTCTTCGGAATAGCAAATGCCGCCTTTGGGTTTGTACCCAACAGCGGCAAATTATTTCTATGGGCTAATGTCATAGCATCAGTAGTATTTGCAATAATATTCTATTTTGCAACAGATCCGATTAGCAGGCAAGCAGCAATAAGCCTTTCGATATTTGAGAAAAAAATCAGCAAATTACCGGCTGCAAACCTAGTCATAGGCGTAATAGGCATTATCTTAGGATTTTTGATAGCAACCCTAGTATCAACACCACTAACCAAACTATCCCTACCATTTATGGGAAATTCATTTTTTGTGCTATTATCTATTTTATTATATATCGGTTTTGGTTATCTCGGTTGGAAACTAGCCTTCAAAAATGCAGAAGATTTAATAGCCCTATTCACTAGGTCTAGGGACGAAGTCAAAACAGAAAAACAAGAGACATTTTTTGACAGATCAAACCTTACAGCAAGCCCAAAAGTCCTTGATACTTCGGTAATCATAGACGGCAGGATCCTTGATATAATCAATACAGATTTCCTAGAGGGCGAGCTTATCGTGACAGAATTTGTCCTAGAAGAGCTCCAACACATAGCAGACTCCCCAGATGATCTCAAAAGAGAAAGGGGAAGACGTGGCCTTGATGTTATAAACCAAATCAAAGAGTCTGACAAAATCAAGCTTACAGTCCTAAATAAGGATTATAAAAATATCAAGGAAGTCGATGCAAAACTTCTAAAACTTGCCATGGATCTTGGGGCAAAGGTCTTTACCAACGACTACAACCTTAATAAAGTCGCAGATGTCCAAGGAATTCCAATCCTAAACATAAATGACCTAGCCAATTCCCTAAAGCCTGTTGTAATACCGGGCGAAGCGATGGAAATTGAGGTTATCAAAAAAGGTAAGGGCAAAAACCAAGGTGTTGGCTACCTAGAAGACGGAACTATGGTTGTTGTAGAAGATGGCCAAGATTTGATAGATCAAACAATTAAGGCCAAGGTCACATCAGTTCTTCAAACTTCAGCCGGTAGGATGATTTTTGTAAGGGCAGAAGATGTATAAGGGAAAATTTTTATCAGCAGTTGTGACTGCAGCAGGTTCGGGCACAAGAATGGGCACAGAAGTAAATAAGCCCTATCTTGAAATAGGAGAGAAAAAAATTCTAGAGTATAGCCTTATAACCATCACAAGTATAGAAGAATTTGATGAGATAATCTTGGTTGTAAGGGAGGAAGATTTCCCCCTTGCATCTGAGCTTGTCTCTATATTTAGAGATCCTAGAATAAAAATGGTCGCTGGTGGCGCTAGTCGTGAAGAATCCACCTACAAGGGCCTAACCGCCCTGAATTCGAAGTCAGAACTTGTTTTAAGCCATGACGGAGTCAGACCATTTGCCTCTAGGAATCTTTTTTTGAAAGTGCTAGGAGAAATGGAAACCTATAAGGCGGCAATATCAGCCACCAAATCAAAAGATACGATAAAGGTTGTAAATGAAAAAGGAGAGGTAGATTTCACGCCGAATAGGGACTTTGTCTACAATATCCAAACCCCCCAAGCCTTTGACACGAATCTTATAAAAAAATTATACGAAAAGTATTTCAAATCAGAAGCTAAAATCACAGATGATAGCCAGCTTTTTGAATTTTTCGATAGGGATGAACCGGTCAAGGTTGTAGAAGGGGAATATTCAAATATTAAAATCACAACCACAGAAGATATAATCTTCGCAAAAGGCTATATAAGGGGGCAAAAATGAGAGTAGGAATTGGATTCGATATTCATAAATTGGTCGAAGATAGAAAGCTAATCCTAGGTGGGATAGAATTTGAAAGTGAACTAGGACTTTTGGGCCATTCTGACGCCGATGTCCTAACCCATGCCATCATGGACGCAATCCTAGGAGCCCTTGCCCTTCCTGATATAGGAAACTTGTTCCCAGACACAGATCCAGCTTACAAGGATATTTATTCAATAGACCTTTTAGATAAGGTAGTAGAAAAAATGTTTCAAAGAGGCTATAAAATCGGTAATCTAGATTCAGTTATAATCTGTGAAAGACCGAAAATAGCCCCACATAGAGAAAAAATAGTAAAATTACTCGCAGACCACCTCAAAACTGACACAACAAATGTGTCAGTCAAGGCCTCAACTAGCGAAAAACTTGGGCCAACAGGCAGGGGCGAGGGTATAGAAGCGAGAGCTATAGTTTATTTGGAGGAAATTGATGCGTAAATTTATTACAAGTGAATCAGTAACAGAAGGCCATCCAGATAAGGTTTGTGACCAAATATCAGATGCAATCCTGGATGCCTGCCTAAAAGAAGATGAAAATGCAAGAGTTGCAGCAGAATGTATAACAAGTACGGGATTAGTTCTTGTAGTTGGTGAAATGACCACAGAAACCTACGTACCAATAGAAGAAATTGTAAGAGATACTATAAAAGAAATCGGCTATACTGACCCAAGCCTTGGTTTTGACTATGAAAACGTGGCAGTGCTAACATCTATAAACAGCCAGTCACCAGACATTGCCCAAGGAGTCGATAAGGCAGAAGAATACGACGAAAGCCACGACGATTACGATAAAATTGGGGCAGGCGACCAGGGAATGGTCTTTGGCTATGCAGATAACGAAACAAAAGTTTATTTACCAATGTCAGTTAAACTTGCTCAAGATTTGGCAAAAAGATTAAGTATAGTCCGCAAAGAAGGCATAATTGACTACCTAAGACCAGATGGTAAAAGCCTAGTCACAGCAGAATATGACGATGACAAACTAGTAAGAATTGACTCAATAGTAATCTCAACCCAACACGAAGAAGGGGTAAGCCTTGAGAAAATCCGCCAAGACATCACAGAAAAAGTCATCAAAGAAGTAATAGATGATAAACTAATCGATGATAAAACAAGGATTTTTGTAAACCCTACAGGCAAATTCGTAATAGGCGGACCAAAGGGGGATTCTGGCCTAACTGGTAGAAAAATTATAGTAGATACCTACGGCGGCTACTCAAAAGCAGGCGGGGGAGCATTTTCCGGAAAAGACCCAACAAAGGTAGACAGATCCGCAGCCTATATGGCAAGGTACGCAGCCAAAAACATGGTAGCAGCAGGCCTTGCAAAAAAACTTGAAATAGGAGTATCCTACGCAATTGGTGTCGCAAGACCACTTGCAATCTTCGTAGATAGCTTCGGCACAGGCAAATACGACGACGAAAAACTAAAAGAAATCATAGAAGAAAATTTCGACTTCAGACCAGGTGCCATCATAGACAAACTAGACCTAAGACGCCCAATCTACAAAAAAACCGCAGCCTACGGCCACTTTGGAAGAGATGATGAAGACTTCACATGGGAAGCCCTTGATAAGGTCTGTGACCTTAAAAAATACTAATTCTTATTCAAAATAATTTATTTATTATTTATCCTAGATAGATTTTATTTATCTGGGATTTTTTTATTTACATTTCATCTTCGTAATCTTGTAATTAAAATTATTTTTCGATTTACTATTGAATCTTCGTTCATAGGGGGAACCCAAGGGGGCGGCAGATGCCCTGTAGTACTCCCCAAAAGTTGTAGCTAGAAAAGAGGCTACATGAAAAAATATA
>CAUPHU010000052.1:0-10235 GCA_963511095.1 uncultured Anaerococcus sp. | reverse complement strand
GGAAAAGGGAGATAAGGCAGGACTCGTTGGTCTAAACGGGGCTGGCAAGTCTACCCTTTTTAATATTCTAACAGATAGATTAAGTCCGGATGAAGGCAAGATTTTTATACCCCAGGATGTCAAGCTGGGTTACCTTGAGCAAATTTTAACTATAGATAGCGAAATGACTATCTATGACTATTGTTTGTCGGTCTTTGATGATCTTATAAAACTTGAATCTGACATAAGAGATTTAGAAAAACAGATGAGTAAGGAAGAAAATCCAGAAATCCTTGCCGAAATTATGGACGAATACACAAGAAAAAGTGAACTATACCATAGCAAAAACGGCTACGCCATAGAAAGTGAACTCGAAGGCACCCTCACTGCCATGGGTTTTGATAAAAGTGAATTTAACAAAAAAATCACAGACCTATCAGGTGGGCAAAAGGCAAGGGTAGAACTAGCTGGACTTTTACTTGAAAAACCAGACCTCCTCCTACTAGATGAGCCAACCAACCACCTAGACATCAAGGCCATAAACTTTTTAGAAACCTTTATCAAAAATTACAAGGGGACAGCAATTATAATATCCCACGACAGGTATTTTCTAGATGCCACAGTCAACAGGATGATGGTCTTAGAACACGGAAAACTAACATCCTATAAGGGCGATTACACAAGCTTCATGGCCCAGAGAAAAAAAGACAGGGAAGTAAGAATCCACCAATACAAAAGCCAGCAAAAAGAAATTGCAAGGCAAGAAGAAATTATTGATAGGCTAAAAAATCAGGGAGGCTCAAAGAGAAAAAGAGGTATTTCCCAATCAAGATCTAGGCAAAAACTCCTAGACAAAATGGAAAGAATAGAAAAACCAATTGAACTTTCTGATACTATGAACCTCAAATTCACCCCAAGAATCCAATCCGGTATGGATGTTTTGAAGGTAGAAGACCTAAAAATGAGCTTTGATGAGAAGGAAATTTTCAAAAATATTTCCTTTGAAGTCTACAGAAATGAAAGGGCGGCTATAATCGGCGATAATGGTGTAGGAAAAACCACACTCTTTAAGATAATCCTAGATCAAATCTACCAAGATAGCGGAAAGGCGAAGCTTGGAGAGTCTGTCCATGTAGGCTATTTTGACCAAGAGCAAAAATCATTAAATCTTGAAAATACAATTTTCGACGAAATAAGAGACGCCTATCCTATGCTAACTAACTTTGAAATAAGGTCTTACCTTGCCAAATTCATGTTCTATGATACAGATGTCTTTAGGGAAATTTCTGAATTATCTGGTGGAGAAAGAGCGAGAATTTCTCTCTTAAAGCTTATGATTTCAGATTGCAATTTCATCTTGATGGACGAGCCAACCAACCACCTAGACATTGATTCGAAGGAGATTTTGGAAGATGCCGTTCTTGATTTTGAGGGAACACTTTTAATAATTTCCCACGATAGGTATTTCTTAAATAAGATTGCAACGAAAATTCTAGATATGAAAAAAGATGGGATGGATCTATATCTTGGAAACTATGACTATTATCTAGATAAGCTTAAGGAAATGAGCTTAAGTGAAGAAGAAAAATCTGCTATCACCAAGACGCAAATTAAAAAAGAGAGAAAAAAAGAAAAGCTAAAAAGAGATGAAATTAGAGCAATCAAGACCAAGATAAGAAATATCGAAAAAGATATGGAAGAGATTGACGAAAAAATTAAAGCCCTCACAAAAGAAAGTCTAGCAGAAGGATTTTATGACGACCAGATTAGGGTTGCAGAACTTTTTAAGGAAATGAAGGACCTTGAAGATATGAGAGATGATCTTGACGAATCTTGGCTTGCCCTTAATTTAGAATTAGAAGATGATGATTGAAGTTAAGATAAAGAGGGTAATATTCTATTAAGGAGATAGGTATGGGAAAATTTATGAAATTTCTTTATTCTTTTATGCTAATAATTTTACTCCTCTTGGGAGCCCTATTCTTGGCTCTAGGAATAGATATAAATAGTCTTCCTCTAACAATTATGGAGGTTGACTTCCTTAAGGATTTAGCAACAAATCTAGCTTTTATAAAAGGATTTTTTATTTGTCTTGGAGCTATATTGATTTTATTTTCAATAATAATCCTTGTAACCCTTAAGAAAAATTCTAACAGAGGCTTTGATTTCCTAATAGAAGATGAAAAGGGAAGCATTCTACTCAGTAGAAAATCTCTAGAATCTATAATGGAAAAGGCCATAGAAAAGTTTTTTGATGTTAAAACTATAAAAACTAAGGCTCTTATAATTGAAAATGAAAGAATAGAAGCTAAGGCCCTTGTAGATTATTATGGAGCCGACGATATAAATCTTTTATCACAAAGGATGAGAGATGAAATCATCCAAAGACTTAAAGATTTTACGGGAATTAAAGATGTAAAGCTTGATTTAAAGCTTGATAAGAAAGAAATAGAGAAGAGATAGCATGGAAAATATCGAAGAAAAAAAAGGCTATAACATATATGATGTAGAAATGAGAAAGCTTGATATTAGAGAAAGAAACAGGGCGTCTTTTCTTATTTTCTACAAAGAAAACAAAGGCAAGGTAAACTCTCTTATATTAAGCCTTTTGACCCTAATCTGCCTATTTAACTTTGGTTTTTTCAAAACCTTGGGTGTTTGGGTAGTGATGTTAATTGGCTATTTTGTAGGAGCTTATTTTGATAAAGATGTAAGAGCGCTTCAAATTATCAGGAAAATTTTAAATTAAGGAGATAAAGATGACAGAAAAATTCAACAACAAGGAAGAAGTTAAACAACAAGCTGACGTAAATAATGGTAGAGAATTAGAATACGAAGAATCAAAACTTATCATCCAAGATAAGGTAGTTGCAAAAATTGCAAGGATTGCTGTAAATAATATAGACGGCATCCTAGAAATGAAGGGCAACATAGCTGATTCAATCGGATCATTTTTCGGATCTAACGATAGAAAAACTGCTGGTGTCAATGTAGAAGTTGGCGAAAGAGAAGCAAAAATAAACCTAGATGTAATAATCGAATACGGTAAAAATGCTCGTCAAATCTTCAACGACATCCAAAGAATAGTTAGCGCAAATGTTAAGGAAATGACAGGTCTTGACGTTGTGACTGTAAATGTCGATGTTGTTGATGTCCTAACTAGACAAGAATATGCTGAAAAACAACAGTCAGCTAAGGAGAATGAAAAAAACCAAGCTAACTACTAAGCTTTCGGCCCCGCTTATGGGGCCTTTTTCTAAGAGGGAAATATGAAAACTATATTTGAAGAGAGAACAAAAAAAAATTTTATAGTCGGAATCCTTCTAATTGGTATATTTTTTGGATTCTTCTATCTTGATAGGATAGGGGAAATCCTAAGCTCTATTTACAAGGTATTTAGGCCAATTGTCTACGGCCTTGTAATTGCTTTTATAATAAATCTTCCTATGAACTTTTTTTATGAGGAAATATTCAAAAAATTAATAAAGGATGACAAGAAGGATAAATTAAGGAGAAGCCTTTCCTTAATTCTGTCATGGATTATATTTTTCGCCTTGGTAACCCTTGTTCTAACAGTACTTATACCAGAACTTACAAGGGCTATAGGAGTTTTATCTACAAATATACCGGTATTTATGGATTCTTTGATAAAATTTTTAGATGAATCTAAGTATTTCGCAAAGCTTGCAGACATAATTGTAGCAAAGCTTGAAGCGATAAATATTGAAAGGGTATCCACCAGGTTAACAGAGCTTATCCAAGAATTTTTTAGGTCTGACTCTGACTTTTTAAATAAAACAGGGACAATCATAAATTCCGTATCTCAAGGGATCATTTCCCTATCAATTGGTTTTGTCTTCTCACTTTATGTGTCAATGAACAAAAGCAAACTAAAAAGGGGAGCATCAAGACTTGTATTTGCTAATTTTAGCGAAAAGACTGCAAATCACCTAGTCTATGTCTCAAAACTTTGCTATGATTCTTTCGCTAGATTTCTTGAAACAAGGCTTTTATCCTGTGTTGCCCTTGGAATCGGATGTTTTATAGGTATGACAATTTTGAGGATGCCATCAGCTGGTATGATTTCAATATTGATGGGTGCCTTTGATATGATTCCTTATATAGGTGCATTTTCAGCAACAACAATTGGGATAATAATAATTTTCACCTTCTCGCCTGGCAAGGCCTTGGTATTTTTGATTTTTATCCTAATATTGCAAAATGTCCAACAACAGATTTTTTATCCACTTGTGATAGGCAAGCACCAGGGACTTCCACCAATCTGGATTTTTGTATCTGTAATAATCGGTGGTGGCCTAATGGGTTTATTTGGTATGATAGCCTTCATTCCTCTTGCAACAGTGATTTACACACTCCTAGAAGATTCTACAAGGAAGAAATTAAAAGAAAAGCAAATCACAGACGGCGAGCTTGATAAACTTACCAGCAAAGATTTCTGGGAGATGAGGGAAGAAAAATTGAAAAACCTTTAACAAACCGTAAAATACTCTACTAACAAGTAGGGTATTTTTTTGTGAAAGGATCTGATATGGAAAATCTTTTTAGGCGTCAATTTGTGATGGGAAATATAAGTGGAGAAAATCTAACTAAGGCTTTTAGAAAAGAGGCAATAGATGACAATTTCAATCTCTTTTTCCATAAAGACCTAAAGTTAAGAAGAATAGATAATGACGGGAAAAGCCTAATTCTCCTAGGTTTTCTTATAGACCCTTATGATTATAAATTGACTAATGAAGAAATTTTACATAAACTCATGGAGTCTAGCTATGATTTTGATAGCCTATGCCAAAACACTCTAAGCCTTGGCGGCAGATGGGCTTTGATTTATAAAGACCAAAAAGATTTTAACATCCTAACTGATCCCTCAGGACTAAGACAAGTTTGCTATAGCCTTGATGAAAGAATAGTCGGTTCAAATCCTGCCATAATTTCCTACATAAAAAATCATGACCTAAGAGATGATGAAGAATTTAAAACTTATATAAATTCTAAATTTTACAGGGTAAATGAGATGGAGTGGTACGGCGATAAGACTCCTTACAAAAATATAAGGAAACTTCTCTCAAATTCCTATCTTGATCTCAATACTTTCAGGACTTGGAATTTTTGGGTAGATATAGACAAAAAATCCTATGAGGAAAACATAAAAACCGTTTCAAATCTTTTGGTTAATGAGCTAAGGGCAATTGATAAAAGGGAAGGAATCAAGGTACAAAGCCTTACCTCTGGATATGATTCAAGGGTGATTTTTGCTGCAAGTGAGAAAGCTTCTTGTGATTTTGATTTTTTCTTATCTACAATGAATACCATGGACTTAGACCATGCAGATATAAAAATGGCAGAAAAAATCCTAGCTGATTATGGCAAGCAACTAGAAATTATAGATAATCTAGAGCCTTTAGAAGATGATTTTATAAAAGTACTTAAAAAATCTGTAACAGGGACACAAATTCTCCCTAAAACACTAACAATCCAGCTTTTTTACAAAAAAGACAAGAACTATATCCATATATCCGGCAATAATTCTGCAGTTTTCAAGTCCTATTATAAAAAATCTACGGCGAGAGATGGGAAAGAGGTCGCAAAGTTAGTTGGCCTTCCAAAAAATCTGACAATTTTTAATGAAGACTTTGATCTTTGGGTAAAAAACCGTAAAGATTTTGCAGAAGAAAAGGATATTAATCTTATGAAACTTTTTTATTGGGAAATGAGGATGCCAAACTGGGGAACCCAATACCAGCAAGAGGCAGACCTTGCCATGGAGGAGTTTGCTCCCTTTAATAATAGGGAAATAATCATAAGACTTCTTGATTTGGCGAAAGAAAAGTCATACACTGAGGTTTTTGATGACATAATGGCTTACCTTGAACCAAAACTTCTAACCTACCCGATTAATCCAAGAAACAAAAAAGAAAAGGTAAAAGATTTTATAAAAAGCAAGGTATCTAAGAGGACCTGGGAAAGAATTAAATTAATAGCTAAAAATTGATGAAAAAAACTCTTCTTACTGAAAAATCAGCAAGAAGAGTTTTTTATATGTTAAAATCTTCAAAAATTACAAGTAGGGTGCCTTCTTTGACCCTTATTTCAAAATCGCATCCCTTAGTCTCATTAGAAACCCCAAGGGCATCGTCATTTGTCATCAGGTATTCGTCTAATTCATAGAAAAGCCCCTCTATATCAAGGACAGATTTTTCAGCTAGAGAAAAAATCGATACATAAAAGTCTTTTCCATCATAAGGATAGGAAAAATCCTTATCGATTATAAAAATCTCCTTACCCTTTGCCTTAAGCCTAATGTCTATGCCCTTTTTCTTGTAATAAAACATTGACTTGATATTTGAAATGGTGTGGCTTTCCCTGCCGCCAAGTCCGCCGTAGATAGTGATATCCTTAAAGCCCTTTTCTATTGCAAAGTCAATCGCTGCAACTGTATCAGTGAAATCCTTAATAGGATTTAGGGCTATGATATTTTCAAAATCTGGTTTGTTTGTCGAATCAAAATCTCCAATGGCAAAGTCTGGGACAATTCCAAGCTCTTTTGCGTGGTCAAAGCCCTTATCTGCAGTAATTACAAGGTCATCTTCATTAATCTTATCAAAAAATCCATCAAAGGGCCCGCCTCCGATTATATAACATTTTTTCATAGCTACTCCTTTTTTATATTATAACACAGAAATCATCTCCTAACTATTTTATAAAAAAATGGTAAAATACAAATAAATAAGAAAGCAAAGAAGGAAAAATATGAGAAAACTCGATGAAAAATCACAAAATTTACTAAAAGTAGTTGTTCTCGGTATTTTATTATATTTTGGCTTTTACTATATAGAAAGTGTGTCAAAAGCATTTTCCAAATTATATATAGTCCTCCAACCTTTTATATTGGGTGGAGCTCTAGCCTTTGTAATAAGTATTCCGATGAACTTTTTTGAAAGACAATTTTCAAAATTAGATAAAAATGGCAAACACAAGAAGTTAATTTCGGTCCTAGCCCTTTTGATATCTTGGATCATAGTATTTTTGGCATTTACTATCCTAATTACAATCCTAGTCCCATCTATTGCCAAGGTTGTAAATACCTTTATCAATAAATGGCCAGAATTTGTAGATGATATCTATAAGATGCTTCAAAAATATCCAATTACTGAACCATATGCAGATAAGTTTATGGACACCTTATCCGGTATTAGCTGGGAGAATATCAAAACTGCTAGCCTTGATTTCCTAAAAGGTAGGGAAGGTGATGTATTCTCTAAGGCAACAGATATAGTAAGCTCTGTATCAAGCGGAGTAATTGGTGTATTTACTATGTTTGTATTTTCAATCTTTATCCTCCTTTCAAAAAGGATGTTAAAGATCAATTCTAATAGAATTTTATATGCAATAACAAGTGAAGAGAGGGCAGACTATATTAACAAGGTATTCTCCCTATCCTACAACACCTTCAAGGACTATATATTTTCAAGGCTAATCGCAGTAGTTTGCCTATCAGTATTGACCTTTATAGGTATGTTTGCAATGAGGATACCAAATGCGGTTATGATTTCACTGATAGTTGGTTTTTCTGACTTGATACCAATCTTCGGTCCAATCTTTGGTACAGCATTTTCTATGATTCTAATCTTTATAGAATCCCCTGTTAAGGCTTTGATATTCTTAGCCTACACCCTAATAGTCCAACAAATCCAAGAAAACGCCATCTATCCAGCCATAGCCGGTGACGCAATCGGTCTACCTGCAGTATGGGTAATGGCATCAGTTACAATTGGCGGGGCACTCTTTGGTGTTTGGGGAATGCTAATATCAATACCAGTCGTATCTGTAATCTACCCCCTAAGCCACGAAAAAGTCCACAAGACTCTAGTAGAGAAAAATATTGACGAAGATAAAATTTTAGCCAAGACAAATAAGACCTACAAAATAGAAGATATAAAAACTAACGATGAAACTTTCGAAGAGCAATGATTTTGTACCTGTTATAAAAGAAAATACAAAATACTACGGCGGTCACCAAGAATGGCTCAAATACGAAGGCCTGTCCAATTTTTTTAGGGACAGGGCTTGCGTAGTCACAGCCTTTACCAATGTGTTTTTCTATACTTTTAGAAAAGGACCAGTAGACTTTGATGACTATAACAAGGTCCAATTTGAATTTTACAAAAGACTAAGGCCAAAGGCTAATGGAGTACCAACTGCTAAGGCGCTTTTAAGAAAAATTGACATAATAAATCACGTTTTAAACCTTAACTTATCCTATAGGATGATTGAAGGAAGGCTAACGAAAAGACTTAGTCTTAATGAAATGATAGATTTTATAAACGAAGGTCTAGCCAAGGATAGTCCGGTTATTTTTATAAATTGGCTATCAAGAGACATTGATATCATGAGTCACCACGGCCTTTGTATAACAGAAATGAATGAGAAAAATGGCAAGCACGAAGTTGTAGTTTCTTCTTGGGGAAGACGCCATAAGTTCTATCTAGAAGACTTCTACAAACAAGCAAGAACCTACACCGGTTTGATATTTTTTGAAAAAAATAGTTTATAAGAAAGAGCCACTATGAGCTCTTTTTTATTTTAAACAAATATTTATAAAATAATAGGAAAAACGTACTTAATAAAGTAAAGTGTTTATAAATTATCGAGTACAAACATTGAAATTTAGATAAAACAAATTAAAAACTTGATAAAATCAATAAACAAACTATAGTAGTTTGTAGAGCCGACCTTACATCAAAACAAGCTTGGCGAAACACTCAAATACAAATCAAAAGTTGCAAGACACACATTTATATATTATTTATTAGGACTAATTGATCGTATTTGATTGTATTTAAAGAGGGCGACCTCGTTAGGATGAAGCTAGCAGAATTTTAGATGCTAGTAATTTAGGAAAAGTATAAGTAGTTTTGTCACCGACAATAAGGAGGAGAAATGGATAAGTTAGCAAAAGATAAATTTGCAGAACAGTACATGGAGAATTTGCAAAGGATTACCCTAAAGAGATTTGAAGATACTTCAGATAAGGATAGGTATGATGCTCTTTGCGCAACAGTTATGGGACTTGTAAACAAGGACTGGAGAGAAACAAAGGCTAAATCAAGAAATGAAAGAAAAGCCTACTACCTATCAGCAGAGTTTTTAATTGGTAGATCACTTGGTAATAACCTAATCAACCTAGGTATTTATGATGAAGTTAAAGATTTACTTTCTGAAATCGGAATCGATTTCGAAGCTATAGAAAACTATGAAGACGACGCTGCCTTGGGTAACGGTGGTCTAGGTAGACTTGCAGCTTGCTTTATGGATTCAGCAGCAAGCCAAAACCTAAGCCTATTTGGATACGGTGTTAGATACAGAGAAGGTATTTTCAAACAAGAAATCGAAAAGGGCTTCCAAGTAGAACATGGTGACAGCTGGATTAAGGATGGTGATGGCTGGTCAATCAGGGTTGATTCTGATGCGAAAATCGTTAAGTTTAGAGACCAACAAGTTAAGGCTGTACCATACGATATGCCAGTAGTTGGTTTTGAAAATGGAGTTGTAAACACCCTTAGATTATGGCAATCAGAACCGTTTGAAGAGTTTGACTTTGCGAAATTTAACAACTTCGAATATGACCAAGCAGTAGCTGAGAAAAACAGAGCTGAAGATATAACAAGAGTTTTATATCCAAACGATATGCAAAGAGCTGGTAAGCTTTTAAGACTTAAGCAACAATATTTCTTCTGCTCAGCTTCTATCCAAGATATGGTAGAAACATACAAGAGAGATTTCCCAACAGACCTTAAGTTTGAAGAATTTGCAAAATACCACGTAATTCAGCTTAACGATACCCACCCAATCATTGCTATACCAGAGCTTGTTAGAGTTTTAGTAGACGAAAATGGAATCTTCTTTGAAGACGCTGTGAAGATTGCATCTAAGGTATTTGCCTTCACAAACCACACAGTTCTACAAGAAGCTCTTGAAAGATGGTCAGAAGATTTAGTTCAAGAAGTAAGCCCAAGATGTCTTGAAATAATTGAAGAAATCGATAAAATGCTAGTAGCAGAGCTTAGAGAAAGAGGATTTAGCGAAGAGCAAATCAAACCATACAGAATTATGGCCAATGGCCAAGTTCACATGGCAAACCTTGCAATCTATGTAGGATTTTCTGTAAACGGTGTTGCTGAAATCCACTCACAAATCCTAAAAGATGATACTTTCAAAGAATGGTACAGAATTAGCCC
>CAUPHU010000051.1:0-10312 GCA_963511095.1 uncultured Anaerococcus sp. | reverse complement strand
GTATCTATCATGTCGTCAACAATTATAGCATGTTTTCCTTTGAAATCACCAATTACTGACATTACTTCAGATACGTTTGGCATTGGCCTTCTTTTTTCTATAATAGCTATAGGAAGTTTCAAATAATCTGCAAATTCTCTTGCACGTCTTACACCACCAAGGTCAGGACTTACTACTACAAATTCTTCCGCTTTGTCAAAAGCGAATGATTGGAAATGTGTTGATAATAGTCTTATAGCAGAAAAATGGTCTACAGGTATATCAAAATAACCTTGGATTTGGCCTGCGTGTAGGTCCATAGTTATAACCCTATCAGCGCCAGCTATTGTAAGTAAATTTGCTACAAGTTTAGCAGTAATTGGCTCTCTACCTCTTGTTTTTCTATCTTGCCTTGCATAACCATAATATGGAATTACAGCATTAATATAGCCAGCTGATGCTCTCTTACAAGCGTCAATCATGATTAAAAGTTCCATAAGATTATCATTTGTTGGAGAAGATGTTGGTTGAACGATAAAAACGTCTTTGCCCCTTATAGATTCATTAATCTTAATACTTATTTCTCCGTCCTTAAATTTTTCAATATCTGCTTTTGTAAGTTCAATTCCAAGGTTTTTAGCAACACTTTCTGCTAACTTTATATTAGAATTACCTGTTAAAAGTTTAAGTTCTCCTCTTTGAATGTATTTATTCTTTAAACTTGCCATTTCTACTCCTTATGCCTCTTATCTCTTTCTCTTTTTCTCTCAACATAACCTTTGATATGCTTTTGTTCTGCTCTTTCAATAATTAATTCGCCACCGCTTACATCTTCAGTGATAGTAGAACCTGCCGCTACAAAACCCTCTTTAGAAACTCTCACAGGTGCGACTATATTTGCGTTTGAACCTATGAAGGCCCCATCTTCAATGATTGATCTGTGTTTATATTTACCATCGTAGTTTACAAATACTACACCGCAACCTATGTTTATATCTCGACCTAGGTCACTATCTCCAATATAAGCAAGATGACCAGCCTTTGTGTTTTTTCCAAGTTTGGAATTCTTAACTTCTACAAAATTACCAATATGAACATTTTCTCCAATATGACTATTAGGTCTAAGCCTTGCAAACGGTCCGATATCGCTATTTTTTTCCATGTAAGAATCCTCAATAACAGCATTATCTATTTTTACATTATCTTCTATAGTTGAATTAATTATTTTTGTTGAGCCTTCTATCTGACAATTCTCGCCTATAGTAGTTTGACCAAAAATTTTAACAAATCCACTAATTATAGTATCTGCTCCGATTTCTACATCTTCTTCTATAAAAGTAGTCTCTGGGCTCTCTATAATTACCCCATTTATCATATGCTCTTTGTTTATCCTATTTTGGAGAATTTTCTGCGCTTGGTATAATTCATATTTATTATTGATTCCATAGAACTCTTCAAAGTCATCACTTACAAATGCTTTTACAAGTTTATTTTCACCATACAAGACGCCTATGCAGTCAGTTAAGTACAATTCGTTTTGATCATTATCTGAATTTATCTTACTTAAGGAATCTTTAAGATCTTTTGCCTTAAAAATATAAATACCTACATTAATCTCATTTATTAATAGGTCCTTTTCTTCCAGGTCCCTATCTTCGGTAATTTTTATAAAATTATTGTCTTCATCCCTTATTATTCTCCCGTATCCTTTTGGATTATCAATCAAAGTAGACAAAATCGTACATGAAGAATTTTCCATTGTATGGTATTTGATAAGGGCTTCTAGAGATTCTTTTTTAATTAATGGTATATCTCCATTTAATATCAATACATCATCGTTGTCATCAATAAAATCTAAGGCCAGGCTTGCTGCATAACCAGTACCATAAGGTATGCCCTCCCCTATTTTTTGCTCTACAACTTTTGAATCAGGAAATAAATCTTCAAGATTACTCTTGTTTTTGCCTCCTATGATGATTGTTTCAGAATTGTCAAAATCGCTAGCTTTTTTTACATATTTAATTATTTCTTTATTAATAAGCGTGTGAAGAACCTTGGATTTTTTTGATTTCATTCTAGTTCCTTCACCTGCTGCCATTATAATAGTTTTTATCATCCTAAGCTTCTGCTACCTCTAGGGCAAGCTCCATCATGTTTGTATATGATTTTTGTCTATTTTCTGGACTATCAGCAACATTTTCTATAAGCGAGTCAGAAATTGTAAAGATTCCTAGGCCCTTTTTACCATGTTTTTTAGCTGCCATATATAGACCGTATGATTCCATTTCTACACAAAGGATTCCATATTTTCTTAAATTTTCAAACACTTTTGGATCCATTTCATTATAAAATTGGTCTGAAGAATGTACTTGTCCACAGTGTGTTGTATATCCTAGCTCTTTAGATTTATCAACAGCTTTTACCAAAATATCAAATTGTGGTGTTACTGAGAAGTGAATATTTCCAAAAAGATTGTCGTTTATTGATGATTCTGAACAAGCTGATGAAGCTATTACAATATCGTGTAGTTTTACATCTTCTTGCATAGATCCAGCTGTTCCTACTCTTATAATGCAATCTACGTCATAAAAGTCAAATAGTTCGTTGTAGTAAATCATAGCAGATGGAATTCCCATTCCACTTCCCATTACTGAGACTCTTTTTCCTTTGTAATAACCAGTGTAGCCAAGCATACCACGTGTTTCGTTAAATTGTGTTACATCTTCTAAGAAATTATCTGCTATAAACTTAGCTCTTAATGGATCTCCAGGCATAAGAACGGTTTTAGCAATTTCATCCTTACTTGTTGCAGAAATATGTGGTGTAGGTATTGTCATATATTTTTCTCCTTTATAATAAACAAAAATAGAGACTCAAAAAGTCTCAATTATTTTCTTCTATTTTTTTAATTTTATCAACACGCCTTTGGTGACGTCCGCCTTCGAATTCAGTACTTGCAAATTCTTCTACAATCATTTTGCAAACTTCAGTTCCAATTACTCTTGCACCAATACATAATACATTAGCATTATTGTGCGCCCTGCTCATTCTTGCAGAAAATGGTTCAGAAACGCAAGCTGCTCTTATTCCTTTTACTTTATTTGCAGAAATTGACATTCCTAGACCAGTTCCACAAATTAAAATTGCAAAGTCAGCTTCATTTTTGATAATTTTTTCACAAGCATCAACAGCATAATCACTATAATCACAAGAGTCTGTATCATAAGTCCCTAAGTGAACTACTTCATGGCCAAGCTCCTCAAGCTTTTCACAAACTGCTGGTTGTAGATCGATACCTCCATGATCATTAGCTATTACGAATTTCATGGACCCTCCTTTTAACTTTTGTTTCTAATATAAATATACGTCTTCTATTCCTATATTCAAAGTGTAACTTGACAAGTTTTCTATAATAAATATGGTATAATATAGTAAATATACTTTTAGACTTGACTATTAAGGAGAAAATAAATATATGTTTGAATTTAACTTAGATGAGCATAAATTTAAGTATGTTCATTTTATTGGTATTGGTGGTATATCAATGAGCGGGCTTGCTCACTTATTATTTGAAAAAGGTTATAAGGTGACTGGATCTGATAGGAGTCTTTCAGATACTGTCAAAACTTTGAAAAATTTAGGTATAGAAATTTATATAGGGCAAAAAAAGGAAAATATTAAAAATCCTGACCTAGTAGTATATACTGACGCAATTGCAGATGACAATGAAGAATTAATAGCAGCTAAAAAACTTGATGCACCTGTTGTTACAAGAGGTGTATTTTTGGGTGCTCTTATGAGAAATTACAAGAATTCAATTGCAATTTCTGGTTCTCACGGCAAATCTACTGCTACAAGTATGATTTCAAAAATTCTTCTTCACTCAGATGAAAATCCAACAATCTTACTAGGAGGTAACCTTGATGATATGGAGGGTAATGTAAAGGTAGGTTCTGAAGACTTCCTCGTGACAGAAGCTTGTGAATATAAGGGAAATATCAGGTACTACTACCCTCAAACAGTTATTATTCTAAATATTGATGAAGATCACTTAGATTATTATAAAGACCTCGATGATATTGTAGAAACCTTCAAGGTATATCTTAGAAATCAAGATAAAAATTCAAAAACTATACTTAACCTAAATGAAGAAAACAATAAACTTGTCCTAGATGCTGTTCAAGGAGAGCTAATCACCTACGGCCAAGAAAACCCTGAAGCTGATTACAACGCTATAAATATTGAATTTGATGAAATAGGAAGACCTAGTTTTGATCTCGTTATGAAAAACGGTGACATAGAGCATTTTAAACTTGGTGTAATCGGTAGACATAATATAAATAACGCTATGGCATCAATTATTGCAACTCATGAAAATGGGATAGAAATTGACACTATAAGGAATAACCTTATTAAATACACTGGTCTAAGCAGAAGGATGGAAATTGTTGGTCATGTCAAAAATACAACAATTATGACTGATTATGGCCACCACCCATCAGAAATTCTTGTTACCCTAGATGCTCTTGCAGAGCATACCAAAGGAAGACTAATTTGTGTATGGCAACCTCACACCTATTCAAGGACTAAATCATTATTTAATGATTTCCTCGAAAGTTTCGACTCAGCCGATGAAATTATTGTGACTGATATCTATGCTGCAAGAGAAAAATTCGACCCAACTATACACTCAAAAGATGTGGTTGAGGCTATGCAAGCTAAGGGTCTAAATGCAAAATACTTAGGCACATTTGAAGAAGCAAGAGACTATATATACGAGATTATTGAAGATGATGATTTGGTAATTACAACAGGTTGTGGTAATCCTGATGAACTTGCTAAAATGATTGTAAGAGACTATAAAAATCTAGTAAGTATATAAAAAAATCAGAGGAGATGATTTGATAAAACAAATCATTTCCCCTGATTTTTTAATTTTATGTAATTAATTATCTTTTTCTAAAGCCAAGGATATTCCAATAGCTTCATCTATCTTATTCATAATATCATAAGAAAAGCTTCCAATTTTTTCTCTTAATCTTTTCTTATCAATAGTCCTTAATTGCTCCATTAAAGCTACAGAATTTTTTGGCAAACCATATTTGTTCCCTTTTATCTTCACATGGGTTGGTAGTTTTGCCTTATTCATCTGGCTAGTTATTGGTGCAACTATAATTGTTGGTGAGTATTTATTTCCAACATCGTTTTGTACAACTATAACAGGTCTTACTCCCCCTTGTTCGCTACCTACTACTGGAGAAAGGTCTGCATAGTATAAGTCTCCTCTTTTAACTTTCATTCAATTCTCCTAAGTAATCACGTTTAGAGATTATTTTACCATCTTTTATATAAATTCTCTTAACTCTCATTGATATATTTGACATTAATTCATATGAAATGGTGTCAATATCTTTTGCGTCCTTATCTATATCTCTATAGATTTCTACCCTATCTCCAACTTTAATATCAGAAAGTTTTGTTGCATCTACCATTAGTTGATCCATACAAACTCTTCCTAGTACTTTTAAGTATTGTCCGTTAATATAAACTTTACCTCTATTTGAAAATGCTCTGCTATACCCGTCTGCATAACCAATAGAAATAGTTGCAATTTTCATTGGTTTTTCAGTTATGTATGTGCGTCCATAGCTAATTGGTGTATTTTCATCTACATTTTTTATAAAATGAACGTAGGTATATAAATTAAAAGATCTTTCTAATTTAATATCTGTCCCTCTCTTTACAACTTCTGAAGGATATAAGCCATAAATCGATATGCCGACTCTGTACATAGTTTTAAAAATATGGTGCTTAATAGCCCCAGCCGAGTTAGATAAGTGGATAAATTTGAAATCAAAATCATCTTTTATTTGATCTATTACTCTATCAAAAATTTCATTTTGCTTTTGAGTAAAAGATGCATCTTCTTCATCTGCTGTAGAGAAATGACTAAATGCAGATATTATATTTATGTTTTTAAAGTTTCTTAGTTTTTTAATTTTTTCAATTTCATTTTCCCTAAATCCTATCCTACCATGGCCAGTATCTAGGACCAAGTGAGAATTTACTTTATATCCTAAATTATTAATTCTTTCTGCTAAGTCTAGATCGTAAATTGATATATCGATATCATTCTCAGAACAAGCCTTGACATCAGATAGACCTACATATCCTAAAACTAAGATTGGCTTTGCAATTTTATTTCTTCGAAGTTGCATAGCTTCACTAAATCTTGCAACAGCAAAGTAGTCTACAATATCTTCAATTCCTTTAGCAATCTCATCAGCTCCGAGTCCATAGGCATTTGCTTTTAAGACAGCACAAAATTTAGAATTATAATCAAGCCTTCTTATATTTAATATATTATTTCTTATTTTGTCTATATTTATTTCTAAGTAAGTTTCTTGCATAGTTACCTCATAAGTCTAAATGCTTTCGGTAAATATTTTATTATATCACTTGCAATGAGAGATTCTTCGGACAATTCTTCTGCGGCCATATCTCCTGCAAGTGAATGTAGGTATACTCCAAGTCTTGCTGCATCATATTCTTTTAGAATTGGCAACAGTCCTGAAATTATGCCTGTTAGAACATCACCACTACCTGCGGTTGCCATACCAGGATTACCTATCTTATTTATGTATATTTCCTTACCATTGGTTACTATGGTTTGTTCAGATTTTAATACCAAAATAAGTTTATATTTTTTAGCAAAATTTTTAGCTATTTCTATCCTATCCCTATTTATCTCAGAGATACTTAGGCCAGTAAGTCTTGAAAACTCTTTTAAATGCGGAGTTAGAATTAAATTTTTTTTATTTTTTAGAATTGATATATCCCTTGCAATGGCATTTAAGCCGTCAGCATCAATTAAAATTTTTCCTTCAAATTTACGGATGATATGTCCAATTAATTCATTAAGACTAGGATCATCTCCCATACCTGGACCTATTGCAAGGACATCTTTATCAATTAATTGTCCTGAGATTTGCTTAAATATATTTTTATTATACTTTAAATTATAAGAATCTATAGTCTTTACTATTTGCTCTGTAGATTTTATTTGTAAAATTTCGCCAATAGATTTTGGAGTAAGAATATACACAAGTCCTGCTCCAGATCTTAAAGCAGCTTTTGAGCTGAGATAAACTGATCCGGCCATACCTTCACTTCCACCAAGAATAGCTACTTTTCCATATCTACCTTTATGACTATTCTTATTTCTAACTGGTAATAGTTTTTTCATCTTAAGGTCTACATCATAGAGCATTTTATCATTTGAAATAAATACTGCAACAGCATAGCCACTGTCATGTGATATAGATGCGTAAGAATCTAATATTTTTCCATTAATTTCGACTAAGGGTCTATTGTCTGAATGTAGAATTTCTATATTTTTTCTAATTATATAGGATAAATTAAGCTTATAGGCTTTGATAACAGCTTCTTTAAGAGCAAAAATTCCTGCAAGAGTTTGATCCCTATTAATTTTTTTATCAGCATAGGCCAATTCTTTTTCTGTGAATAACTTTTTAATTGATTTTTCAGATCTACTTTCAATTTTCTTTATCGATAAAATATCAATTCCTATCACGAAAGACCTAGCCTTTTATTTGAGTTTTCAATAGATTTTTTTAATTTTTTCTCATCTATATTAAGAATTTTTACGCCATCATATACGATATTTCCATTTATTATTGTATATTTAATATCAGATTCATAGGTTGAATAAATAAGCGAATTAAGAATATTGTTATTAGGATTATGGTTTACATTATCTAAATCAATTAAAACAATATCAGCAAATTTACCCTCCTTTATACTTCCCATTTTATCTTCTAAACCTAAGGCTTTAGCACCATTTATTGTTGCCATTTTTAAAATTTCATAAGCTTCAACCGGTCTAGTTGAATAAAGTTTTGATACAAGTCCAGTTACTTCCATTTCCCTTAGAATAGATAGTTTATTATTACTAGCGGATGAATCTGTGCCCAAAACTACATTAATTCCTTTATCTATAAGTCGAGACAAGTCTAAATATCCAGAAGATAGTTTTAAGTTGCTTGAAGGATTGTGAACAACAGTTACATTATTTTCTTTAATCATATCAAGGTCAGAATCACTTAAATAGATGCCGTGGGCTGCTATAGTTTTGTGTTTAAAAATACCTGCTTTTTCAAAAACTTCAGTTGGACTCATCTTATATCTCTTGTAGCAGTCTTCATTTTCTTTTTTTGTTTCAGATAAGTGAATGTGAATAGGCATCTTATATTTCTCAGCAATATCAGATACTTTCTTAAGATGGTCTAAATCAGATGTGTAAATTGCATGAGGACCTAGACCAATATTAATTAATTCATTTCCCTTATAGTTTTCAAAAAGTTCAATATTTTCCTTAAGTCTATAGTCATCTGGATCTGGAATAGAAAGACCTCTAGATATTTCTCCTCGTATGCCAATATCTAGAGCTGCTTTTATAGTAGCTTCAGAAAAAAAGTACATATCAGCAAAACTTCCTATACCATTTTTTATCATTTCAACAAAAGACATGAGTGATGCAGTGTAGACATCATCAGCAGTTAGTTTATCCTCTAAAGGCCAAATGTAATCATTTAGCCAAGACATTAATTCGACTTCATCGCCGTAATTTCTAAATAAACTCATGCCCACATGGGTATGGCAATTTACAAAGGCTGGCATGAGAAGCATACTCGATGCATCAATAATTTTATCAGCTGGTTCGTTTATATTTTCTTCTATTTTCTTTATGTATTTACCTTCGATAAATAAGTCTGAATTTTTAATATCAGGGCTTTCCATCGAAAGAATTTTTGCGTTTTTTATAAGTATTTTCATTTGAAAAAAGGGAAGTGCCCGGCACTTCCTATTCTCCTATCTTTTCTTTTAGTAATTTGTTGATTTCTTGAGGATTACCCTTACCCTTTGTCTTCTTCATAGCTTGACCAACTAAGAAACCAAAGGCTCTGTCTTTACCGTTTTTAATATCTTCGATAGATTGTGGATTTTCGCCAAGAACTTCATTTACTATATCTTCAAGGAATGATGAATCAGAAATCTGTAGTAGATTTCTATCTTCAGCTAGTTTTTCAGGGTCTTCATTGCTTGTATAGATTTCTCTAAGAAGTTTTTTAGCTACATTATTATTAACCTTATTGTCCTTTGCAAGATTAATTAATTTTGCAAAATTTTCTACAGATAAGTTCATTTGACTTGCAGTTTCTTCCGCTTCATTAAGCCTTCTTGATAATTCAGTCATAATCCAATTAGCGGTAGTATTTGAATCTTTTACGATTTTTTCAGTTTCTTCAAATAATACTGCAAGGTCCCTATCGTGACTTAGTAAATTAGCATCGTATTCTGAAAGTTTGTATTCTCTCATATACCTTTCTTGTTTTTTGCTAGGTAATTCTGGAAGATTTGTCCTTATTTCTTCGATAAATTCATCTGATAAATAGATATCTGGAATGTCGCCATCTGCTGAGAATCTGTAGTCATTTCCAACTTCTTTGTTTCTCATGTGGATAGTTTTTAGTTCAATGTCATCCCACCTTCTAGTTTCTTTTGTGCCAGTTTCATTATTTTTTAGAAGTTCTGTTTGTCTTTCCACTTCATATGTTAGGGCATTTTCAATTGCTCTAATGGAGTTGATATTTTTAATTTCTGCAATTTCTGTCCTAAGACCAGACTCTTCATCTTTTATATTAACATTTACGTCTACACGCATAGAACCTTCGGCCATTATACAATCGGAAACATTCAAGAATTTAAGTGTTGATGCAAGAGTTTCAACAAATTCCCTTGCTTCTGCAGGTGAATTTATATCAGGATCAGTTACAATCTCGATTAGAGGCACTCCAGCCCTGTTGTAGTCCATAAGAACTGTATCATCATCATTATGATTTGATTTACCAGTATCTTCTTCCATGTGAATTTCTCTGATATTTATGTGTTTTCCACTTGAAAGTTCAAGGTAGCCTTCGTAGGCATAAGGTTTTTCAAATTGGGTTAGCTGATAGCCCTTTACAAGGTCAGGATAAAAATACTTCTTCCTGTCTACACTTTGTTCGTTTCTAATCTTGCAATTAAAAGCAAGACCAGCCATTACAGCATATTCTACAGCCCTCTTATTCATTTGAGGTAGGGTACCTGGATGACCTAGGCATATTGGACAAACATTTGTATTTGGAACTGCTCCAAATTCATTTTTACAGGAGCAAAACATTTTTGTATCTGTAGACAATTCAACGTGAATCTCTAATCCTATTATTGTTTTAGTTTTCATTGATTCTCCTTAAAAATTCTTCGCTTGCAT
>CAUPHU010000050.1:0-10335 GCA_963511095.1 uncultured Anaerococcus sp. | reverse complement strand
TGGTCTTTTTTGGTGGTTTATTGCATTATATGGACAAGCATCCACACACTTACCGCACTTGATACATTTTTCTTGGTCGATTATCGCACCCTTAGCTGTGTATTCTACAGCGTTCTTAGGGCAAACATTCACACAAGGGTGACCAATACATGCGTGACATTGGTCTGTAACAGTAACTTTGTTTTCTGGGCATGCTTCACAGGCAATTTTTATAACTTGTACTAAAGGTGGGTGGTAGATTCTTCTATCCACGTCCATTTCAGCAAGGCCTTCTGTAATAGCTTCTGTCTTATCGGCAGTTCTCGCGTCAAGACCTATACACATCCTGAGTCTTTCGCCCATTACTGCTCTTTCTCTAAAGATATTTTCTCTATAGGATGCCTCTTCACCAGGAAGAATATTATAAACTTCAAGACCAATATCTGTAAGTGGTCTGTTTTCGTAGGCAATCTTTGCAATCGCCTCAAAGGCCATCCTTCTAATATTTAATATGTCTATGTACGATTCTTTCATTTATTACCTCAACTAACTTATATTTCTTTCTTACTTATTTTTTGCTGCCTTTTTTTGGTCTCTGTCAACCTTTATTGTAGCATACATCTTTTCCATTAGGACTTCAGGTTTAGCTTTTAATATGTACTCATCATCTATTTTTAAAATAGGTGCATTTCTTTTTGAATCTTCTACCTCATCCATTATGTTTTTATAAAGAATTTCTATTTCAGGAACTTCTCCCAAATCTTCTACTTCATAAAGAACTTCCATATCGTTTTTTACAATCTCAGCGGAATCGTGCAAATACTCATTTCCGTGGGCTGTACATCTGGCGCATGAACAAATAGTTACCTTCATAATATTCTCCTTTTTATATTCTTAGCATAATTGTATCAAATATAACAATTTATTTCAATATAGACTATAAACTTCTTCATATATTTTCTCACCTTAGAGAAGTTTGCAAAATAAAACTATGAAAGCAAGCCCTTAAGATTTGCCTTCATAGTTTTTCCTTTACTTTTCTAGGGGGATATCGATTATAAAAGTAGAGCCTTCTCCCAACACACTTTCTAGCTTTATATCGAAGGCTAAAAGATCTGCTATATGCTTTACTATGGAAAGGCCGAGGCCTGTCGATTTGACCTTCCTATCCCTAGACTTATCTGCCACATAAAACCTCTCGAAAACTCTTTCAAGGTCGTGGCTCCCAATTCCGATACCTGTATCTTTGATAAAAATTCTTAGGTGCTTTTCCACAAGAAGGGATGATATTTCTATAGATCCATTTTCCCTATTATATTTAATTGCATTTTCATAAATATTTGAAAGAAGGTCTACAAATAAGCTTTTTACGGTATAGACCTTAAAGGAACTAAGCCTATTTATAATATGGATGTTTTTTTTATTTGAAAGTTGGTTATACTTATTAATAATTGTATCCATCTCTTCTTTTACATCTACAGAAGATTTTTCAAGTGTAAAGCCTTTTTCATCAAGCTTTGATATTCTCAGTATATCATCAATTATTTCAAGGAGCCTGTTGCCCTCATCAAAAATAATTTGGGCAAATTTCTTGATGTCTTCTTCCTTGGCAATACCAGTTGCAATCAGTTCTGCATATCCGTTTATAGATGTGAGAGGACTTTTTAGCTCGTGGGTAACATTGGCAGAAAATTCCCTTCTCATAAGTTCTGCCTTTCTTGACTCGGAGTTGTCGATAATTATTACGACAAAGCCCATCTTCCCATCTTCATAGATTGGATCTATAAAGATCTTGAGGTGGTAAGAATTAAGGTCAAGGGCCAGGCTTTTTGGCTTAGAAAGAATGCTTGCTTCCTTAAAGGCAAGTTTATATTCCTTATTGTCGATTAGTTTATCAATCCTGACCTTTTCATCCTTATTTAGGAATTTCTTGGCAGAATCGTTCATCATCTCGACATCACCCTTGGCATCAAAAACTACAAAGCCTTCTTCCATATTTGATGTGATGTTTTTAAGGCCCTCAAGCTGTCTTTTAAGATTGGATATGTTTTTTTCTAGTTTTATATTTTTATTTAAGATGTTCCTATAAATTTTCCCTACATCTTCAAAGTCTTCGCCAATATGGTCAAAATCGTAGTATCTGTCAAATTTCGAAATTTCTCTGGCATAATTATCTAGTCTCTTATCTATGTAAAGGTGAGATAAGTACAAGAGAATTAGACTTAGGGCTAGGTAAAAAAAGCTTAATTTAATTGTATTTGTATATAAAGCAACAACCACAGCAAATATTGTCGCTATGGTTGTTGTGATAATCAGTGATTTTTTGGTTAATCTTTTCATATTTCACCAAACTTATAACCCAGGTTTCTAACTGTAGAAATGTATTTGCCCCCATCTTTTAGTTTGCTTCTTAAGCTTGCTATGTGGACATCTACAGTTCTTGTTTCCCCCTGGTAGTCATAACCCCAAATTTTTAGGAGAAAATCTTCCCTTGTGATTACATTTCCTATATTATTCATAAATAGGTTTAACATTTCAAATTCTTTAAATGTTAGGTCAATCAATTCACCGTCTACTTTGACTGTGCGTTTTTTTGTGTTGATTACGATATTTTCAAAATTTAGATGGTCAGTATCTTCTTTTTTTACCCTGCGCAAAATAGCCTTGACCCTTGATAAGAGTTCGAGAATTGAAAATGGCTTAGTAATATAATCATCAGCCCCGCTTTCAAGGCCTAGGACCCTGTCAAATTCATCTGTTTTTGCTGTAAGAATTATTACTGGCACATCAGAAAATTCCCTAATTTCTTTTAGGATAGAAACTCCGTCCTTGCCTGGAAGCATGAGGTCTAAAAGCAAAAGTTCGCATGGGTTTTCCCTTATTTCATCAACAATTGTAAGCCCATCTTCAAAACTTTTTACTTCATAACCCTTTTCAGTCAGGGCATAGGATACCAAATTTCTTATTGCCATATCGTCTTCAACTACATATATCATTTATAACCTCGTTGCTAAATCAGCGACTCTCGCTAGTCTGTCTCCTAATCTTTCAAAATATTTAAAAAGTAAAATCTTATTTGCAAGTTCAACCGCACCTATCTTGTCAGTTTTGTTTTCATTTGCTGCATAGGTGATTGCCTCTACAAATATTTTATTGTTTATTTCATCCTTGTCTATAGTAGCTCGGGCTAAATCTTTATCGCAATTCACAAAAGCCTCTATACCGTCCTTAGACATCTGCTTTTGATTGTCTATAAATTCTTTGATTAAGGCTTTTTCCTTTTCTGTTAGGTCATAATTTTTAAGGATTTCTGCAACTGAAGCTAGGTGACTTGCTATTCTTTTTTGGGTTGAGGCAAGTTTTATTACCATTTGTATTAGCCTTAGGTCTGTTGCTACTGGTTGTTGGAGGGCTAGAAGCTCAAAACAAAGCCTTTCTATGGAGCTTGCTCCGCTTCTTATATCGTCATTTAAATCAATAATGTGGTCTAAATTGTCTTCGTTTTTATTTTCTAAATATAAATCTATCCTATCATATGAAATTGCAATAAGTTGGTATATATCCTTGCTCATATTTTTTATTGTGGATAGATCGCTTGTAAACCTTGTTCTCATCATCCAAACCTTCCTGTAATATAATCTTCGGTCCTCTTATCAGCAGGATTTTCAAATATTTTTCTGGTTTGATCCATTTCTATAACCTCTCCTGTAAGGAAGAAGGCGGTTTCATCAGAAATCCTTGCTGCCTGTTGCATGTTGTGGGTTACTATTACTATGGTGTATTTTTCCTTAAGGTCTCCCATAAGCTCTTCTATAGCCGATCTTGAAATAGGCTCAATGGCAATGGTTGGCTCATCCATAAGAACTACTTCTGGATTTACTGAAAGAGTACGAGCAATACAAATCCTCTGCTGCTGACCGCCTGAAAAAGATAGGGCGTTTTGGTCGAGTTTATCCTTTACCTCATCCCAAATTGCAGCAGCTTTTAGGGATTTTTCTACAATATGGTCAAGCTCGTCCTTATCTTTAATACCAGTAAGTTTTGGCCCGTAGGTTATATTATCATAAACTGATTTAGAAAATGGGTTTGGTGCTTGAAATACCATACCGACATTTCTACGGAGATTTACCACATCCACGTCCTTGCCGTAGATATCTTCCCCTTCTATTTCTATTAAACCTTCTATCCTACACGAATCAACAAGGTCATTCATGCGGTTAAAGCACTTAAGTGTTGTTGACTTACCACAACCTGATGGGCCGATGAAGGCAGTGATTTTACCTTTTTTGATATCCATATCAATATTTTTTAGGGCCTGAAAGTCATCATACCAAAGATTTAGATCTTTGACTAAGATTTGAGTCGGTGTTTCTATTACTTTTCTATCATTAAAAATTTGTCTGTTTCTTTCGTTAATTTTCGCCGCCTTTTTCTCAAGGTCTTTTTCCGAAAGATTTTTTTCTGTTTTTATTTCATCCATTTATAGCTCCTAAGCTTTTACAATTTTTTTAGTAATTTTTGTAGATACGAAGTTAATTAGTATTACAAAAACTAAGAGTAAGACAGCTGTTGCATAGGCTTCCTTGACGTGAAATCCTTCGTTAGATAAGACGTACATGTGGACAGCCATAGTTCTTGCTGAGTTAAATAGTCCCTTTGGTATATTTGGCACAGATCCCATGGTGAAAATTAGGGCTGCTGATTCGCCTACAATCCTACCTGTTGATAGGAAGATTCCGCCAAGAATCCCGTCCATTGCATCAGGGAGTACTACCTTAAAGATTGTCTGAATCTTTGTAGCTCCAAGGGCAAGTGAAGCGTGGGCTTGGAGAGGATTTACTGTAAGAATTGCCTCTTCTGTAGTCCTTATGATTGTAGGAAGAACCATAATTGCGACAGTCAAACAACCTGCAAGGAGAGAATATTGCATTCCAAGTCCCCTGCCACTTGCTGATACAAAAAATAGGTAACCAAACAAACCAAATACAATCGATGGTATTGAAGATAGGATTTCTGTTGAAAACCTAACGGCCTTGATCAAAAACTTATTTTTTGCGTAGTTTGATAGGTAAATTGCTGTGAAAATCCCTATTGGAAGGGCAAAAAGCAAAGTTAATACAATTGTGATTAGAGTTGTAATTAGGGCAGGCATTAGAGAAACATTCTCTGAGGTATAGGTCATTGCAAATAAGCCTGGACTAATATTTGGTATTCCCTTTATTAAGATATAGGCAATAATGATTCCAAACATGGCGAAGCCTAAAATTGTGAAAAACATTATTAGGCCTTTGTATAATTTACTCATAAGTTTCTATAACCTTTCTTCGGTTTTCTTTCTTATAATATTAAAGATAATATTAATTACCAGAATAAAAACGAATAGTACCATACCTGTTGCAATTAGGGCCTGCCTGTGCATACCAGCTGCATAGCCCATTTCAAGAACGATATTTGTTGTAAGTGTCCTTACGCCCTTAAAGATTGAAGATGGCATCATTGGTTGGTTTCCTATTACTAAATAAACTGCCATAGTTTCACCGATTGCCCTGCCGATTGCAAGGATGATTGATGAAAAGATACCAGATCTGGCATAAGGAACCATTATCTTATAGATTGTTTGTTCTTTTGTAGCTCCCAGGGCAAGAGATCCTGTCATTAAGGTCTTTGGCACTTGCCTTAGGGAGTTTTCAGAAATATTTACCATGGTTGGTAAAATCATTACAGCAAGAAGAATTGATGCTGTTAGCATGTTCATACCGCTTTTTATGTCAAATAAGTCCTTGATTAGAGGAACTAATACCATCATGGCAAAGAAACCATATACTACTGATGGGATAGCTGCCATAAGGTTTATGAGGGATTTTAAAAAGCCATATGATTTTTTTGCATAATAGGCCATGAATATTGAAATTGCAAGGCCAAATGGGAGGGTTATTAGGGTTGATAAAAAGGTTACGATAACTGATCCTACTATCATTGGTTTAATACCAAATCTTGGATTGCCTGCAGTTGGTTTCCAAACCTTGCCGGTTATGAATTTTAAAAGTCCGTATTCATTTACAAACTTAATTCCTTCAGAAAATATGAAGTAGATAATAAGAAGTATCAGAAATACGGACAATACTGCAGACAAGAGGAAAATTATCTCACCGATTTTTTCTCTTGTCTTTGTCATTTTATTTTCCTAGTTCGCTTGTGTTTGTAAGTTCACCTTTGAAGATTTGTTTTAGTTCTTCAAGTGTTAAATCTTCTACCTTGCTATCTTTATTAACTACTACAGCTATACCGTCTGTTGCGATTACTTCTACAGCAAGTTTTTCTTTTTCTTCATCTTTTAATTCTCTTGAAGCCATTGCTATGTCAGCTGAACCATCGATTACTGCTTCTATACCTGCAGATGATCCTGTTGATTGGATTTCGATTGTAGCATCTGGGTTTAGTTCCTTATATTTTTCTGCCATTTTTTCGATTAGTGGTGTTACAGATGTTGAACCTGCTACTGTTAGCTTGCCGCTTGTGCCAGCTGCTTCGTATTTTTCTGTTTCTTGAAGTGGAACATAGCCTTCGTCAAGTGTAATCTTTTGAGCTTCTTCAGATAGGCAGAATTTTAAGAAGTCTTTTCCAAGATCATTTAGTTCAGCTTCTTTAAAGCCAAGGTTAAATGGTCTTGAGATTTTGTATGTTCCTGCTACGATATTTTCTTCTGTAGCTTCAACGCCTTCGATTTTGACTGCTTTTACAGTATCGTTTAGGGAACCTAGTGAAATGTATCCGATTGCTTCAGCATCTTGGCTTACTGTTTGCATTACACCGTTGGTTGAGTTTTGAACGACAGCTTCTTGGGTTGTCATGTCTTCTTTTTCGCCATCTACTTCTTCTTCAAGACCAACTAGCTCTATGAAAGCTCCTCTTGTACCTGAACCATCTTCGCGAGAAACTACTGTGAAATCATAGTCTTCAGCGTTTGCTGTGTCAGTTTCACTTTCTTTCTCTTCTGCTGGTGCTTCTGCAGTTTCAGTTGTTTCAGCAGTTTCTGTTTGTGCTTTCTCATCTGCTGGTTTTTCTTCTTTACCGCATCCTGCTAGGATTAGCCCTAGGGAAAGTGTTGCTGCTAATATCTTCTTATTTGTAATTTTCATTTTTGTCTCCTTAAGTTTTATCTTTTTTAACTTTAAGTCTATGATACCCACCGATTATTCGATGGGTTTTAAGTCTTTGTAAAAACTTTGTAAAATATAAAAACCGACCCAAAGCAATTAGCTATAGGCCGGTTAATTGAGGTATCTAATGAGATTATTACTATTTATTTAGTTTCTACAAGGTCCTTTTCTTTCCAAATTTCATCAGCCATAACCTTCCAGTCTTTGGCATAGTCATAGCATTTGACGCATAGGTGTTCTACGCTTTCTGGTGACTTAAGGTCGGTTGACTTAACATTAGTTTTATGGACTATTCTTTGTAAGATAGCTGGGTTTTCTAGCATTGGACAAGGTCTTAGGTGGTTTTCATTAAATGGTTGATTGTCGTGGTAGGCCATAAAGAGTGGGCGCTTAAGGATTTCAAGTATTGAGTAGTCTCTAATATTTGAATCAGAGTAATGGATAAATACACAAGGCTCTGCATCGCCATTTGCATTTATATGGAAATAGTTTTTACCGCCTGCTATACAGCCGTTCATGTATTCTCCATCGTTTTGGAAGTCTATTGTAAATAGGCCTTCCCCATCTTTTAATTTTCTTATTTCTCTTATTCTTTTCCTAGCATAGGCCCTCTCCTCTGGGTTTGGAAGAAGGTCTACACTTGCATCATTACCTACTGGCATATAGTGGAAATACATTGCATACCTGCAGCCTTTTTCTACCATAAGCCTTACATAATCAGGATCTGTAACTGCTTTGTAGTTTTTGGATGTATAGCAAATTGAAGCACCAAATACAAGTCCATATTCTTTTAATAGATCCATCGCTTCCATAACCTTTTTATAAACTCCGTCACCACGGCGAAGGTCGTTGACTTCTTCTGATCCTTCAAGGCTTATGGCAAGGGCGAGGTTGCCGACTCTTTTCATTTCCTTACAAAATTCTTCATCTACTAGGGTCGCATTTGTGAAGGCAAGGAACTCACAGTCCTTATTTTCTTCGCATAATCTTATGATATCATCTTTTCTAACTAAGGGTTCTCCGCCTGTAAACATATAGAAGTGGATTCCAAGCTCCCTTCCTTCTCTGACAACTCTGTTTAACTCATCATAAGAAAGATTTAGCCTGTTGCCATATTCTGCTGCCCAACAGCCAGTACATTTGAGATTGCAAGCACTTGTAGGATCCATTAAAATAAGCCACGGAATGTTACACTTATGGATTTCACGCATCTTGTGCATGGTTTTTGTACCGTGAAGCATGGCTTCAAATCCTAAATTTAGGATGGTTGTCTTTGCAACAAATGGGTCAATTTCATCAAGGGCCCTGTTTAAATATTTATTTACAGCTGAATTTTTATCGCTAACTAGTTCTCTTGCATAGTCAAAGCTTACAAAATCTTCTCCAGACATATATTTTTCGCCAATATCGATTAGCTTGAGCATCTCTTCTTCTCGATTTGTATCTACCTTACTTAATAGCCTATCTATAGCAAAACCTGCGGCTTTTCTGGCTGACATATGAGTTAATTTGTTCATTATTCTTCCTTTCTATATATTTTTATAAAAATTCCTTCAAAAATTTTTCCCCATCAGTTTTCCCCATAAAATAGAGTTCATCTAACTGGTCATGGTCCTGGCTTAGGGTTTTAAGCTTACCGATTGATTCCGGCGCAATTATAGAAACTTTTCCTTCTTTTTCTAATTCTAAGATTGCTTCTAGGCTTTCATTATAACAATTGGCCCTGTTTTTAAAAGCAGCGGCCGCAACTGGATAAGACTTCTTTAATATACGGACAAGCCTGTGATCGTCATTTGGATTTCTAAAATCATCCTTTGGGCGAGTTAGGATTACTACTAATTTATCGCATCCTTTTTCAAAAGCTCTTCTATAAGGGATAGGATCTGAAATTCCTCCGTCAAAATATCCAATATCTCCGATTTGATAAGGCTTATTCATAACTGGCAAGCAACATGAGGCCTTAATCGGACTGTAGTCGTTGCTTTTAAGGTCTTTTTTTGTAAAATACTTAGGCATACCCGTATCTGCCCTTGTAGCTACAATCTCAAATTCGGAAGGATTTGCCAAAAGCTTTTCAAAATCAAGAGGGTCTTCCCCATCAGAATTAGAAAGAAAAGAGTAAATATATTCAAGGTCTACATAAGACCCATCTTTTATAAAATTTCTAAGACTCATATAGTCTTTTCTAAAGGCATAATCATTGTAAAACCTATAATTCCTGTAGGCCTGGTCTGCTAAAAACGAAGCACCATTAGCTGCTCCTGCCGACACTCCTACGAAATAATCACAAGTAAATCCTTCTTCTAAGAAGTAATCAAAGACACCGGCTCCGTATATTCCTCTTGTCCCACCTCCTACGTCAATAAATCCTAATTTCATTTTAATTCCTTACTTTTTCTATATGTAAAATCTTTAACATATTTATATTATATAATAAAATATTTTGCTTTTGTACAGGCAAAAACGAGGTGTCTGCCTAGTTTTTAGACATTCACCTCGTTTTGTTTAAATTATTTATTAAATATATATTTTCTATAATACTTCTTCGATTATAGACTCTTGTTTCCTATCAGCTTCTGTCTCTGGGATTACGACATTCATAAGGATAGATGAAATTGCTGCAAGAACTACTGGAGAAACTCCGATTGCGTTTTTAAGAGCTTCTGGCATAAAGCTAATACCTGCAGAATCTGCAGTTGCAACTATAGTTGTAAATCCAAAACCAATTGCAATTGAAATTCCTACTATAGAAGTATTCCTAACTGTAAGTGGTTGTTCTGTGATCATCCTGATACCGTTCATGGTGATTGCTGCAAATACTGAAAGTGTTGCACCACCAACTACTGGAGCAGGTATTGTTGTAAGTAATGATGATACTTTTGGCATAAAGCCTGCTATCAGTATAATCAAACCTGCTTGGAAAAATACTCTTCTGTTTATAACCTTATTTACAGATACGATACCAGCGTTTTGTGAAAATGTTGCTGTTGGCAAGCATCCTATAAAAGATCCAATTACATTTGCCACACCAAAACCAACTATACCACCCCTTAATTCGTCAGCTGTAGGATTCCTATCCATACCGCCTATAGTTGTAGCTGACATATCTCCAATTCCTTCTATGCAGGTAACCATAAATATTATTACAAAGGAAATTATGGCTGATGGTTCAAATTTTATGCCAAAGTGAAGTGGT
>CAUPHU010000049.1:0-10340 GCA_963511095.1 uncultured Anaerococcus sp. | reverse complement strand
AAAATTTTTTGCCCATATGAATTTTTTAATTTGTTTTTTAATGCATTTATCTGTATCCTTATAATCTTCTTCAATGTTTTTTCTTGTTTCGATATGTGATTCTAAATCATAAAAGGTCTTAAAAGAATCATTGTACATCAATAGTTGATCATAAATTGTTTTAAAATCATACGGAAGATTATCATAAGATTCATTTAACAAATTATCTATAGTAAATTTTACTACTTTGCTGTCATAGTAAAACTCATTGGCATTGTATGTGTTTTCATTGTCTAATTTTTCTATATTATTAAAATCTTCTCCAAAAGTGTAAAAGGCGTTTTCTTCATCAAGGTTATCTACTATGCCACCCTTGGATGAAATTATATTTGACATATTAAATATCGAGTTTAATATGTGGAAATTTTGGTTATCAAGAGTAGGTAGAGTCAGATTTGAGTAAATATCAACAGCTGGTAATATTTCCTTAATCTTTTCTACATTTAAATCTTCTATAAATATTATTTTAATCTTTTCACTAATAAACTTATCTTTGTCTATCATTTTTTTAAGGGCTAGGATGAATTTTATAGTCTCTTTTGCCATAAAATATCCCTCATTTGCCTTACCTGAAAAAATATAGGTTGTAGGCGCCATCTTAAGATTAGTGTTATATTTAAGCATATAATATTTATAGGCAATTGAAAGACAATTTAGGATTTGCCTTTTGCTTTCATGCATTATTGATAACTGGATATCATATATAGAATAAGGATTAATTTCCTCACCTAATCTATCCTTTACAATCTTTGCAAGTTCACATTTGTTTTTGAACTTTACTTCGTCCAAAGCTTTTATAAATTCAGAATCATTTGCTAGTTTCTCAATTTTAGATATTTTTTTACTATTTATGGAGTCAATCTTAAATTTATTAAATAAATTATTAAGTTCAGTATTCGTTGATTCTGAATACAAAATCCTATCAGTACCATAATTAAAATAGCTATGGTTTATGTCGTTTAATCTCTCTTCAGATATTATTTTTGACAGATAGTGATATGAACCAGATAGGTATTTATTAATATTTCTAAAGTAAACTTTTCCATTTTTAACTAGATATAGGTCTTTAGAATCAAATTGAAGGTTTTTTTGAATCTCTATAACCGCATCCATTATTTCAGGATTAATTCTTCTAATCATCTCTATATCATAAACTTCTACACTATCATCCGTAATTGAAAAAGCAACATGATCAAAGACTTTTCTTGCTATTTCAATTGATTCCTCTATCTTATATCCATAATTTTTATATAAAATCCTAATAAATTCAATTAAGGCAAGACTTGGGTGGATATCGTGGCTAAATATTTTTATATTATCTTCAATCCCTTCAATACCGCCGTGTCTTTTTTGATGTCTTCTAAAAATATCTCTAACAGCTGATGCTGAATAAAAATATTCTTGTTTAAGCCTTAATAGCTTACCCTCATAAGTAGAGTCATCTATATAAAGAAATTTATTTATAGAGCTGATATTAATATAGTCATCATAAGCCTTAAATAAATCCCCTCTGGAGAAATCTTCAATACTTAGTGAATTTACAACTTCCGATTTAAAAAGTCTAAGAGTATTTACAAAACTTGCATCATCGCTTAAAATAGGCATATCGTAGGCAATAGCTTTATTGTCTCTACCATCAATTTTAAGGTTGTAAGAAAAAGACTTTTTATGTTCCCAGTTGGACCCCTGCTCTAGCCAAAAGTCAGAGTATTCAACTTGTCTTCCATCTATAATTTTTTGTTTTAGATTACCATTTTCATATCTTAAGGCATAAGCTACAGCACGTTTCTTTTGATTTGCAAGTTCATTTATCAGAGCTGATGAACCTATACCAATATCACTTACACCAAGGTCTGCTTCTTTTTCACAAGCTAAGACTTCGTCTAGATCAAAACCAATTTCATCAAGGGCTTTCCTTAATTGGTCTCTAATCTTTAGCCTGTGTATATTTCTATCAATAAACTTTCCTGGTAGGTATTCAAAAGATAAAATATAATAATCTTTATCATTTGCAAGGGCTTTTGACTTCACCCAAGTCTTACCTACAGATTCCATAAGGTACCTGCACAGGCAATCATATACCTCGTTTATTCTCGCATTTTCAGTATTTTTCGCATAAAAAGAATACAAAAAACTTTGTATTCTTTTTATGATAAATTCTTTATCAGTTTTCATATTTTTCTCTAAGCTTTAATTCTTTCGTACAATTCTAAATATTTTTCAGATGACATTTCCCAGTCATTCTTTTGTTTCATTGCGTTTTCAATAAGTTGTTTGTGTGTGTCTTTTTTATTATAATAAACATTAATAGCATTTTTTGTTGCAAATAAAAGCTCGTGGGCATTTATATTTGCAAATGAATAACCAGTACCTTCACCAGTATATTCATTAAATGGAATTACCGTATCCTTTAAGCCTCCAGCTTCTCTTACTATTGGTAAGCTTCCATAGCGCATAGCTATTAATTGGCTAATACCACAAGGTTCTGAAATAGAAGGCATTAAGAAGAAATCACTTGCAGCATAGATTTCGTGAGATTCTTTTTCACTATAATATATTTTTGCAGCAACTTTTTCTGGATATTTCCATTCAAAGTATTTAAACATCTCTTCGTAAGTGTAATCTCCAGTACCTAAGACAACAATTTGAATGTCTTCTTGTAACAATTCTTCAATTATATATCTTACAAGATCCATACCCTTCATTTCATTAAGTCTAGAAACTATTGCTAACATTGGTACATCTGCTCTTTCAGGTAGATTATATAACTTTTGAAGCTCTGTTTTATTGATATACTTATCATCAATTGAATTTATATCATAATTTTTAGCTAGATTATTATCTGTACTTGGATCCCAGACATCATAATCTATACCATTTACTATACCATCTAATTTATAATTATATTCTCTTATTACTCCATCAAGTCCTTCGCCATAGAATGGATATTGAATTTCTCTAGCATAATTTTCAGACACAGTATTTACATGAGTTGCATGGATGATGCCACCCTTCATGAAGTTAATAGCATCATAATATTTCAAATCATTTTCACTAAAATATCTACCATCAAGACCTGCTAAAGCTAGGTAATCTGAATTAAAAACTCCTTGGTATTTTAGGTTGTGGATAGTAAATAAGGTCCTTATATCTTCATAATAAGAATCACCTTGCCTAAAATCATTCACAAAAACATTAACCATAGCAGTATGCCAATCATTGGTGTGAATGATGTCAGGTTTGAAGTTTATTTCCTTAGGAAGTAATGTACAGGCCTTAGAATAGAAAATATATCTTTCTGCATCATCATCGTAGCCATAAAGACCATCCCTATCAAAATATTCTAGGTTATCTATGAAATAATAAATTACTCCGTCCCATTCTAATTGGTATACACCAGCATATTGGTGTTTCCAATCTAGATCTACATAAAATTCGGTAACTTTCTCCATTTTTTCTCGATAAGAACCATCAATTCCTTTATGTAAAGGCATAACAACCCTAATATCAACACCTTTTTTCTTTAATTCCTTAGGAAGGGCCCCAGCAACATCTGCGAGGCCTCCTGTTTTAATGAAAGGTACTGATTCACTGGTTAGAAAAAGTATATTCATTATTCACTCCTTTGCTCTAGTGATTCATTTTTGCTGGTTACATAAGGGTGGTTTCTATTTCCAAATAGTCTTACATCATGACCAATTTCTGTTCCTTTGTCTGTTATTACAAAGTTTAATATAGCCCCTTCTCCTATAACAGAATCTTGAAAAATTATTGAATTTCTGATAATAGCACCTTTGCCAATCTTTGCTCCCCTAAATACAATTGAATTTTCGACTTCTCCTTCAATTATACCGCCGTTTGCTATTAAGGAATTTCTTACCTTGGCATCTTTTGTATAAGATGTTGATGGTTCATCTTTTGATTTGGTATAAACTAAACCATCATCATAAAAAAGTTTGTCAAATACATCTTGATTTAGAAGTCTCATGTTAACTTCATAAAATGAATTTATATCTTTAATAATTTCAAATTCTTTATCTTGTCTATAAAAATCAATATTCAATTCTCCTGGATAAGAAAATATAGCAGCTAACATTGAGCTAGAAGAATTTCCTTGCATAGCATTTCTTAAAACTTTTAAGAATGCATCCTTTTTCATCATAATAGAACCTAGGAATAAGTCAATTTCATCTGTAATTCCTAGATTGAAACCAACATCTGTTGGTTTGCCCTCTTCATTGGAATTTATAATTGCTTGGTTTAAATATTCCCCATCCTTATCTAGGGTTTTATTAGATAGGATTAAACAGTCTAGGTCTTCTTCTTTCATTTTTTCTGCAGCATCACTTATGTCATCTTTTATAATATACATAGGGTTTTTAATGTAAATATAATCGAAGTCATTTTCTAAGAAGTATACGATTGCGTCATAGTAAGTTTCAACTTCACTTCTATTTTTTTTGCCATCAAGACCAATAGGGTTAATCATTAATCCACCACTACGTCTATTTAGCTCCCATCTCTTGCCATTGCCTACGTGGTCAAGAGTAGATCTTAACTTGCTATCTGCAAATAAAATAACCCTATTTACATCGTGGTTTGCAATATTAGATAAAGCAAAATCTATTATCCTATATCTGCCACCAAAAGGCAACATATAATCTGCTCTGAATTTACATAATTGTCCATAATTTAATTCGTTAAAGTCTGAGCTATAAACTAAAGATACAATTTTACTCATCCTATTCCTCCTCTATGCCTTCATCGCTGACAAGGTATACTTTATCATCATTTTCTTTGCCAATATCTTTGCTTATTTCCATATTTTCCGCAACAACCGCATTATATATCCTGGCCCCTGATTTAACTTTTACACCATTTAATAATACTGAATTATAAACCTCAGCCCCATCTTCTATTTCTACCTCAGAAAAAAGAACAGAGTGATTTACCTTGCCATTAATAATGCAAGCTTCATTTACAAGTGTATCTGTTAAAACAGCGTTTTTACCGACTCTATGAGGTGGAAGGTTTAGTGATTTAGTATAAATCTTCCAATTATCATCATAAATATCTAGTTCATTTTCTGGATCAATGAGGTCTAGGTTTGCTTGCCAGAAACTCCTTACAGTTCCTACATCTTTCCAATAGCCTTCGCATTTATATACATATAATGGAGAGCCTTGGTCTAGCATTTTTGGAATAATGTCATGGCCAAAATCATTAGTAGAATCTTTATCTTCATAGTCTTTGATAAGTTCTTTTCTAAGGATTTTCCAATTGAATACATAAATACCCATAGAAGCTAGGTTTGATTTTGGATTTTCAGGTTTTTCTTCAAATTCTACAATCTTACCATCCTCATCAGTATTCATAATACCAAAGCGGCTTGCCTCATCCCAATCTACTTCCATAACAGCGATTGTACAGTCGGCCCCCTTCTTTTTATGAACATCAAGAAGCTCCCTATAATCCATTTTATAAATATGGTCGCCTGATAAAATAAGTACATATTCAGGATTAACTTGATCTAAGTAATTTATGTTTTCATAAATAGCAGAGGCAGTTCCCTCAAACCATCTACCCCCATCTTCTGTATAGTATGGGGTTAAAATTCTAAGGCCACCAAAATTTCTATCATAATCCCAGGCCGCTCCAATTCCTAAGTGCTCATTAAGTAATTGAGGTTTATACTGAGTAAGAACCCCTATATCCTTAATTTCACTATTTGTAGAGTTACTAAGGGCGAAATCTATAATACGATATTTTCCTCCAAATGGCACTACCGGTTTTGCCATGTTCCTTGTCAAAGCCTTTAGCCTAGAACCTTGTCCACCAGCTAAAAGCATTGCTGCTGTATTGTTTGCGTTTCTCATAAGCCCTCCTAATTTGTTAATTTTGTTCTTAGTAATTTTATACCCCATTAAAGGATAAAATATTCTAAAACCTTTCCTATTACAATTTTATAAAATTTTTGCCCTTTTGACAAGGAATATAAACTTAGTATAATCATCCTATATGGGGATGCCATGGTTTCGACGTGATCGAAGAGGCTCTGGCTGCAAGTCGTATATCAAAACGTAAATTGATAATTAAATATAAACGCAAACGAAAATAGCGAAGCAAACTTCGCACTAGCTGCCTAGTAATAGGACGGCAATGAATATTAGGTCCGTCGCAGGCTTAATATTTGTTTTATAATTTGGCGACAACTAATATATCGAAGCTTTGAGATATATTTAGTACTATGAAGCTAGCATATAGATTTTTTGTAAGTTTTTTATTTTATATGCGAAATTTAAAAACTTAATAAACTTGTAGATGCCGTTGGTGAAGCTTTCACGGACAAGGGTTCGACTCCCTTCATCTCCACCACACAAAAACAGACGCTGATTTTCAGCGTCTGTTTTATAGTTTCTTTATTTAATTTATTATTTTAATTTTACTTTGCGACCTCTATTTTTTATAATACAAATCATCAGATGGTCTGTCACCTAAGAATATATTTTTATCTAATTTTTCAAGTTTATCTAGGTATATCTCAAAGACACCAGCCATTGTATCTGAATCTATAAAGGTACTATCCATTGATTTAAAGATTTTAATTGCTTCTTCATTTGTTATATCATAGTTATTTATTATACCTTGAGATAAGACATCCCCTTCATCAATTTCATTCTGAGCATTCTTATAGTCAGCTAAAAACTTATCAAAACTTTCTTTATTGTCCTTTAAATAGTTTTTATTAGCTATTAATACCTCAGATAAGAAATCTCCTTCTGATTCGTTTTTCGAACCCGGAATCATTGAAATCGCATTATTGATGTCAAACTTATAATAATCGTTTTTTGATATAGCTTTTGAGTAGTAAGGCTCTGATAAGAAAGCTATAATATTATCAGAATTTTCAAGATTTTTCACTATATCTTTCTGGCTATAATAGAACTCAGTTTTTATTTTCATCAAATTTTTTATAAATCCTAATTTTGATTCAATAAGCTTATTCATCGATTCATTAAGTTCTGGTACCATTATAGTTTTTCCGGCCATATCTTTTGGATTATTGATCTGTCTATCACTTATTATATGGATATTATTTAGCATTGTAATTGCTGCAAGCTTTATATTTCCATCTGTTTTGTTATACAAATCGACTACCTGGTAGGCAGGAACAACTGCTACATCAAAATCTAATGATTCAATTTGCGAATAATTATTTATTTTTGTAACATTGTAAGATTTTTCTTTATCTTTACTCATCCTATCTAATATAATATCAGAAGCAAAACTTGCAGATTTTATATTCATTTTGTTTGTAATAGGAGTTTTTTCGACCTCTATTACATCTTTTTTAATATCCTCTGTCTTGTTTACTTTTTTGTTTTTAGCTAAGAAACATCCTGATAATAGTAAAATGGGAACTAGTACAAAGAATATTTTTTTAATTCTATTCACTAACGTCTCTCCTATCTTCCAGCGCCCTTTCTAAGGTGAGTTGATCAAAGTACTCTAAGTGTGATCCTACTGGAATGCCTTGGGCTATTTTAGAAATTTTAATATTCCTACCCTTAAGCAAATTGCTTATGAAAAGAATAGTGGTTTCACCTTCTATTGTTGAAGATATTGCGAGAATTATCTCCTTGATATTCTCATTATCTAGTCTTTCAATAAGCTTATCAATATTTAATTTATCTGGACTAATATCATCAGATGGTGATATAAGACCTCCTAATACATGATATTTTCCCCTATAGGCACCTGATTTTTCTATAGCGATAAGATTTCTTACATCTTCAACTATGCATAGGTATTCTTCATCTCTTGTGAAATCCCTACATATTTTGCATGTATCTTCTTCAGTAAGGTTGCCACAAATATTGCAGTGATGAATTCTTTCTTTGACTTCCATCAAAGATTTTGAGAAAGCTTCTACACTTTTCATATCCTCATCAACGATACTCATGGCGAGTCTTTCCGCGCTTTTTCTACCTATTGTTGGCAGCTTCTGAAATTGTTCTATAAGGTTGTTTAATGATTCTGGTAAAATAGCCATTACATTAAGCCAGGAATATTAATTCCACCAGTTAACTTACCCATGTTTTCTTCGTTAAATTTGTCTGCTTTGCTTGATGCATCATTAATTGCAACCATAATCAAATCCTCTAGCATCTCTACATCATCAGGGTCTACTACGTCTGGATTGATTTTTATAGATGTAACTACCTTTTTACCTGATACTGAAGCTTCTACTACTCCACCACCTGCAGAAGAGGTAAATTCTTTTTCTTCAAGCTCTTGTTGGGCTCTTTCCATTTCCTCTTGCATTTTCTTAACTTGCTTCATCATGTTGTTCATGTTTGGCATTCCGCCTCTAAAATTTCTTGCCATAATTTCCTCCTATTTTATTATTAAATCATCTGCAAAAATCTCTTTTAATTTATTGATTGTATCATTATTTTTAGTGATACTGTCATCATTTATAATATTTTTTTCAGAATTTTTTTTTTCAAATTCACCAGTTACAAGGCTAAAATTTGTTTCATTTTTTAGAATATATGTCAGGTTTTGTCCAATTTCATCTGTTTTTGTTTCGATAAAAATCCTGTAAAATTCATCCTTTATGATTAAAGTAAAATTATTACCATCGTAAGAATAATTAAATCCTTCATCATTAAATAAGGTATTTAACATTGTGCCAGAAGTTGATACAATCATCTGTCTTATTTCAAGAAGAGTATTTTGATCTAAGTTAATGTTGTCATTAGCAATTTCTTCCTTGACTGGATTATTTTTTTCTAATCGTTCATTTTCTACTGCGACTTCTTGATATTCTTGAGATTTTACTAAATCTTCCGAGTATTGGTCACTGATTTCAATCTTGTCCTCAATCATTTCGCTTGTGTCTTTTTTATTAATATTATTTTCCTTAGCTGTAATGGAAATATTTTTAAGCCTGTTATCTATTATAGAATTTACAGTGTCGACTATATCAGAATGTCCGCTTCTTTCAAGTTTATCAAGCCTAGAAACGATACTTTTCATATCTACAGTATCAATTAGTCTTAAAACCAATACTTCAGTTAATATATCTGTGTTAGATGAATTATTAATCTTAATAGCATACTCATTTAATACATCAAGGCTTGTAAGTATTCTATCAAGATTTATATTCTTTAACCTACATTTTAGTAGGTCGAGTCTGTCTTGGTTTTCAAAATTTTCCTCATCCCCACTTATGCAAAGAACCATCAAATCCCTATAGAAATTGATCAAGGAATCGACTATATCAAGATTAGACTTGCCATCATTTCTTATTTTAATAAGAGAATTTAGGCTTTCTTTTTGGTCTTTAATAATAATATTTTCTACAAGCTTATCAACCTTTTCAAAATCTACCGAACCTAGGATAAATTCGACATCTTTTAGTAGGAATTCTTCTTTATCAAAAGATAGAACTTGGTCTAATATACTTAGGGCATCCCTCATGGCTCCCTTAGCTTTTCTTATAATAAGATCTATAGCTTCATTTTCCATTTTTACATCTAGATCTTTTAATATAATATTAATCTGTTCTTTAATCTTAGATGCATCAATCTTGTTGAATTCAAATTTTTGTACCCTAGATAAAATTGTTTTAGGTATCTTATCAATTTCTGTGGTAGCTAAAATAAATACAAGATGTTTTGGTGGCTCTTCCATGATTTTTAATAAGGCATTAAAGGCTTCTCTTGTAATCATGTGGGCCTCATCTATGATATAGACCTTATATTTTAGATTTGCTGGTGGATAGATAACATTGTCTCTTAAGTTTCTTATATCATCTATTCGCCTATTGCTTGCAGCGTCCATCTCTACAACATCAAGACTGGTCTCTTCTTCGATTGCCTTGCAGTTTTCACATTCTAGACATGGAGAGCCATCTTGTGGATTAAGACAGTTTATTGCTTTAGCAAAAATTTTGGCTGCTGTGGTTTTACCACAACCTCTTTCTCCAGCAAATAGATAAGCATGAGAAAAGTTCTTGTTTTTTATCTGATTTTTTAATACGTTTATGACCTTATCTTGGCCCAAGACTTCGTTAAAAACCTTAGGTCGATATTGTCTATATAAAGCTTTTGCCATCTTTTTCCTTTCTACTAAACAATTATACCATATTTTAAAAGTATTTTATAAGTTTTCTATATAGTTTTGCAATCATATTTTAGAAGGGTATAGTAAGTTATTGTAGTATGGAGAGCTGTCCGAGCGGTTGAAGGAGCACGATTGGAAATCGTGTATACAGTTTTTTTGTATCATGGGTT
>CAUPHU010000048.1:0-10438 GCA_963511095.1 uncultured Anaerococcus sp. | reverse complement strand
CCACTTACAAGTGATCAAGTATATAAGATTATCGACCTACAAATCGATAATATAAGAGATAGACTAGCTGATAGGGATATCAAACTAGAAGTTACACCAGCTGCTAAAGAATATATCCTAAACAATTCTTATGATGTAGAATATGGTGCAAGGCCAGTTAAACGTTACCTACAAAGAAATGTTGAGACTCAACTAGGTAGACTTATTATCGAAGGAAAAATATCCGATAAGGATACAGCCATACTTGATTTAGTAGATGATAAGTTAGAATTTAAAAGAAAATAATTGATTTTAAAGAGAAACGGGGTAAGTAAAATTACTCCGTTTTTTACTTTGGCTATTTCTAGGGATTTATACTACATATAGTAAAATGAAATTCATAACCACTATATATAGTATAAATGATTTTACTTTCTATAGCAAATGTGATATGATATTAGTGTACAATTTCGGAGGTAAAAATGTTACAGGTAATAAAAAGAGATGGGACTAAGGTCTATTTTAATAAAGATAAAATCACCATAGCTATAGAAAAAGCCATGCATTCCCCAAGTGGTATTTATGTGGAAGGCCAGGCGGATGAGATAGCTTGTGAGATTGAAGAGAGATCTAAAAATAAAAGAGAAATCTCAATTTATGAAATCGAGGACTTAGTCTACTATAAACTAATTGATAGGAAAAACCCAGCTACTGCCAAGGCTTATGAATCATACAAATCAGTTCAGGCCTATAAACGTGAGCAAAATACATCTGACGATGAAATAATCGGACTTTTAAATCAAACAAATATAGATGTAATGGATGAAAACTCAAACAAAAATCCAATTATTGCTTCAACCCAAAGAGACCTTATAGCCGGCGAAGTAGCCAAGGATATAGCAAAAAGAAAACTTATACCAGCAGATCTTGTAGAAGCTCATGAATCAGGAGCTATACATATACACGACCTTGATTATCTAATCCAACCAATTTTTAATTGCTGCTTGGTTGATATGAAAGATATGTTAGATAATGGAACAGTTGTAAATGATAAGATGATTGAAACACCAAAGTCATTCCAGGTTGCATGCAATGTTATGACACAAATTATAGCACAAATTGCATCTAACCAATATGGTGGACAATCTATAAACATAGCTTGCCTAAGCCCATATCTTGAAAAATCTTTTGATAAGAATATGAAATTGTCAAAGGAAATTTTAGGAGATACTGATAAGGCAAAAGAAATGGCAGATGCTCTAACAAAAAGAGATCTAGAAAGCGGAATCCAAACAATCCAGTATCAGATCAACACACTTATGACTTCAAATGGCCAATCACCATTTGTGACTCTCTTCATGCACACAGATGAAAACGACCCATACCTTGACCAAACAGTTGAAATAATCAAAGAAATTCTTAAACAAAGAATTCAAGGTATTAAAAACGACCAGGGAGTCTATGTAACACCAGCTTTTCCAAAGTTAATATATGTATTAGATGAAAATAATATTAACCCAGATTCTAAATACTTTGACCTAACAAGGCTTGCAGCCAAATGTACTGCAAAGAGAATGTATCCTGATTATATTTCAGCGAAAAAAATGCGTGAAAATTACGAAGGCAATGTATTTTCTCCAATGGGTTGTAGGGCATTTCTTCCGCCATACAAAGATAAATACGGAGACTTCAAATTTGACGGAAGATTTAATATGGGAGTTTGTACAATAAACCTTCCACAAATAGGAATCCTATCTAATGGAGACGAAGACTTATTCTTTGAAATCCTAGAAAAGAGATTAGAATTAGTTAAAGAAGTTGGCCTATTAAGGTATGAACATTTGTCAAAAGTAACAAGTGATTCTTCACCAATCCACTTCCAACACGGCGCAATAGCAAGGCTTAAAAAGCACGAATCTATAAAACCACTTCTAGAAAATGGCTATGCAACAGTTACAATTGGCTATATTGGAATATATGAAGCCACTAAACTAACTGTAGGAGAAAGCCACACCACAAAAAAGGGCCACGATTTTGCCATGAAGATTATGGAAATGTTAAATAACAAGAAAGAAGAGTGGACAGATGAGTATGGTATTGCCTTTGCCGTTTATGGCACACCTGCAGAAAGCTTAACTCATAGGTTTGCATCCATAGACAGGGAAAGATTTGGAGAAATAGAAGATGTTACTGACAAGGGATACTACACAAATTCCTTCCATGTGGATGTTAGAGAAAATATAAGTGTTTTTGATAAATTTGATTTTGAATCAGAATTTCAAAAATTATCCACTGGCGGTTGTATTTCCTATGCTGAAATTCCAAATATGACTAATAATATTGAAGCAGTCCTTACTATGATAGAATATATTTATGATCATATCCAATATGCTGAATTTAACACAAAAAGCGATTATTGTGGCAATTGTGGCTATGATGGAGAAATTCTATTAGATAATGAAAATAATTGGTATTGTCCAAATTGTGGTAACCACGATAGGGCAACACTAACTGTTGTAAGGAGAACTTGCGGATATCTTGGAGAAAACTTCTGGAATGAAGGCAGAACAAAAGAGATAAAAGCGAGAGTACTTCATATATGAACTACGCACAAATTAGAAAATATGATGTAGCAAATGGTCCTGGTATCAGGACCACTTTTTTCCTAACAGGTTGCGATAGAAATTGTCCAAACTGCTTTAATACAGACTATATGGACTTTAACTACGGAAAAAAATGGGATGAAGATGCCGAAAAAGAAGTTATCTCATATCTTAAACTAAAAGAAGTAGAAGGTCTTACAGTCTTAGGAGGAGAGCCTTTTGAAAATCCAATGGGACTTTTAAAAGCCCTTAAAAACATTAGAAAAGAAATAGATAAAACTATTTGGGTCTATACAGGCTTTGTATTTGAAGATTTGATGAATATTAAAATTGCAAGAGAAATCTTGGAAGAAATTGATGTCTTAGTAGATGGAGAATTTATCGAAGCATTGAAGGATTTAAAGCTAAAATTTAGGGGTTCTTCTAATCAAAGAATCATAGATGTTAAAAAATCTCTTCAAAATAATAAAGTAATCATCTTAAATGGGTATAAATAAAGAGAGAATATTACTTAGGAGGAAAAAAATGATAAATAAAAAGAAAAGATCAGGTGCAGCAGGTGTATTAATTGCTATAATTGCTATCATAGTAATTGCGCTTGTTATGATTGTACCAACCTATAATAGACTTGCAGGAAGTCGTGAAAATGTAAATCAAGCTTATGCACAAGTACAAAACGTAGTTCAAAGAAGGGCAGACCTTATTCCAAATCTTGTAAGCACTGTAAAAGGCTATACAGATCACGAATCAGAAACATTAACTAAGGTTACAAATGCTAGGGCTGGCATACAAGAAGCAAAGGGTCCACAAGAGCTAGCAGAGGCTAATGAAGAGCTAACTAAAGCTATCGGAGATATAAATGTAGTTGTAGAAGCCTATCCAGAACTTAAGGCTGATACCCAGTTTGTACAACTTATGGACGAACTTGCAGGTACAGAAAATAGGATATCTACAGAAAGAAAGAATTATAACGAGGCCGTACAAGCTTACAATACAGATATAAGGAAATTCCCAACAAATATCATAGCTAAATTTACTGGATATGATCCAGCAGAATATTTTAAGGCAGACGCTAGTGCACAGGATGCACCAAAAGTAGACTTTGGTAACTAGGAGTTAAATAATGAGAAAGGCAAAATTAAAAAGAATTTGGATATTAGTAGTAGTATTTTTATGCCTTTTTCAAAAAAATGCCTATGCTAAAATTCCAAGCCCAACAAAAGATTATTATCTTGATGAATTAAATGTTCTAGATCAAGAAACCAAAGATAATGTCAATGAGACCAATAGGCAATTAGAAGATAAAACAGGTAGCCAAGTAATAGTTATGACCCTAAATAATCCAGAAGACTTAGAGGGGTCTTATTATGGCACTGAGATCTTTAATTCTTGGAAGATAGGAGACCAAAAGGAAAAAAATGGTGTCCTTATCCTTCTACTCAAATCAGAAAATAAAGGGAAAAACCAAATCAACATCATTACAGGCTACGGCATAGAAGGAAGACTCAATGATGGAAAAATTGGTAGAATAATTGATAACTTTATGATTGATTATCTTAGAGATGGGGATTATTCAAAAGGATTAAATGAAGGATTTAATGCTGTCGTAGGAGAAATAGCAGCAGAATATGATATAGATCTTGAAAAAGATTATACAGGATATCAAAATGAACTAGAAGAAGAGTACTACGAAGGAGGAATTTCCCTAGGCACAATCCTCTTTATAATTATTGTCTTTATAATAATTTCAAATATTATAAACAAAAACAACAATTATAGGGGAGGCGGCGGATTTAGAAGACGTAGACGCTATGGTTATCCTAGATTTGGACCGGGTTGGTCAAGTTGGGATGATGATTCGTGGAGCTCATGGGGCTCATGGGGAGGATCAAGCTTTGGTGGTGGCTCAGGCGGTGGATTCTCCGGAGGAGGAGGCTCATCCGGAGGCGGCGGAGCTGGCAGAAGTTTTTAAGGAGTAAAGATTGAAAGGATACTTAGCTAGTCATTTCTTTAATGACGCAATGTTTAGGTGGACAGAAGATTTAGCATCTTATATAGAAAAAAATACTGAATTAGAATTATATGTTCCACAAAGAAATGCAGATATAAATGATAAAAAAAATAACGACGCAATTATAACAGATATAAAAATATCACAAGCAGACACAGCACACTTAAAAGAATCAAACATTTTGATTGCAAATCTAGATGGGCTAACCATAGATGATGGTGTAAGTGCAGAAATAATGGCCCATGGTGTGATGAGAGAATTTGAGATAGATCATGGGATTGATTTTCCAAGAATGATCATCGGAATTATCACTGATATGAGATACCAGGGAACAGGAGAAAATAAACTATACAGAAACCTTATGGTGGTTGGTAAAGTTAAAGAACACGGTAATCTTGTCGTAGGTTATGCGGGTGATGATTCTTTTAAAAAAGAAGTAGTCGATTTAATAAATAAATTTATAGAAGAAAATAATTAAAAGGGTCTATAATAAATCGCGTTGGTAGAAGTAAATAATACTTATTTAAACACGATTTTACAAAGAGCCAAAAAAGAAATCCCATCACTCTAGGGTAATTAAGTGATGGGACTTTTTTGATTTGTAAATTTAGTTACTTACTTCATTCATTCTTGGAATTATTTTAGATGCAAAGAAATAAAGCAAGATATAGTTTATAACAGCGTCTAATAATACCTTTGGCAATCTACTTACAATCAAAACCTTGTAAGGTGTTTGGTACAATTGACTAAGCCATAGTGGTGTCAAAAGATTGTGGCTTATACCATAGACAAAGATAATAATTAGAAGAACTTCAATTTTTAAACTTATATTCTTCTTTTTACAATAAAGACTTATCAGACCTGGCATGGCACCAGTTAGAAGTGCTCCAAAGGTAAATCCTAAATGAGGTGTACCACCTGCATTTATCATAACCCCTATGAGGTCTGAAACTATCCCTGTAAGTCCTCCCAAGACTGGACCTAACATCATACCTGAAATCATAAGTGGCAGGGTGCCAAAAGAAATTTTCATGGTAGGAGTGATAAAGAATCCCAAAAACCTTGATAGGACAATAGATAGGGCGGCAAGTGCGCCTGCCTTTACTAATCCGTCTACGCTAATTTTTTTATTCATATTTCCCCTTTCTATCAGAGGTCAGCGGTTGCGGTAAAGAATCGGAAATTCGTCTGGAAACAACAACCCATTTTCCAGCACTAGCGCTCTTTACCTACTCTGATATATCTATTATAGACTAAAAGAAGAAATTAATAAAGTATTTAATCAAATTCTAAGACAAAACCCTGATCTTTAAGGGTCTCAAACATTTTATTACGGTTTTTAATAATAGATCCTTGTTTTTTGAGTATTTGACTAGAAAATGATTCACTCTTTCTTCCAGATTCTCTTAAATCATAGTAGGTTGTCATTTCTTTATCATATTCTTTGATCATATCTAGGTATGAATCATAGGTCTTATAGGTATTCTCATAGGTTTTTAATTTCATATCAAGTCTTGGTTTTAACTGAGGATTTTGATTTGGTACTCCAAAACCAACTCCAACAGCAGGATAAGTTAATTTTGGCATGTTTAAAAGTTCTATTACCTTCTTTGTATCGTTGTGGATATTGCCAAAATAATTCGCTCCTAGTCCCAGGGACTCGCACGCAACTGTAAGGTTTTGTGCTGCAATTATAGCATCAGTAAAGCCTTGAATAAACTTATCAAAGCTAATTATATTATCATTTTCCTTTCCCATTTCTTTAGCTATTTCATAGTTTCTCTTAAGATCTACTATAAAAATCCAAAGCTCAGGAGCCCTTCTCATATATTCTTGATTACCATTTTCTGCTAGGGCATCCTTTATTTTTTGATCAGTAATTCTTATTACAGACATATTTTGCATCCCATTTGAAGAAGCAGACATGTTTACAACATCAAGTAGGTATGAAATTACCTTTTCATCAATCTTTTCATCTTTAAATTCTCTAATTGTTCTGTGATTTAGTTGGGTTTTAATTGTTTCGTTCATAAAATCCTCCTTTCTTAATTTATACCCATTAGAGTATAATGAAATTAGGAGAAGCTATGAAAATAAAGACATCTGTAAGAAATTTAATTGAATTTGTTATGAGATCTGGAGATATTGACAACAGATTTAGAGACAATACTAGGATGGTTGAAGGAATTAGGGCTCATCAAAAAATCCAATCTCAATATGATAAGACCTATAAAAAAGAATATAAATTAAAAAACATTACGACCTATAAAAACGTAGAATTTGAGATTGAAGGTAGGGCAGATGGACTAGGAAAAAAAGATGATCTTTATCTAATCGATGAGATTAAATCATCCTCTAGAGACCTTGACGAACTCACAGATGATAACAAACTGCACTGGGCACAAGCTATGTGCTATGCCTATTTTTTTGCTTTAGATGAAAATCAAGAAAAAATGCTTATCTCTCTAACTTATGTGTCTATAGAAGATTATAAGTCGAAAGTTTACGAAAAAATTTTCACTTTTGATGAACTTAAGGATTTTTATAATAATCTTTTAGATGAATATCTTATTTTTTCAAAAATTCTAGCTAAAAATGTTGAAAAAAGAAATATAAGTATTAAAGATTTAGAATTTCCCTATGAAACTTATAGGAAAGGTCAAAGGAAGATGGCTGTGGCCGTTTATACTGCCATACTAGATGAGAAAAATCTTTTTGTAGATGCACCAACGGGCATTGGCAAAACCATATCAACTATCTTCCCTAGCATAAAATCAATGCCAGAAAATCTAATTGATAAGATTTTTTATCTGACAAGTAAAAATACCATAGCAAAAGAAGCCCTAAAAAGCCTTCATCTACTTGAGGAAAAAGGTCTATTTATAAAGGCTCTTCACATTACTAGTAAGGAAAAAATTTGTTTAAATGATGAAGTATCTTGTAATCCAGTGGATTGTCCATATGCTAAGGGTCACTTTGATAGGGTAAATGATGCCCTAAAAGATATATTAGCTAATGAAAATATTATAGACTATGATATAATTATCGAGTACGCAAAAAAATATATGGTATGTCCATTAGAATTTGAGCTTGATATTAGCACTTACGCAGACTTTGTGATTTGCGATTACAATTATGTTTTTGATCCAAATGTCTTTTTGAAGAGATTTTTCGAAGAAGTTATAGATTCCTATGTATTTTTAATCGATGAAGCCCATAATCTTTTAGAGAGAACTAGGGATATGTATTCTTACACATTTAAGGATTCAGATTTTATTTCGCTAGACAAAAAATTGGATGATAAGAAAGATAAGAAGCTTAAAAACAGTCTTTCTAAAATCACTGAAGATTTCTATAAGCTAGGAACTTTAGCCAAGAAAAATCCATATTATTTTACAGATGAATACATAGATATACTTGATAAGGACTTGATTTCCCTATCAAAAAGAATGGAGAAATTTTTAGTAGAAAAAACTGACCATCCTTCTTATGAATTGGTATTAGATCTTTATTTTGAAATAAATAAGTATTTAAAAATCTCAGATTATTTTACAGAAGGTTTTTATAATGTAATTTCTTATGATAAGGAGAGCATGGAGAGGTCTTTTGAAATAAAATGTGTCGACCCAAGGGAAGTCCTTAAAAATAAGTATAAGCTCGCAAGATCTTCTATATTTTTCTCAGCCACACTTTCACCGATGGGGTATTTTATAAAAGCATTGGCAGGAGAAGACTCCCTAAAATTAAGGCTTGATATGCCCTTTAATCCAAATCACCTTTTGATTTTTAAAAGGAATATTTCAACAAGGTATAGGGATAGGAATAGAAATCTTGCCCGGGTTGCAGAATCTATAAATGATTTTGTGACAAGCAAAAAAGGTAACTATTTTATATTTTTCCCTTCCTATTCCTATATGGAAGATGTGGCAGAATATTATAAAGACGTTTTTGATGGTGATATAATTTGCCAAGAAAGAATTATGACTGCTGAAGATAGGAATGATTTTCTAAATGAATTTACCCATGAATCCAATAAGGTTGGATTTTTGGTTTTAGGTGGAATATTTTCCGAAGGTGTAGACCTTATAGGGGATAGGCTAATTGGTTCAATGATAATTTCTGTGGGTATGCCGGGAGTTTCTAAGGAAAGAGATTTGATAAAGTATCATTTTGATAAGGAAGGCTTCAATGGCTTTGATTATTCATATACTTATCCAGGACTCAACAAGGTGTTTCAGGCAGCAGGCAGGGTTATTAGAGGAGAAGAAGATAGGGGAATAATTTATCTTTTGGATGATAGGTATTCTTGGAAAAAATATATGAATCTTTTCCCAAAACATTGGACAAATCAAGTAATGGCAGATAATAAAAAAGAATTTGAAAAAATAATAAATAAATTTTGGAGTATAGATGAAAAAAAGACCGACTAAAGATATAAAAATTAGCCAAATGAAGTATCCAAATATTTCAATTGGTTTTGATAAAAACGACAGGAAAGTAGAATTTAAAGGTGGCCTTTTGGGCCAAACTGTAAGGGTAAAACCCGGCAAGAAAAATAAAGAAAGAATAAAGGGCAAATTTATAGAACTTCTTGAAGAGTCAAAACTCGAAAACGCAAGAGAATATTGTCCCAATGCAGGGGTTTGCGGTGGGTGTGCATATCAAAAAGTTCCTTATGAAACTGAACTTATGCTAAAGCACGGTATGATAAAAGATCTTTTTATAGAACATGGCATAAGATATGATGAGGACATAAGGATAAACCAATCACAAGTTACAAAAGGCTATAGAAACAAGATGGAATACACCTTTGGAGATGCTGTAAAGGGTGGACCTCTCATCTTAGGTCTTCATAGAAAAAGAAGATTTTATGAAATAGTAGACTGTAAAAACTGTAATATTGTAGATAGTGACTTTAATACAATTAGGGAAAAAGTTCAAGCATATTTTAGGGAGAAAGAAACCGAATTTTACCACAAAATGAGAAAAGAAGGCCTTCTAAGACACCTTGTTGTAAGAAAAGCCATGCATACAGGACAAATTATGGTAATCCTTGTTACAACAAGCGAAAACACCCTAGATGAAACAAGGCTTAGGGTATTTCTCCATATGCTTTTAGATATTGACCTTGAAGGAAGAATTTTCTCTGTTTACCATGTCCTAAATGATTCTGTAGCAGATGCTGTTATTCCAGAAAAGATTAAATTAATCTATGGCAAGGAATACATCACAGAAGAAATGATGGGACTTGAATTTAGGATATCACCATTTTCATTTTTCCAACCAAATGTTTATACAGCAGAAAAACTCTACCAAAAAGCCTTTGAACTTGCAGAAATTGATAGAACGATGGATGTATTAGATTTATATTCTGGTACTGGCACAATAACACAGCTTATGGCAAGTGTAGCAAGATCTGCCACAGGTATAGAAATAGTAGAAGAAGCTGTAGAAAAAGCAAAAGAAAATGCAAAATTAAACGGCCTAGATAATGTTAATTTTCTCTGCGGAGATGTTTTAGAGGAAATAGAAAAAGTGGGTAATAAATACGATGTTGTAGTCTTAGACCCACCAAGAGCTGGGATAAGTCCGGCATCACTTGAAAAAATTCTAAACATAGACTGCAAAAAATTTGTCTACATCTCTTGTAACCCAAAAACTCAAATGGAAAACCTAAAAACTTTTATAGAGAGAGGATTTGAAATAAAAGACTATGAAATCTACGACCAATTCCCAAATTCTAGACATCTAGAAACCATAGCTTTACTTGAAAAATAGAATATTTTTTATGGCTCTTTGTCAAATCGTGTTGGTAAATATAAATCAACCAAATACTTTATCAGGG
>CAUPHU010000047.1:0-10460 GCA_963511095.1 uncultured Anaerococcus sp. | reverse complement strand
CCCCCATATAATTATTCTACTTCTTTTATTATACTATACCTAACTACTATTTTATCATATTTTTCAAAAAAATATATGGTATTATATTAATATGAGACTTACAAACATACAAAATAAGGCAGCAAATTTTGTAGATGGACCTTGCCTAGTCCTTGCAGTGCCTGGCGCTGGCAAGACTACCATGCTTCTTGAAAGGATAAATAATTTAGGCAAAATTACTAATCCTAAAAAGATTTTAACCCTGACTTTTTCAAGAACCCAGGCTATCGATATGAAAAATAGGTATGGAAAAGACGATACCAACATCATGACCATCCATGCTTTTTGCTATCTTATTATTAGAAACTACCAAAAAAAATATAAAAAAGAATTAAGACTTATAGAATCTGAGGATAATTTTAATAAGTATGATCTGGTAAGGAGAATATTTCAAGATATAAATAATAAAAAAATATCAAGAGAAGATTTGTTAAGATTTTTTACTGAAACATCCTACATGAAAAATGCAATGCTTGATATTTCTTACCTAAAAAACGTTAGGATTAAAAATGTTGAGAAAATCTATCAGACCTATGAAGATTTCAAAATTAAAAATTCTTATATAGATTTTGATGATATGCAAACACTTGCCCTAAATCTCCTCCTTGATAATCCAAATCTCTTAAGGTCCATCCATAATAAATACGATTATTTCCAGCTAGATGAAGGCCAGGATACATCCCTACTTCAATTTAAAATTCTTAGGGAAATTGTAAAGAAGAATGATAATCTAATGGTTGTAGCAGATGATGACCAGTCTATCTATTCTTTTAGGGCAGCAGAACCTGAGTACCTACTTAATTTTAAATCCTATTATCCTAAATCTGAAATAATTGTCATGAATGAGAACCACAGGTCTACTAAAAATATATCTTATCTTGCAAATAGTTTTATAAAAGAAAACAAATTTAGGTATGAAAAGGAAATTATAAGTAAAAAAGAAAATGGTCCTGATATTGAGATTAAAACTCTAAAAGATTCCTATGATCAATATAGGTATATAATTAAAAACCTTGATAGGAAGAAAACGAATTCAATTCTTTTTAGAAACAATATCTCTGCCATAAATCTTGTCACTTATCTTTTAGAAGATGACATTGACTTTACAATCAACGATGACTTTCTAGATTTTTTCAAATCACAAATTATTGTAGATATTTTTGATGTGATTAAATTTTCAGAAGACTTTAATAATGACGATGCCTTTGAAAATATTTACTATAAGATAAAAACATTTCTCAAAAGAACTGAAATAGAAAAGCTTAGCACCAAGCCCTTAAACCAAGATATATTTGAATTTTTCTATGAAATCCTTGATTATGATAGAAGAAATTCCCTCTATGATATTGAGAAAAAACTAATTCACATTAGAAAACTACCTCTTTCAAGAAAAATTTCTTATATTTATAAATATTTAGGCTACAAAGATTATGCTAGCTTAAAGTCAAATAAGTTTGGTGAGGAAACTTTAAATAAGGATTTGTTTATAGAAAGCTTAACAAATTTCACAAAAGACCTAGATACTGTTGAGGATTTTAATCACAAGATAATTAATTTAAGAAAAAATTTAAGACTTAAGACAGATTCAAGTCTTATACTACAAACTATTCATAGGTCTAAGGGGCTTGAGTATGACAGAGTTTTCGTAGTCGATCTTCTAAAAAACGAATTTCCTCTTATTGATTATGAAAAAGATCCAATAAAATCCTTAGAAGAAGAAAGAAGGGTATTTTATGTGGCAATTACAAGGGCCAAAGAAAAACTATTTATTCTTTCAATCAAAAAACGAAACAACAAGAAGGCTTATCCTTCAGATTTTTTCACTACATCAAATTTGATAAAGAAAAAACGTCCCACAGACTAAGGTCCGGGGACGATTTTTCTATCCAATATCTTCCGTCAAATATGGTTTACCACTTGCCTTTGGAGCAGATGATTTTTTGTTAAATAATATTAAGAAAATAAGGATTGAAATATAAGGAATCATTGAGATAAATTCCATTGGTATTTGAATTTGTGTGCCTGTTAGATATGTTGCAATAGCTTGGGTTAGACCAAAGAAAAGTGATCCTATAAGAACTCCTTGAGGTCTCCAATTACCAAAGATTACACATACTAGGGCAATATAGCCTTGGCCTGCTATTAGAGTTGGTGAAAACACACTTACTACAGCAAGTGACATAGATGCACCACCTAAGCCTGCCATGAAGCCAGAAAACATTACCGCTAAATATCTTGTTTTAACAACAGATATATCAAGACTTTCTGCCGCTACTGGGTGTTCGCCAACAGCTATTACTCTTAGTCCCCATTTTGTCTTATATAAGAATACATAGACTAAAACTACAAATATTAAGGCAATATATACATTCGCATATTGGGAGAAAATATTTTTTAGAGCCTGATTTTTAATTAAGCCGTCAAATAATCTTGGAATCTTATCTTCAAGGGCGATTGAAGGAGTTTGGGTTGCTCCATCAAAAAATATCCTTGATAAGAAAAGTGCTAGACCAGGTGCAAGGGTATTTATAGCTATACCTGAAATAGTTTGGTCACCTGCAAGGGTTACTGATACGAAAGCATGGATTAGGCCAAAAAACATACCAGCAAGACCACCACAGATGAAACCTAACCATGGATTTTTGCTATAATAGCCAACTGTTGCCCCTATAAGAGCACCGATTGTCATCATTCCTTCAAGTCCGATGTTTACTACACCAGATTTTTCAGACATCATTCCCCCGAGACCTGCAAGTAACACCGGTGCCGCATTTGATAAGGTATTTCCAATTATTAAACCAAGTACAGTCAAATTAAGCATTTTTCTTACCTGCCTTTCTCTTAGAATTTCTATTGATCTTTGCCTTTAATATCTTAAATATTAGAGGAATTGCCGTAAATAGGATTATTGTACCAATAATTATCGAAATTAATTCGCTTGGCACTCCCATTGTTCTTTGTAGGTTGCCCCCTGCATATTTTAGTGATCCTAAAAATAGACCTGAAAATATACAAGCTATTGGGTTGTTTGATGCTAAAAGTGCTACTGCAAGTCCGTCAAATCCAAAATTTTCCATAGAAGATAGGATTGGTAAGGAATAAGTATAGCCTAAAATCTGGCTAACTCCCGCAAGAGAGCAAATAGCACCTGAAATTGCCATAGATTGGACAATTTTAGCATTTACATTGATTCCACCGTACTTAGATGCTTCTTTGTTAAGTCCAACTGCCTTTAATTTATAACCTAGACTTGTTTTTTCTAGGATATAGTAAATGAGAATCGCACAAATTATTGCAAATATTATACCTAGGTGGATAGGAGCTTTGAAAAATTGTCCGAAAAATCCATCATATTTTTGTGCTGCATTTTTTACTAAGGTAATCTGAGCCGATTCCTTTACATTGTGAGAATTCATTGAGTTTGGCATTTGAAAACGATAGACTATAAAGTTTTGAAAATAAAAGGCAATCCAGTTAAGCATGATTGTTGAAATTACCTCATGGATTCCAAATTTAGCCTTTACAAAACCCGCTATACCGCCATAAATAAATCCAGCTAAGATTGCAACTACAACCGTTACAAAAACGTGGATTAATGGTGGCAGGTCTAAAAGATAGCCCATCATAAAGCCAACAACTGTACCGATTATAAACTGGCCTTCAGCTCCCATGTTAAATAATCCAGTCTTGAAGGCAAAACATACACCCAAACCTGTGAGTATTATTGGTGTGGAGTTTACAATTGCCCAGCCCATATTTCTAGGAGATTTAAAAATACCTTCTATTATCTTCTGATAAGCTTCTAGTGGGTTGTAGCCTGCTAGGGCTAGAACTATTGCTCCAACAAGTAGACCTAACAAGATTGAAACTAAGGTGAAGGTTATTGTTGAGTTTTTAAATGCTATTCGTCTTCTAGCTTTTGCTTTTTCATTAGTCATTACTACCTCCAGCCATTAGTCTTCCTACTTCAAATTCATCTGTCTCTTTTGGATCAAGTTCACCTACAATTTTTCCATCATAGATTACTGCAATCCTGTCAGATAAGTCCATAACTTCATCTAGTTGGAAACTTATTAATAAAACAGCCTTTCCTTGATTTCTAAGCTCTACTAGGTATTGGTGGATAAATTCAATAGCCCCTACGTCAAGTCCTCTTGTTGGTTGGGCTGCTATTAATAGGTCAGGATTTGATGAAATTTCCCTTGCTATAATTACCTTTTGTTGGTTCCCACCCGAAAGAGATCCAGCTAGTTCGTTTATATCATTTGGTCTAATATCGAACTTATCAACTAATTCAGTTGCGTTTTTATCAATCTTTTTAAAATCTAAGATACCATTTTTAGAAAATTGTTCTTTATCAACGCTTTCTAGGATTAGATTGTCTTTTATAGAATATTCTAAGACCAAACCTCTTTTTTGCCTATCCTCAGGGATTTGTGTCATACCCATATCAAGGACTTCTCTCGGAGATTTTCCTGTAATATCTTCTCCCTTAAAGATAACTTTTCCTTTTTCAACATCACGCATTCCATAGATTGCATCTATAAGCTCTGACTGGCCATTGCCATCTACACCTGCTATACCAAGGATTTCTCCCTTTCTTATTGAAAGATTAAGCCCCTTTACCTTATCGATTTTCCTATTATCCTTAACCCAAAGGTCTTCTATTTTTAGGACTTCTTCTCCAAGTTCGATTTCTTCTTTTGTAACATTGAAGGATACATCCCTGCCAACCATTTTTTCAGCAAGGATATTTTCATCTACTTCGCTTACCTTTACCTTGTCGATATATTCCCCACGCCTTATAATTGTACAGGTATCTGCCATTTTCTTTATCTCATCAAGCTTGTGGGTTATTATTATGATTGATTTACCCATTTCAGTAAGCTTTTGTGCAATTTCTATAAATTCTTCTATTTCTTGTGGGGTAAGAACTGCTGTAGGCTCGTCAAAAATTAAAACGTCTGCTCCATGGTATAAGGCCTTTAAAATCTCTACTCTTTGTTGCTGACCTACAGAAATATCTTCTACCTTGGCATCAGCATCTACATATAGGCCATAGTCTTGAGATAATTTTTCTATTTCTGCCTTGGCCTTTTTCCTATCTAGGAAAAGTCCATCCTTCCCTTCATAGCCAAGTATAATATTTTCTGTTACTGTAAATGGCTCAATTAGCATAAAGTGCTGGTGAACCATACCAACTCCTAACGCTATGGCCTTTTTAGGTGAATTATTAATTATTTCTTCACCCTTTATATGAATTTCTCCAGCTGTTGGATCAAACATACCATAAAGTATATTCATAAGGGTAGTTTTTCCGGCACCATTTTCCCCTAATAGGGCATGGACCTCACACTTGTGCAGGTCGAAGTCTACACCTTTCAAAACTTCCTTGTCTCCAAAGCTTTTATGGATATTTTTCATTTTTATGATTGGATCTTGATCAAAATACTTATCCATATTTCCTCACTCTTAAATTTTATTAAAAAAGAGTAGAACCCAGCCTACTCTTTTTCGTTAGAATATTGACTTATAAATATTAAATTAGAATATTAGTCTTCATATCCCATTGATTTAAATTCTTCTTCATTTTGTGGTACTTCTATTTCACCATCAATGATTTGTTGTCTTAATTCTTCTACCTTGTCTTTTACATCTTGTGCTACAAGGTCATTATCACCATAAGCGATTCCTAGAGCTTCACCATCACTTAGGTGGTATGCAACGGTTTCTCCACCAGCAAATTTGCCTTCAATTAAGTCGTCAAGTGTAAGTTGAACTGCCTTGCCAACACCTTTGATTGTTGAAACTAGGATGTTATCAGGCGCTTCTTCTTTTTGGTCACGGTCTACACCTATTACGTATTTGTCATTTTCTTTAGCAGCTTCAAATACACCTATACCTGTACCACCTGCTGCATGAATTACAACATCAGCACCATTTTGGTACATTTGGTTGGCGATATTTTTACCTGCAGCTTGGTCTGAGAAAGAGTTAGCGTATTGAACTTGTACTTCTATATCAACGCCTTTTTCTTTTGCAGCTTGTTTAACACCCGCTCTGTAACCATATTCAAATCTATCGATTACATCAGATTTTTGACCACCTACAAAACCAACATTGTTAGATTCTGATGTCATGCCTGCAATATAACCAGCTAAGAAAGAGTTTTCGTTATCTGCAAAGGTAATACCAACAAGGTTTTCTTTGCCATCGATATTTGCGTTATCAATGATAGCGTATTTTTGGTCCGGATTTTCGTCAGCTGCCTTAGCTGTATCATTATAAAGTGCATAACCTACAGTAAATATGATGTCAGATTCACTATCAAGAGCACTTTCTAGGTTTGGTTGGTAGTCAGTTTTCTTGTGTGATTCAATGTAGTCAAACTTGATCTTGCCTTCTTCTTCATAAGCCTTTAGACCTTCATAAGATGATTGGTTAAATGACTTATCGTTGACACCACCATCATCGGTAATCATTGTTGCTGATACTTTTGCTTCGCCTGTGTTTTCTGCCTTTTCGCTTCCTTCATTGCTAGCTTCCTTATTTCCGCCCCCACAAGCAGAAAGACTTAGAGCCATTGCTAGTGCAAAAGCGCCTGCCATAAATTTCTTTATTTTCATATTTCCCCCTTATTATGAATAACTTACTATACCTATATTTTATATTAAATTGCAATAATTGTCTAGTGCCTAAAGTGATTTTACATTAAATAAAGGATAATATTTTCCCAACTAAATATAATGACCCACACCAAAGAACTAAATCGTCTTGATTTGCCTCACTAATAGAATATTCGAAGGCTTCTTTATTATCTTCAATAATTTTTATTTCAGAAATGAAATCTCCCGCCTCTTTTTTTATATCTTCTGTATCCATTGCACGTGGATTATCATCGATATGAGTAATTATTAACTTATCAGAAATACCAGCTATTTTTTTAATTATATCCTTGTGGTCTTTGTCTTTTAGGATGGAAAAACCTACAATTAGTCTTTTATAATTAAAATCTTCTAAGCTCAGAATCAAGGAGTCTATAGCTTCTTTATTGTGGGCCCCATCAAGCAATACTTTTGGATTTTCCATAACTAGGTCGAGTCTGCCTGGATTATAAGCTTCTTCTAGACCTTGTCTAATGTCTTTTTCTGTAAGATTGAAATCATCTTTGAAGAAATCTAAAACTAAAAGTGCAAGAGACGCATTATAAATCTGGTGGTGGCCCCTTAAATTAGTTTTAACATTTTTATAGGATTTAAAATCAAATATATTTCCTACTTGAGATTCTTCTAAGATTTTAACTTCATTTTTTTCAAAAGCGAGAAGTTTGGCAGAATTTTCACTCGCCTTACTTGAAATAACTTCAAAAGCTTTTTTACTTGTTTGAGGGTATACAAAAACCGGCCTATTTTCTTTTATAATCCCCGCCTTATTTTCTGCAATTTCTTCGATAGTATTACCCAAAACATTCATATGATCCATAGAAATAGAGGTAATTACCGATGCAAGTGGAGATTTTATAATATTTGTCGAATCAAGACTACCACCTAAGCCTACTTCAATAATAGCCACATCAACTTTCTTTTCATAGAAATATAAAAAAGCCATTGCTGTCATAAATTCAAAATATGTTACGTGAAAGCCTTCTTTATCAAGTTTTTCAGCAACTGGTCTTATTCTATCAATCAAGGAACAAAATTCTTCATCGCTGATATCAATCCCATTTATAGATATTTCTTCATTAATTTTTACCATATAAGGCGAAGTGAAAATTCCACATTTATTCTTTTTCGATAAGACGCTAGCTAGCATCTTAGCTGTTGAACCCTTGCCATTTGTACCGGCAATATGGATAGTTTTTATCTTATCTTGTGGATTATCAAAACAATCCATAAGTTTTTTTATATTTTTTAGAGTATGGTCTCCACCAGAAGAACCCCTACCATAAATATAATCTAAATAATCATCAAAATTTTGCATATGACCTCCAAAATCTTTATAGAAATATTTTACCATATGTTATAATAAAGTAAGGAGCTTTTATGAAAAGAATACAAATTATAGATACATTTAGGGGATTTACCACAGTTTCAATGGTACTTTTCCACTTATTTTACAATATAAACTACTACTGGACCTTGGATTTTTATGACGGGACTTTATTTAATAGGATTTGGCAATTATCGATTGCTATTTCATTTTTCCTAATATCTGGAATCACATCTACCTTTTTAGAACCAAAAGCAAACATTAAAAGAGGAATAATTACAAGTCTGCTTGGTTTTTTAATAACACTAATTACCTATATTTTTGCTAAAGAACAACTCATTATCTGGGGCGTTTTAAATGGTTTGGGTTTTGCTATGATTTTGGGAGGTCTTATCCAAAATAGAATATCCTATAAAATATGGCCTATTTTATTTATTATTTTTATATTTTCTTATAAAATACCTCAGGGAACTTTAGAGGGTTATAAAATCTTTGGAAAACTTTATGAAAGAAACCTGTTTTTCTTAGGTTTCCCAGCTGACTCTTTCACTTCAAGCGATTATTTCCCAATAATTCCTTGGTCTTTTATGTTTTTAGCAGGACTTAGTCTTGGAAAATATTTAAAAATGAGAAAATATTTTAACTTTGATATAAAAGAAAATATATTAGCAAAAATTGGCAGACATTCGCTTTTAATTTATATAAGCCACCAAATAATCTTGTATCCTTTGGTCACCCTTATATATAATATGACCATATAGTCTTTATGATGCTAAGCTAATAAGAATTAGAAAAGAAATGAACTTTTTATAATTAAAGGTATATTTAACTTTAATGGAGGAAAATTATGGACTACATAACAAATTACATAAAAAATTACAGAAAGTCTTATCCAACTTCTTACAAAATACTTGTCATATTGATACTTATTTTACTTTTCTATAAGTTTGGCTATGTGATTGGCAAGCTTACTGCAAACATGGGATTCTAATTCAATAAATATTATTAATTAATATGCAAAAAAAAGACCTTAGAATAGTTTCCTATCCTAAGCGTCTTTTTTAGTTAAATTGAATTTCATATTCTTCTAGAAGTGGATTTATCTTTAGAATCTCTCTTATTGCTTCCTTGCTTTTCTCGTCAGCTTCTTCTAAAAATCCTTTTTCCAATAGATCTTCTTCGACTTTTTTCATTTCATCTTTTCTAAAGTTTGAAAAATCTTTTATCTCCAATTTATTAAATAAAGAATTTTTCTCGTCAAATACTGTAAGTGAATCTTCATCTATAAAGTGATTTAAGATTTTCGCTTTTGGTAGCTTTATATTTATCTTTTTATCTTGATCATTTAATAAAACTTCAGCTTCTTCTAAATTTATCCCTGCATTTACTTCACCATCATAGGATATGATAAATTTCTTGTGAGTAAAAGGTACTTTCATCCCATAAAACTCAGATTGGTTTTCAAACGAACCAACATTAGTGTATTTATACTTAAGTGTTGTAAGCTCCTTTACAGATAAAATTTGATTTTTTACAATATCAGATGAGATCTTTTCCTGGCTTTTAAAGAGTCCGCCCTTCATGCCAAAGAAATAAGATGCAAATACAAGAACTATTATTGCAATTAAGCTCAAAAACATCTTTTTAGCTTTTTTCATATATTCTCCTTCATATCATCTTTTTATTAACTATACCTTGCTATTTCTTAAAGTCCTAGTTAAATTTTGCTTTAAGGTAGAAAATAGGCATATCTTTATCTCTAAATTTTCTCTCGTATTCTGTAACTATGGATTCTTCTTCGGATAAATTTCTATTTACTTCTACAATTTCCATGCCAAAGTCTTCCATATAGACCAAACTGTCTTCAAAAAAAACTTGATTATCAGTCTTTAACTCTATTTCCGATCCGTTTTTACAAATAACTTTATATAGCTTTAGAAAATTTTCGTGTGAAAGCCTTCTCTTATTGTGGCGTTTTTTAGGCCATGGTGTTGAGAAATTTAGATAAATCTTTGATATTTCACCGTCTTCAAACATATCGAGAAGTTCTTCTGCCTTACCAACAATTCCGTAGACATTTGAAAGCTCTTCTTCTTCAATTTTTTCACAAGCAGATACAAAGGCGTTTGTATTCATTTCAAGGGCAAGGTAATTTATATCAGGATTTTTCTCTGCTTTATTTACTATAAAATCTCCTTTACCTGCTCCAATTTCAAGTTCTATTTCATTATTATTTCTAAATATATCATGCCAATTTCCCTTATAATTTTTTGCTTCAAAAATTATGTAATCACTTTCTTGCATTTTTGGTATGGCATGGGGTTTGTGTCTTAATCTCATATATCTCCTTACAAAAAAAGAAAGCCGCATAAGCGACTATCCTTATTCATCTTTTTCTTTTCCCCAGAAACCAGCACCTACAAGGCCTGGTC
>CAUPHU010000046.1:0-10700 GCA_963511095.1 uncultured Anaerococcus sp. | reverse complement strand
CCCTCACTCCGCCAAGCCTTGCCATTATAGGGTTTATGGATATAAATAGTAGGGCGTTGTAATAGTAGATTGAAATTAGGGCTACCATCACAAATATTACCGATACCATAATTAAATCTTGTTGTGAAACTGTTGTGATTGACCCAAATAGGTAGGATTCAAAACTCTTGCCGCCTGGGGCGAAGTCTGATAAAATTGCCGCAAGGCCTATACCAAAGCTCATGATTATGGCTGTGGCCATGTCACCAAAGTCTTTAAATCTTTTTCTTATAATTTCTATGGCGAAGGCTGCAAGGACGCAAAAAACTAGGCTGGTCCACATAGGATTAATTGCAAAGATTAGTCCCATGGCAATGCCTGCAAGGGACGAATGGGATAGAGCATCTCCTATCATGGAGGTTTTCCTATTTATCATCACAAGGCCTATCATTGGGATGATTATGGCAAGCATAAGGCCAACTATTAAAGACCTTCTCATAAAATCATAGCTTAGCATATGGCACCGTCCTTTAATTTGAAAATCTTATCCACATAGTCGCCTAGGATGTCCATTTCGTGGGTTATCATAAGGATTGATATATCGTGGTTACGGTTTAGGTGGACTAAAAGGTCTAGGAATTCTTCCTTGGATTTTTGATCAATTCCTACTGTAGGTTCGTCTAGGATTAGGATGTCTGGGCTATTTACCATAGATCTTGCAATCATGACTCTTTGGGCCTGGCCGCCTGAGAGTTTGTTGAAGGGTCTGTCAATCAAGTTATTTATTTTTAGGGTGGAAAATATGTTTTCAATCTTTATCTTCGTTTCTTTTTTGATGGTGTTAAAGATTGAAAATTCTTTATAAAGGTTTAGCCCCACATACTCACGGCTGCTTACAGGAAAGGCTACTTTGACAGCATCGTTTAGCTGGGGAACGTAGCCGATTTTGTCAAAATTTTTGAAGTCTTCCATGTCTATGCCAAAAAGTTTGATAGTTCCCGCATCTTTCTTAAGTTCGCCTAGGATTAGCTTGATAAGGGTCGATTTGCCCGACCCGTTTTCGCCGGAAATAACTGCAAAGTCACCCTTATCAAGTCTTAGATTTATATCTTTTAATATTAAATTTTCATTATATCCAAATTTCAGGTTTTTTATTTCAATTAGCTTCATATATATATATTATGCTAGTGACTTGTATATATTTTCAAGGTTCTCCTTGATTATTTCTTGTAGGGTTACTCCCTTGTCAAGTTCTTCTTGACTTGCAAATTCCATTGTTGAAAGTGGTGCAGTTTCAGCGCCGATTTCTTCTGCTATTGTCTTTGCTGCCTTATCTGAACCACCTTTTTCGAAAAATACAGTTTTGATTTGTTCTGCTTTGGCAAGGTCTGTCACTTCTTTCATAACCTTGGCATCTGGATCTGCTGTTGATGTTAGGCTTGCTAGAGGGATTTGCTCAAGGCCGAAATCTCTTGCTACATAGCCAAAAGCTTCGTGTGGGACTATGAACTTCTTATTTTCAACTCCTGCAAATTTGTCTGTGTATTCTTCTGTTATAGAATCAAGTTCTGCTGCGATTTTTTCGTAATTTGCCTCATAGTATTCTTTGTTTGCTGGGTCTATTTGAGATAGTTTGTCTGCTATTACCTTAGCTTGGGCTTTAGCATTTTTTGGTGATAACCATGTGTGTGGGTCAAATTCGCCGTGGTGGTGATGGTGGTGTTCGTGTTCACCTTCTTCGTCTTCGTGATCGTGATCATGGTCTGCATCCTCGTGGTCATGGTCGTGGTCAGAATCTTCATGGTCATGGTCATGGTCAGCATCTTCATGGTCATGGTCGTGGTCAGCATCTTCATGGTAGTGGTCGTCGTCCTCATCTGCCTTTATTAGATCAAGGCCTGCTGATGTGTCAACCATTTCTGTATCCACACTTTCTTCTACAGAATCTTTCCAATCTTCCATGCCTGCCCCATTCATAAACATTAGGCTTGACTTAGATAGTTCTGCAATTTCCTTAGCAGATGGCTCAAAATCATGGCTTTCTGTTGTAAGTGAGTTGAAGGCCATTACATCAAACTTATCGCCTGCAATTTGCTTAGTTAGGTTATAGATTGGATAGAAAGATGCGTAGATTGTCTTCGTTTCTTCATTTTGATTAGCTTCAGTACTTACTTCTTCCTTAACTTCTGTCTTATTCATATTGTCTTTTGCCTCATTGCCACAAGCAGTCACAGCTAGGCTTAGAGCTAATATCATAAAAATATTTTTCTTTTTCATAAAATCTCCTTTTGCAAATGATTAGCATCAGGTATTATATGGGTATTTTTAAATCTGTCAATTAAAGTATAATGATTTTAAGGAGAATATTATGAAACTAGAAGACTTACTCAAAAGCAAAAATTTAAGAATAACTAAACAAAGAAGATTGATTTTAGAATATATAGATAGGAAGGATGCTCCAATTTCTGGTCAAGAAATCTACGACGGTTTGCAAGGCCAAGTGGCAATTGATCTTTCAACAATTTATAGAAACCTAAATATTTTAGAGGAAAATCACATCCTCCTTAAAACATCGGATATTGACGGAATTGCTTATTATCAGATAAATAACGAAGACCACAAGCACTTTATAACTTGCAACGTCTGCGGGAAGAAATTTGTGATAGAATCTTGCCCAGTCCACGAGCTTGAAGAAAAACTCATGGCAGATACTGGCTTTATAATAAATGGCCATAACTTCGAGTTTTATGGGATTTGCGCAAATTGTCAGAAAGATAGTAAAAATGCTTAAAAAATTATTATTGGTACTTTTATTTGCCATAAGCCTAACAGCTTGCGATGAAATACAAAATCAAAATGAAATCCCAAATGAAAAAAAGTATCAAAGCGAAGAAAATTCTTACGAGAAAGCCAAGGTCCTCTATGCCATAGACGGGGATACTATTTGGGTTGATATTGACGGGGCCCGTGAAAAAATAAGGTTTGTAGGAGTAAATACTCCAGAGCTTGCAAGAGACGGAAAGCCTGCTGAATTTATGGCAGAAGAAGCCAAAAATTTCACATCAAATGCCCTAAAAGATAAGGAAATATATCTTGAAAAGGACATCACAGACAGGGACAAATACGACAGGATGCTCAGATATATTTGGCTAGAAAAGCCTACAGCAAATCCCACAAAAGAAGATATTGAAGAGAAAACTCTAAATGGCATCTTGGTCAAAAAAGGCTACGCCTATTCAAATTACTACAAACCAGACACCAAAAACCAAAAATATTTGGATAAAATAGAAAAATCCGCCCAAGATAAAACTCTTGGCATATGGTCTGATCCAACAAATCCAATTATTTCAAAGGAAGATGTGGGCAAAGCCTACCTTATAAAAGGCAACAAAAACTCCAAAGTCTACCACCTGCCAGATTGGGATTCTTATGAGACGGTCAAAGAAAAAAATGCAGTCTATTTTGAAACTGAAAAAGAAGCGAGAAATGCTGGATTTAGGCCAGCAAAATAAGATTAAATTTAAATTATAAAAAATAGAGCTAAAACCAGTTTTATGGTACTTAGCTCTTTTAAAATACTTTTCTTATAAAAGATAATTTAACTTAAAAATTATATAAATAATCTAAATTACGGAAAAACGGTATAATATAGATGCCCCTTTGCAAGAAAGGAGGTGTTGCCCTATGAGGGGATTTTTGTTGACAATTTTGTCATCACTAATATTACCTTTGTTAGCTGATATTCTCTTCCAATTATGGAAAGAAAACAGAAGCAAAGATAAAAGCAAAAAGCAGGACTGATCCTCCTGCTTTTTTGTTACCCTTTAGGGATTTTTGTTATTCACTAATATCACAAAGTTTGAAAGCTTTGTGGCTTTTTTACTTGGATAAGAGGTGGCTTCTCTTAAATATATTATATGTTCATTTCAGATAAAATGCAAGCATATAGAACTTTGGCACGTCCTCAGGGAATCGAACCCTGGTCTTGGGCTTCGGACACCCTTATTTTACCACTAAACTAAGGACGCGTGATAGTGATGTTAGAGTAGGAAATTGGATTTAAAAACCTTAATGGCAAAAATGTGTTGCCAAGGCCAGATTCCACATAAATTTGGCTATTTTCAAATTCAAAAAGACCCCTATCAAAATCTGGAAAATATCCCTCTCCCGGAGCAACTAGGGCACCAACAAATGGGGCTCTGACTTGACCGCCGTGGGTGTGGCCTGAGAAAACAAAGTCAATATCATCCCTATACTTATCCCTTACTTTTTTAGAAAAATGAGCTAGGACTAGGTTTAGGCTGTCATCAGGTTTGAAATTTTCAAAATTTGTCCCCCAATAGGTCACTCCATAAACATATAGTCTATTATCCCCGACTTCTATAAATTCACCAACATTATCAAGCTTTTTTATCCCTAACTTTTTGATTTTTTCATAAAAAACTTCAGAATCAGCTGAAACTTCCTCATGGTTGCCTGATACAAAATAGGTTTTGATCCCAAGTTCATTTAGATTTTCTAGAAAATACATGGTTCTCTCGATTTTTTTCTCTGTCGGATAATCAATCATATCTCCTGTTAGGAAAATCAAATCCGGACCAAAATCCCTAATTTTTCCCAAAACCTCATCGAGATTTGAAAGCACATTTGAGTGGAAATCTGTAATGTGGGTAATTTTTATATCATCTTTGACCTTGGGACTTGTAAGGACTATTCTTTTTTCTACCCCCACAAAGGCCTGGTCGTGAAGGTATTTGCCGGTTAGGGCCATTGTGGCAAGTATAGCCCCTGCCACAAATTTTTTCTTATTTTTCTTATTCATCTATTTCTCCCAGATACATATTTGGACTAAGGTCGGATGGGATTTTAAAGCCAAGTCTTGGCGAGAAACTCCTGCCTGTCACATTTGGCCCGTCAACTGATGCTGACCTTTTGAACTGACTTTTGGCAAACCTATCAAAATAAGATACCAGCCATTTTTTAACAGTTTCTTTATCATAAGTATCCTTAAAGGCAATCTCTGCATCCTTTAGGATTTCTCTCGCTGACTTGTGGTAGGTTAAATGTTGGTAGATAAAAAAGTCAATTAGCTCGTATGGCCCAATTATATCTTCAGTTTTTTGGGTTATTTCCCCTTCCTTTTCGCTTACAAGCTCTGGAGAAACTGGAGTATCTAAGATATCTGTCAAAACTTTTTTAAGGTCTTCATTTTCTGTAAAATGAGCGTAGGACTTGATTAAATATCTGAGTTCGGTTTTCATCAGAGTCGCATTTAGGCTATAAGATGACATATGATCGCCGTTGTAGGTTGCAAATCCTTGCATGTTTTCAGACAAATCGCCAGTTCCAACCACAAGGCCTCCTCCCATGTTTGAAAGATTAAATAAAACCTGGGTCCTCATTCTTGCTTGGGCGTTTTCGTAGGCTAGGTCTGGGGTTTTTCCATCGTGGCCTATGTCTGATAAATGGGCTGCCACAGATTTTGAAATATTTATCTCTTTTAGTTCAAGTCCCAAAGCTTGGCAGAGAAGATAGGCATTTGACTTGGTCCTGTCACTTGTGCCAAAGGCTGGCATGGTGATAGCTCCGATTTTTTTTTGGTCAAAGCCTGCGATTTGGTAGGCTCTCACGATTGCAAGCAGGGCTGCTGTTGAGTCGATACCCCCAGATACACCGAGATAAGTTTTTTCTGTCCCTACTGCTTTCATCCTCTGAATAAGGCCTAGAGCTTGAATATCTAGAGCTTGTTCTAAATAATCTTCATCATACTCACAATCTGGTAAATATGGGAATTTTTCTACAAAATAATCTTCGTCTATTTGATTTTTAAAATTTGAAAACCATTCTAATTCGTGGCACTCCATAGGGAAAATCGCTGGATTATTTCTTAAAACTTCCCCATTTTTAGCAATATAAGTTGAACCAGTGTAAAGAAAATCTGTAGAAGATTCGCCAGTACCTGCCGATGTATGGACATAAATACAATCTTTTGATAGGAATTCAATATTTTGCCAAATTTTTTCTTCTGTATAAATATAGCGAGGATTTGCTGATGGGTTTAGGATGATATCAGCTCCAAGCTCTTTTAATCTCAAAGATTTTGGAATTGTCATTTCCTCGTCTTCCCCAATTGTAATTCCGATTTTAAGTCCAGAAATTATAGCAACAAAGTATTCCTTATCAAGGCAATAGTCAAAGGCCTTGACATAGCCTTTTGGATTTGATTCAAAGATTGTCTTTTCATATTTTTTTAGATTTTCTTTTATGCTTAAGCTTAAAAGTTCGCCGCTTCTTACAAAGGCAATACCATTATAAAGACCAAACTCTGCCCTTAGTGGCAGACCCACAGTAAAGGCTAGGTCAAAATTTTCGCTAAATTCGATTAAGTCTTTTAGGCCATTTTCTGCCGCTACCAATAAGTCTTCTTCAAGATATCCATCATAAAGGCTTGCCCCTGTAAGGCTTAGTTCTGGTAGGGATAGGATATTTACCTTATCTTTTTCGGCTATCTCTATTAGATTTTTTATTTTTTTAACATTTTCTGCCACATTTCCCAAAGAAAGAGGAAAAGATGCAGATTGAATTTTTATATTTCTTTTCATAATCAACCTCTTAATCTTATTTTACCATTGTTTTATAAAAAAAAAGAGGACCCAATCGGGTCCACTTTCCAAAAAATGATTTATAGGTTGTTGATTTCTTCGATAAGAGCTGGTACTACTTGGTGGAAGTCGCCTACTATACCGTAGTCGCAGTGTTCAAAGAATGGTGCTGCTTCGTCGTTGTTGATTACTACAACTGTCTTAGCATCTTTTACACCTCTTAAGTGTTGGCCAGCACCTGAGATACCTATACCGATATATAGTTCACCAGTAAATTTCCTACCTGTAACACCAATATATTTGTTTAGTGGAACAAATTTTCTAACTTGGGCTGCTGGTCTTGATGAACCTAGAACAGCACCTGTTGTGTTTGCAAGTTTCTTAGCTACTTCAAGGTTTTGCTCTTCACCAATTCCCATACCTACAGCTACAACTCTTTCAGCTCCATCAATTGGGCCTTCTAGGTCTACAGCGTCTTTCTTAAGTTCGAAACCATCTTTAACTAGAGCTTCTACTAATTTCTTAGCTGCTTCTTTAGGATCTCCTGTGAAGATTTCTTTCTTTCTGCCTTCTTCTACTGGAGCTGCCTTTGGAGCGGCTTTCTTTGCAGATTTATCTTTTGGTAGGATGTAGCCTGAGATAACAAGCTTCATGATTTCATTTGTACCTTCGTAGATTTGTGTAATCTTAGCGTCTCTGTAGAATCTTTCTACGTCAGAACCTTTGATAAATCCAGATCCACCGTAAAGTTGTAGGGCTTCAGATGTTAGTCTTTCAGCTAAATCTGATGCGTAAAGTTTAGCCATAGCTGCGTCTTTACCATAACCTTTTTCGTGAGCATCTTTCTTCTTAGCTGCATCGTAGATTAATAGTCTTGCTGCCTTAAGTTCTGTTGCCATTTGAGCAAGTGTGAATTGGTTGTATTGGAAACGACCAACTGCCTGACCAAATTGGATTCTATTCATAGAATAATCAAGAGCAGATTCATAAGCACCTTGTGCAATACCAAGAGCTTGAGATGCTATACCAATTCTACCACCATCAAGGATCATCATAGCATATTTGAATCCTTTATTAAGTTCACCAAGAAGGTTTTCTTTTGGAACTTTAACATTCTTGAAGTGAAGTTCTGCAGTAATTGATGATCTGATACCTAATTTGTCATATGGTTCAGAGAAGGTAAAGCCTTCAAAGTCCTTATCAACAATAAACATTGAAATACCATGGTTACCCTTGCCTGGCTCTGTAACTGCAGTAACTAGGTAAGTTTGAGCTGCTGGAGCGTTTGTGATAAAGATTTTCTTACCATTTAATAGGTAGTAATCACCCTTATCTACTGCTGTTGTCTTTGTACCAGCTGAGTCAGAACCAGCGTCTTCTTCAGTTAGACCAAAACCACCGATTTGGGTACCATCACAAAGTGGTCTTAGGTATTTTTCCTTTTGCTCTTCACTACCAAATTCATTAATTCCCCAAGTACCAAGAGAAGTATGGGCAGAACAAATTACACCAACACCGCCGTCTACTCTAGATAATTCTTCAACAGCTATAGCGTAGTGCTCATTAGTTAGGCCAGCACCGCCGTATTTTTCAGGAAATGGAATACCCATTAGACCCATTTTACCCATTTCTTTAACTATATCTTCTGGAAACTCTTTTGTTTGGTCAAGGTGGAAAGCAATAGGTTTAACCTTTTCCTCAGCAAAGTCTCTAACGACCTTTCTAAATTCTTCTAAATCTTTTGGTAAATTAAATGACATAATTTCTCCTTTATTTATTTTTTTATGTTTTTGTCTCTGGTAATATGATACCCATTATCAATTCAATAAAACATTTTCATGAAAAAAATTGAGTTTTTTTTGCAAATGTTTATTTTGTGCTAAGAAATGGTATAATTAACTTAGAAAAATAATTTATAAAAGGAGATATTATGCACAATATTATCGAGGTACTAGACAATATATATTGGGTAGGCGTTAACGACCGCAGAATCAATAGATTTGAAAATATGTTTGAAGTTCCAAACGGAGTTTCTTACAACGCATTCGTAATTAAAGATGAAAAAAACGTCCTAATGGACTCTGTTGAGGGCGCATTCACAAGACAATATCTTGAAAACGTTGCGGCTGCACTAGACGGTGAAGATCTAGACTATATAGTAGTTTCTCACATGGAACCTGACCACTGCAGAAACATAGACTTCCTATTAAATGAATACCCAAATTGTAAATTTGTAGGAAATACTAAAACACACAAATTTTTTGAACAATTCTACAACGACAAATACCAAGATAGGTACGTAGAAATCAAAGACGGCGACGAATTAAATATAGGTAAGAGAAACCTTAAATTCGTCTTTGCACCAATGGTACACTGGCCAGAAGTATTCATGACCTACGAAACAACAGAAGGCCTATTCTTCTCAGCAGACGCTTTTGGTGCCTTTAACGCAATCGCAGGCAACATCGAAGCTAGCAAGGTAATCCACAAAGGTGACTGGTTAGACCAAGCAAGACGTTACTATATAAATATAGTAGGAAAACAAGGCAAGATGGTTCAAAACCTATTCAAAAAGGTAGAAGGCCTAGAAATAAACGCCATCCTTCCACTACATGGACCAGTTTATAAAGACGCTGATTCAATCAACTTTATCCTTGAAAAATACGGCCACTGGGCAGGATTCACACCAGAAGAAAAAGGTGTAGTAATTGTCTACGCATCAATGTACGGCGGAACAGAACAAGCAAGCGACATACTTGCAAACTACCTTGCCCAAGAAGGTGTAGAAGATGTAGTGCTTTACGACATCTCTGACTGGGACTATTCATATCCAATCGCAGATTGCCACAGATTTACCCACCAAGTATTTGCACCAATTAACTACAACGCAGGCCTCTACTACAAGATGGACGCCTTCCTAAGAGAGTTAGTAGGTACAGGATATAAAAACAGAACAGTATCCTTCCTAAACAACTGGTCTTGGGGCGGTAGATCTCTTGAAATATCAAAAGAAATCCTAGAATCAGCTAAATGTAAATACATCGGCGAAGATGTAAAAATCAACTCAGCTGTTAAGGAAAATAACCTAGAAGAACTAAAAGCTCTTGCAAAAGTAATTGCAGAAGACTACAAAAATACAGAAGTCTAAAAATTAATTCACCTCCAAATCCTGGAGGTGTTTTTTTGTCTAAAAATTATATCTAGTTTATTTAAAAATCTTCTAGTCCCCTATTTTCATAATTTAATATTAAAAAACTTTCTATATATATAGTGAAGTTTTCTATCACCGGTCAAAAATAAAAATCCTTCCTTATATAAGATAAAACTAAATTGTTTTAAAAATCTCCTTTCATATCCCTCCTTATTTGAAGGAAAAATTCTTCCAATAAAGGCAAATAAAAACTGGCCGATTTTCAATCAACCAGGTCTAAATCTATATTTTTTCACAATAATGTTCTATCTTAAAAACTTTTTACATCTTGTATTGCTTATAAAAACAGAATATTAAAAAATTTTAAAGTAGATTACAAAACATTTCTTTCCATATATATATATGAGTAATTTTCTTACTAATTAAGATTCTATTACAAGAACTAGCCTAGGATTTTTTTTTAGAAAATCAAAATTTTTCTTTGTATAAGGTGGATATTTAAGGAAATTATCAAAAAATCCAGCCTTGACCATAGATTTCCTATTAGAAAAATTCATAAAGCCAAAATATCCATGGTAACCGCCCATTCCCGAATTGCCCACTCCACCAAATTCTAGATTTGGATTTGCAATTTGCATCAAGCACTCATTAATGGCCCCATTTCCAAATTCCATCTCCCTAAGGATTTTCTCTTCTATATTTTTATCTTGCGTATAGGTATAAAAGGCAAGAGGTTTTGGAAGTTTCTTTATCTTAGATAAAATCTCATCTAAATTGTCATAGGAAATTATTGGAATAATCGGCCCAAAGATTTCCTCCCCCATGACAGGATCAGAAAAGTCCACATTATCCATAATAGTTGGTGCAATTTTTAGCTTTCCTCTATCGTAAGCTCCTCCAAAAACTATCTTTTTCTCATCAATTAAACCTAAGAGCCTTTCGAAATGATTTTCATTTATAATCCTTGG
>CAUPHU010000045.1:0-10757 GCA_963511095.1 uncultured Anaerococcus sp. | reverse complement strand
CAGTAAAACAATACAAGGTAGAAAAAAGTAAATGCAACAACAAAGCAATATCAAATAAAGTAGATAGAAACTTTGATGACAGACCATCATTAGAAGCGTGTGTAAGTGACTTAACCTACGTAAGAGTAGGAAACAACTGGAACTACATCTGTGCAATAATCGATTTACACAACAGGGAAATAATAGGATATTCAGCAGGAAAAAAGAAAAGTGCTGATTTAGTAAAAGAAGCAATCTATTCAATAAGATATTCATTAAATAAAATAAAAATATTTCACACAGATAGAGGACGAGAATTCGATAATAAAAGCATAGATAAGATATTAGATGTGTTTGGAATAGAAAGATCCTTAAGTGAAAAGGGAAGCCCTTATGACAATGCTGTAGCTGAAGCATTTAATAAGGTAATGAAAACAGAGTTTGTATATCAGAATGAATTTAAAAGATTAAATCAGTTAAAACTATCACTATCAGAGTATGTTTATTGGTACAACAACCTAAGGATCCATGGATCCTTAGGTTACATTACACCAGTTGAATATAGGCAATCAAGATTAACTATTTGTTATTAGTTAATCTTGAATTAGCACGTTCGATTTTAAATTGTACAAACATGTGTTGACAATCCAATCTTTACTGATTCTTTTTGCAATTGGTGCAAGAAGAACTACTGCAGCGTCACAAAATACTGGGATTGAAACAAAATAACCAGTTATAGCAAGGCCTAAAGAAGCGTGCTTTTGGCCAGTTATTTTTAGGATGGTTTGAGCCATTGTTTCAACAGCTCCACTTTTTTCAAGTAGGAAACCTGTTACAGTTCCTATAGCGATAACAATTCCTATGCCTGCTATGGTTGATCCCATATTTTCTTGGAAAGCATGGAGCATGTCAGCTAGTGGCATGCCTGAGATGATTCCAAAGGAGAAACCGGATGCTAGTAGGGCAAAGAATGGGTGTAGTTTTAATTTAACTGTAGCAAATATCAGTATGAATAATGATAAGAAGAGCGCTACCATTGTTAATGTTGCTGTACTCATTTATTCCTCCGTATTATAGGTATGTTTTTAGGTATTCTTCCATTATTTCGTCAGGTACTAGTTTGCCGCCAGTTGCCCAACCAAAGTGGTTTATATTATCTTTAATTTCTAGTAAGTTATTGTCAGCTAAATATTTCTTACTTCTTTCATATGCAAATATTTTTGCAGGACCTTCAAAAGTAGAGCAAGCTGATGGTTCTATTCTTATGCATTCGCTATCATTTAGGTCTCTCATGTAGTCAAATAGTTTAGCGTCATCTAGGGTAAAGATTCCTGAAATGATTGGTTCCATCATTTTACCAACAATACCTGATGGTCTACCAACAGCTAGACCGTCTGCTTCAGTCTTTCCATCGATTCCAAAATCTTGAACGCTAACTTTTTCGTGTAGGCCTGTTGCCATACCGATAAGCATGCATGGAGAGTGGGTAGGTTCTACAAAGAATATGTGGCAACTATCGCCAAATACCTTCTTCAATCCAAATGAAACTCCACCTGGAGAACCGCCAACGCCGCATGGCATATAGAAGATAGCTGGATGGTCTTTATCAACAATTATTCCTTCATCGTCCATTTGTTTCTTAATCCTGTTTGCGGCAACTGCATATCCCAAAAATAGGGTGTCAGAATTTTCATCATCTACAAAGTAAGAGTTTGGATCTTCATCAGATTTTTTTCTTCCAAGCTCCACAGCCTTTGAGAAATCGCCGTCATACTCTACAACTTCAGCGCCTTTTGATCTTAACAAATCTTTTTTCCATTGTTTAGCATCATTTGACATATGAACAACAACCTTAAAACCTAAAGTAGCTGAACTAATTCCTATAGAAAGGCCGAGGTTGCCTGTTGAACCTACTTGGATAGTGTGTTTTGAGAAAAACTCTCTAAACTCATCACTAGCCAAAATTCTGTAGTCGTCACTTTCCTTTAGCATGCCAGCTTCCATTGCTAGTTGTTCTGCGTGGTATAAAACTTCATAGATACCGCCCCTAGCCTTGATAGAGCCAGCTACAGCTAAATGTGAATCCATTTTTAGGTAGAGGTTGCCTTCGAAAGGTGTCTTTTCTTTTAAAACCTTTTCCATATTAGGAATTTTCTTAAGTGGAGACTCGATAATTCCATTTGTAGCTTTTGTATCATCAAAATACTCCATCAAAAGTGGGGCAAATCTTTGTAATCTGTCTTCAGCATCTTTAATATCGTTTTCATCAAAAGGAAAATTTTCCCAAACAGCATCACCTGTTTTCTTCTTCTCGTTAATCCAAACAGTTTCCTTCTTATCAACTACATCTTGTAGCATTGGTTCCTTTTCAATAAATCTACTGATATCCATTATTACCTCCTGGTTTTAAATAATATTAAACATTGTTTAATCTAATTTAATTTTATCATAAAGAGGTAAATTGTCAATATATTTTTGTAAAAGATAAGAAAATACTTTAGGGTATAATTATTAACGAAAGAAAAGTAGAAAAGGTGATTGAAATAGAAAAGCTAGGATTAAATATAAAAGAATTGAGAAATGAAAGAGGACTATCTCTAAAGGAATTGGCTGATAACATTGATGTTTCAATGTCTATGCTAAGTCAAATAGAAAGTGGTAAAGCAAATCCATCATTAAATACCCTAAGATTAATATCGAAATTTCTAGACGTTCCAATGTTTTCTTTGTTCATGGAAGATAGCAAGGAATCGGCGATGATTGTAAGAAAAGATGAAAGAATTAGGATAACAAGTGGGAGTTTAGAATCCGAAGAATATCAGATAAGTTACGATCTCCTAAGTCCTGACATGAAGGGAGATTTCCAGTTGTGTGAGATGAAGATTTCAGCAGGCGAACATGATTCTGGCGATTTTAATGCTCATAATGGGGAAGAAGTAGCGGTTTGCACTGAAGGAGAAATAGAATTGGTTTTGGAAAATGAAAGCCATCTATTAAAAAAAGGTGATTCTGTCAGGATACCAAATATGGTAAAACATAGGTGGAAAAATCCTGGGGAAGAAGATTGCGCGATAATATTCGCAATTTCTCCACCTGTATTTTAAACCAAATATAAGGAAATAAAATAGGGCCCGCATAAGTATTTAAAATATGCGAACCCTATTTTTTATTTTATAGATTTTTAATCAAACTTTGATTTCCTCAATCCTTCTTTTTCAAAAATTATAAGATTATTATCATCTATGTAGACCTTAATAGTCTTGTCATCATCTAGAATCTTGTATTTATAACCTGTTCCGAAATTCGATTGGTTATTTTTAGTAGGTTTTGTAGTCTGATCGACCTCAGAATCAATTTCTCCATCAAAATCTGTAACTTCATCGTAGTATTTTTCTACACCCGAATACAAATAGAGATCATTATTAACATAGATCATAGGAATCAAATCCCATTTTACATTTTCATTAGGATCCTTTTTAAAAATCATCAGCTTATTATCATCGAGGTAAAGATTAATGGTTTTTCCTTCATCTAGGATTTTGTATTTATAACCACTCCCAAAATTTGATTGGTTATTTTTATAAGGATTTGAAGTGCTTTTAACTTCAGAATCAATTTCTCCATCAAAATCTGTCACTTCATCGTAGTATTTTTCTTCACCCGAATAAAAATAGATATCATCATCAACATAGATCATAGGAATCAAATCCCATTCTACATTTTCATTTGGATCAGAAATTTCTTTGTTAGCTTCATCGTTAGAACAAGCCGCTAAGGCAATCATCGTCATAAATAAAATTAGAAATTTTTTCATCTTAAAACTCCTTAAAACATTAGCTAAGTGATGTGATGCTTATATAAGTATTATACCCCCAAGTCAAAAATAAACATTTTTAGGCATTAAAAAAGCAACTAATGTTGCTAATTTAATGGTCGGATTGAAAGTATTTGATTCTTCGATGCTCACCTTTGGGGAGCCGAAGCGTTATCAATATATTAAATCATAAATTTAAATACAAAAATAGCAGCCTGTTTCGACTGCATTTTTTGTATAAAAAAGTTTCTTAATTTTTTAGGGCAATAAAAAAACAACCTCAAACTGGTTGTTTATCTATAGTCGGGTTGAAAGGATTTGATTCTTCGAGCCTCACCTTCTCAGAGCCGAAGCGAAAACAAAAATAGCAACCTTTCAGCTGCTAATTTGTATAAAAAGTTACTATTTTTAGGGCAATAAAAAAACAACCTAAACTGGTTGTTGATTTAAATGGTCGGAGTGAAAAGATTAGAATCTTCGTCGCTCACCTTCTCAAAGCTGAAGCAATAGCAACAAAAAAAGCAACCTTTCGGCTGCTAATTTGTGTAAAAGGTTACTATTTTTTAGGGCAATAAAAAAACAACCTTACTGGTTGTTATTTAATGGTCGGGGTGAAAGGATTCGAACCTTCGACCTCATGTTCCCAAAACACGCGCGCTACCAAGCTGCGCCACACCCCGTCATCACTGACTATTACAATATACTACATAAAAAACTTCTTGTCAAATGTTTTTTGGAAAATCTTTTAAAAAATTATAATTTTCCCTTTTTCTTTTAAAGAAGTCTAAGATTATAATACCATATATTTTTCATTTTGTAAAATCATTTCTTTTATTTCTTGTAAGTTTAGTCTTTAAGATTATAATAAAGGTAGAACAGGAAGGGGTTTTAATGAATACTCTTAATGAAGTTAAAAAATTGATTAACGATTCTAATAATATAGTATTTTTTGGTGGTGCCGGGGTATCGACTGCTTCTGGCGTACCAGATTTTAGGTCGGCGACTGGCCTATATAATAGGGAAAATAATTCTAAATATTCTCCTGAATATATGCTTAGCCACGAGTTTTTCGTAAACCATCCTGATGAGTTTATGACTTATTGTAAGGAAAACCTCATGCTTGATGGGATTAAGCCGAATAAGGCACATTTCGCTCTGGCAAAACTTGAAAAGATGGGCAAGCTTAAGGCTGTGATTACTCAAAATGTAGATAGCCTCCACCAAGAAGCAGGGAGTAAAAATGTTATCGAGCTTCACGGCAATCTTAGGGACTATTACTGTGTAAAATGCCATAAGAATTTTGACCTTGCTTATGTTAAGAAATTCCCGGCTGAAGCTCATTGCGATGAGTGTGGGGGTATTGTAAGGCCTGATATTGTCCTTTATGGAGAGGGTCTTGACCAAAACAATATGTCCTATGCGGTAAATCTCATTGCCCAGGCCGATGTCTTAATTATTGGTGGGACAAGCCTTGTGGTTTATCCTGCGGCAGGTCTTATTGACTTTTATAGGGGTAATAAACTTGTTTTGATTAATAAAGATAGCACTCCTCGTGATGGGGCAGCAGATTATGTTATTAACGGCGATATAGCTGAAATTATGGATGAGTTAGTAGGTGATTAAGTGCAAAAAAAATATGGAATTGATGAATATAGTATATTTTTAGTTTGGATAGCTATAGCTTGTTTAGTTGTGGCCTATTTTATAAATTCTACGGTCCTAAATGGTATTTCTTCTTTTATTGTAATTTATGCCATTTTTAGAACCATGTCTTCTAATACTCTAAAAAGAAGCAAAGAAAATCAAATTTTTATGGATAATGTTATTAATCCTGTGAAGAATATTTTTAAAAGGGATAATAGCAAGACTAAGACTAGAAACAAAGACAAGGATAAGGGCTTTAAGTATATTTCCTGTCCTTCTTGCGGACAAAAGCTTAGGATTCCTAAAAATAAGGGCAAGATTAAGGTTAGATGTCCAAAATGCAAGGATCAATTTGATGCTAAAAGTTAGTCTTTTAGCATTTTTTATGTTTTTTAGAAATATAAATTAATTTAAAATTTGCTATTTAAATTTTTTTAAACTGGTTGTATAATTTGCATGAAAGGGGTTAAAAAATGCCAAGATTAATAGGTACAGTTGCAATGGGCCTTAGGGCTCCGATTATAAAAAAAGGTGATAATTTAGTTGATATCGTTAGCGATATAGTCTGTGAGGTTGGCGAAAAAGACGTTAGACTTCGTGATAGGGATGTGGTTGCTATAACTGAATCTCTTCTTGCAAGAAGCCAAGGAAATTACGCCACTATAGAAGAAATTGCTAAGGATTTTGCTAATAAATTTGAAGGTGATGAAGTAGCAATACTTTTTCCGATTCTTTCAAGAAATAGGTTTTCGATTCTTTTAAAGGCTTTCGCTCTTTCTGGCAAAAAGCTACATATTTGCCTATCTTATCCATCAGATGAGGTAGGAAATCTTGTAATGGATGAGATGGATCTATTTAATTCAGATGTAAATGCTTATACAGATGTCCTAAGCCTTGAAGAATTTAGAGAAGTTGCGGGTGATTATAAGCATCTTTTCACAGATATGGCTTATCCAGAATTCTACAAAGAAATAGCTAATAATTCTGAAATTCATTTCTTAAACAATCCAGTGGACGCTCTTAAATTTACAGATAATGTCCTTGTTGCTTCAATCCACACTAGAGACATAGTTAAAAGACAACTTGTGGAAGCTGGTGCTAAGAAGGTTTTAAAACTTGATGAAATCCTTACAAGCCCAGTTGATGGATCAGGATACAACGAACAATACGGTCTTCTAGGATCAAACCTATATACAGGGAATGTCGTAAAACTTTTCCCAAGAGATAGCCAAAAATTTGTAGAAGAAGTACAAAAAGACTTATAGATAAGACTGGTAAGCAAATAGAAGTTATGGTTTATGGTGACGGGGCCTTCAAAGACCCAGTTGGTCATATTTGGGAATTAGCAGATCCTGTTGTTTCTCCTGGTTTTACAGAAGGACTTAAGGGTACACCAAATGAACTAAAGCTAAAATACGTTGCTGACAATGACCTTGCAGACCTATCCGAAGCAGAAGCCGAAGAAGAGTTCAAAAAGCTTGTAAGAGATAAGGATAAAAACACAGATTCAAACAAAAGACTAGGAACAACTCCTAGACAAATTACAGACCTTTTAGGTTCTCTGTCTGACCTTATTTCAGGTTCTGGAGATAAGGGTACACCAGTAGTTTTAGTTCAAGGATATTTTGATAATTATTCAAACGATTAGGAAAAAATAAATAGAAAATATAAATGAACCAACTTTAGCTTTTTTACTAGCATAAAAGTTGGTTCATTGTATAATTGATAGCATACACATGTATTAATTTATTTGATATGGAGAGTAGAAATTGAAAACTGATGAGTCTCTTAATTTAGACGGGGAAACTAAAGCGCCTATTAGAAATATAGATGAACGCAATGTAAAAACTAGAGAATATAAGCTTTTTTGGATGAGTTTTGCCGCCATACTAATGGCCTGCGGAACCCACTTTTTTAAATATCCAAACTCATTCGTAATCGGTGGGGTAGAGGGTATGAGTATTATAGCTTCAATGTTTGTACCTTTCACGCGTCCGCAACTTACCTTGTTTTTCAACCTTACCTTACTTGTAATTGGATTTTTTATTTTCGGCAAAAAATTTACAGTTAGGACAGGCTATGTTGCCATCTTAAATTCACTTACAGCACTCGCTTTAGATAAGGTTTTTCCAATACATGGATCCCTAACTGATAATAAGATGCTAGAATTAATCTTTACCCTCTTGATGAGTTCTGTAGGATCTGCAATTTTATTTAACCTTGCGGCATCATCTGGAGGCACAGACATAATCGCAATGATTATGAAAAAATATACATCGCTTGAAGTAGGCAAGTCACTTCTTGTAGTGGATTCCATCTTCACCATAGCATCTATTAAGATATTTGGTATAGAAATAGGCTTGTTCTCTGTCCTTGGCCTTTTGATGAAGGGAATCTTTGTAGATATGATTATTGGGTCTATGAATACTGCTAAGTTATTCATAATCATCACATCTAAGACAGATGAGGTCGGTAGATTTATCAAAGAAGACTTAAATAGGTCGGCAACTATTGTTGATGCAAGGGGCTTATTTAAGGGGTCACAAACTTCGGTATTTTTCTGTGTAACAAGCACATTTGAAGCAGCGAAATTTAGAAGCTTTATTAAGAAAATTGACCCATTTTCATTTATTACTATTTTAAACACCTCATCTATAATAGGCAAAGGCTGGTATTCATCTGATGATCAGTTCGATGGGGATAACTAAATTGTCTTAAAGACTAAAAGCAGGTAAAATACAACTAGGAAGGTGATTAAGATGCGAAAATTTATAAATATTATCCTAATAAGCTTTCTAACTTTTAACCTAACCTTTACTAGTTTTGCATCGGAGAATCAACCAGCTCAACCGACTCAACCAGCTAAAGAAGGAACCGACCAAAAGGCCGGTGAAAAAATAATAATTACTGAAAGTGTAAACCCACTCAATAGTCCAGCTGAAAGTCAGAAGGATGCTGGAAATACGGGAGAAAATAAGACTGAAAAACCAGAAGGAAAAAAGGAAGAGGCAAATCCTGAGCCAAAAAAAGACGAATCAGCCTTTAGGGATAAAAAACAAGATAAGACCCCAACAAAAGAAGATCCTAATGCTAAAACAGCTAAGCCGACAAATCCGGACCTAGATAGGATAGAAAAGTCTGTTGACGACTTGGTTCAAAAGCTTGACAAAAATTCCAATCTCTCAAAGGCTCTTTCTGAGATGCAAAGCTCTATTTCAACAGAGGGTGGTGCTTCAAAAAAACCAAATGAAGCAAGCAAACAAACTGAGGCTATATTGAAGGATTATAACCAAAAAATCCAAACAGCGACAAGTGATAGTCAAAGAAGAAAACTTGAAAATGAAGCTGCAGATAAGATAAATTCCATAAATAGCCAGGCGATGAAGCCAGCAAATTCCCCTAACGAAGATAATGAGGAAGATATTCCGGAAAAAAAGAAAAAAATTTTGCTAGAGGTAAAACCAGAAAAAAACGAAGGTGAAGAGGACGATAGAAACCAAATCCTAGCCCTAAATCCTACAAGCGAGGATGAGGAAGAAGCAGGTTCTATTTTTAAAAATCCTATTGTTGTAGTTGGATCAGTTTTTGTAATAGTGCTTTTGGTAGCAATTGGAATTGTGATTAGAAATAATGATAGGAAAATGAAATAAAGACAAAAATAAAAGAGGCCCTAGGGCCTCTAATTTTTATTTTATTGTTCTTCGAACATATCTTTGCCAACACCACAAACTGGGCAAACCCAATCTTCTGGAAGATCAGCAAATTCTGTACCGGCTTCAATACCGTTATCAACATCACCTTCAGCTGGATCATAAATGTATCCACATGCTGTACATACGTATTTCATATATATGTCTCCTTTCATTATCTGCTATGTTTTTATTATACCACAGATTTAAAAATTTAAACATACTTATTTTTATAAAGCAAAATAAACCTATAAATATAAATGATAAAAAATTGGGAAAAAGGGTATCAAAGACATAGGAGAGAAAAATGGAGATAATTAGGACGGTCATACATTCTGACCTTAAAGATATAAAAAAATTTAGGGATAAGTTTATTGTCCTCCTTGAGGATAAGTCTTATGAAGAAAGTGAAATTTTTAAAATGAGGCTAATCCTAGATGAGCTTACTAGCAATTCTTATAAGCACGGCAACAACAAAGACATCGATAAACTTATTGAAATATGTATAATCTTTGCAGATAGGTTCTCCCTAATCAAGGTCAAAGACCAGGGCGATGGGATTTTAAGGGCCAAAAATAAAGAGAAATTTGCCGAAGGCGGCAGGGGAATCGACCTTGTTGAAAAACTTTCTGATAAGATTATCATAGATAAAAACTCCATTGCTTGTCTCATACGAAATTCTTAACAACATCCTTTAGGGGATGTTTTTATTTGCCAATTATTGATAATTAATTCACATTAGGTATAATATATTGATAGAATTTGTTAGCATGAAAGAAGGATTTAATGATTAGAGAAGATGTTAGAAATGTAGCAATAATTGCCCACGTAGACCACGGAAAAACAACACTTGTAGATGGTCTTTTAAAAACATCAGGTTTATTTAGAGAAAACGAAGCAGTCAAAGACAGGGTTATGGATTCTGATACCATAGAAAAAGAAAGAGGAATTACAATCCTTGCCAAAAATACTGCTGTTTCTTATAAAGACATGAAGATTAATATTATAGATACACCAGGCCACGCCGACTTTGGTGGAGAGGTTGAGAGGGTTCTTAATATGGCAGAGTCAGTTGTACTTGTAGTGGATAGCCACGAAGGCCCTATGCCACAAACTAAATTTGTACTTAAAAAGGCCATAGAACTTGGTCTTCCAGCAATAATTTGTATCAACAAGGTAGATAGGCCTGACCAAAGGATAGAAGAAGTAGAAGATGAAATTATAGACTTATTTATTTCCCTAGATGCAGACGAGTCATACCTTGAAAGCCCATTTGTCTATGCGTCAGCAAAACAAGGTTGGGCAAGTCTTGATAGAAATGTAGTCAAAGACGATATGACAGACCTACTTGATACAATAATCGACTATACTCCAGCCTTTGAAGCAGAAGAAGACACTGGCTTTAAGGTTTTGGTTTCAACAACAGATTACAATGACTACCTAGGTACAATTGCTATTGGTAAGGTAGAATGCGGCCATATTAGGAAAAACGACCCAGCTATTATTACAAATTACAATGAAAAAGATAGGTTGGTTAAATCTAAAATTGTTACAATTTATGAATTTGACGGCCTAAATAGGGTGGAAGTTGAAGAATCTAAGTTCGGTTCTATTGTAGCAATCTCCGGTAT
>CAUPHU010000044.1:0-10877 GCA_963511095.1 uncultured Anaerococcus sp. | reverse complement strand
AAACCGTACGAGCTATAGGATTTGTCATCGAATGGTAAAGACTTGATGCTAAAAACATCAGAGCAAGAGCAATAAAATAAATTAGCCAGGCCAAAAAAACTAGCATATCTCCCTTTTTATAGGTCGATACTAAAAGTGGTGTGAAAAATATTATAGATAGGATAAAGCCTAAAATATGGGTTGCTATATTTAATATTTCTTCTGATTTCTTATATTTAATTACTCTCATTTTTAACTTCCCTCATTAATTTTACAAGCTCTTTTTGCATTTCTAGTCTTTTTTCTATGAGTCTTTCTTTTTCTTTTTCAAATTTTTTCTTATCCATCATTGTAAAAATAAATAAAGATAGGAAATAAAAAACAAAAAGCGCTCCAATCTTTTGACTATCTGAAAAACCTAATAAATGGCCAAGAATAAGTCCAAAAATTCCAAATCCCAAAGGTCTTAGAAAAGATTTTATAAAACTTGGTTGATTTCCCTCATTTATTTTTTCATTTAAACTTTGCAATTCTTTTTGTTTAATAGCTATTAATTTTCTCTTTTCCATACTTTCTCCTATATCCTAGTAATTTACTTTGATTATTTTACCTTTTGTAGTAAAATATTACTATAAAAAGGGGGTTAACATGACCGAAAATACTAAAAACAAAGATAAAGTTACTATCACTCGTGATATGATAATTGGCGATATAATCCAAGCGAAACCAGAAGCTATAAACACTCTTATGATGAGCGGAATGGGTTGCATTGCTTGTCCAACAGCCCTTTATGAAACTCTCGAAGAAGCTTGCATGGTTCACGGAATGGACCCAGATTATCTACTTGAACAACTTAATGACTAAGATTTCTTAGCATTTTGAATCGTCCCTAGCCTAGGCTTGTGGACGATTTTTTTATTACATTTCTAAAAAATTCTCATCATCATTTAAATCAAAAAGCAATTTGAGGAAAGACTCCTTGTAGTGGACAAAATCTCCATTTGCATGCATAATAAAAATTTCTTTTCGACTTGCCCAGCGAGCGGCCTTCACTTCTTCCTCTTGCAATACCAAATTACTTGTGTCAATATTTTTTCTTAAGATATAAAAATCATCAAAGCCCTGGTCGAAGTTTGCTGTTAAAACCGGTCTAAGATTTGAAAAATCAAGGTAAATCCCAAGCTCTTCCTTAAGTTCACGCCTTGCCCCATCTTGTGAATCTTCGCCGGCCTGGCAAGCGCCACCGCAGGTGATATCCCAAAGACCTCCCATTTTTTTATGGTCTGCTCGCTGTTGGATCAAAAGTTCTCCCTTATCATTAAAAATTAGGATATGAACTATTAATCTCAATCCTCCTTCGGGGATTTTTTCACTTCTTAGATAGGTTTTGCCAGTCCTATGTCTATCTCTATCATAAATATCTAAAATTTCCATCTTCTCTCCAAAAAAAAGGCCTGCTAAGTCTTGCAAGCCTCTTGTCTTAATTTTTATTTATAGCGGCTGTAAGCCTTGGTATTACTTGTTTTTTACGTGACAAAACCCCATCAGCATTGATTGTGCCATTTTTGGTTATCTCTCCAAATTCTTCTTTGATGTCCTCGTAATATTCACCTACAACTAGAAGTTCAGATTTTTGGTTAAAAATATCTGTAAGGACTAGGACAAAGGTGTCTTCTCCACGTTCCTTTATTTTGGCAGCCATTTGAGCCTTCAAATCATCCATAATTGGCACAAGCTCTTCTGGATTCATAGTAAAAACTTGGCCCACTCTGACATTGGCTTCTCCAATTGTAAAGGTCTTGATATCGCCTTCTATGAGGTCCTTAGCAGATTTGCCCTTAAGGGATGTGCCTGCCCTAAACATCTTATCTGCAAATTCTTCAGGATTAATACCTGCAATCTTACTCATCCTGTCGAGTATTCTCTTATCTGTGTCAGTTGTAGTTGGTGATCTGAATAAAAGGGTGTCAGAAATAATTGCCGCACAAAGGATGCCTGCAATCTCTCTTGAAGGCCTAATTCCAGATTCTAAGTACATTTCACTTATGATTGTAGCAGTAGAGCCAACTGGTTCTGCCCTGAAAAATACTGGTGAAGTTGTAAGTATATTTGCAACCCTGTGGTGGTCGATAATTTCTATAATCTCTGCTTCATCGATATCGTCGATTGATTGGTTTCTTTCGTTGTGGTCAACTAAAATTAGCTTTTTCTTCCTTGATGAAATTAGGTGGTACCTTGAAATTGAGCCTACAACCCTATTTGCCGCATCTACTACCGGATAGGACCTAAATCTAGATTTGGCCATGGCATCCCTAACTACATCCAAAGTATCATCGGTTTTGAAATAAATTAGATTTTCTGTAGTCATCACATGGCTAACTGGAATTGTTAGTGGCAAAAGCCTTGAAGTCATAAAAGAATTAAATTCTGTAGATATAACTGTGACCTCATTTTCCCTGGCAATTTCTATCACTTTTTCATCAAGAAGGGCTCCATTGGTAAGGATTAAAAGAGAGATTTTTTGCTTAAGAAGATATTCATAATAATCAGTCCTATTGCCTGCAATTACAATATCTCCCTCTGAAATCACTTTGTTTAGCTCTTTTTCATCACCTGCGGTTGCAAAAACTGTCATCTTACCAGAAAAATCAGGATCTTTTTCTGTTTTATAGATTAGTCTTCCGCTTAAAACGTCAATTATATTATCAAGAGGAGTCTTACTTCTTCCAAGAATTTGATCATCCCAAACATCCATGTAAGATTTGGTAATATTTGAAAGAGATGCAATCCCTACAATTTTCCCCTCGTTATCTACTACTGTAAGTGAGTTAGTTGTCCCGTTTTGGAAGGTATCCCAAGCCTTTCTTATAGGTATAGATGGGTCTATGATATTTCCCTTATCGAAAGATAAGTCCCCAACAGTAAGCTTCATAGATTCCTTAATTTGAGGTGGCTTTACCCCAAAATAATCAAGGACAAAACGGCTTTCCTGGGAAAGTTTGCCAAGCCTTACCGGAATTGCCTCGTATTCTCCTAACCTATTTTTTAAATCTGCATAGGCAATTGCAGACATAATTGAGTCTGTGTCAGGCTTCTTGTGGCCTGTGATGTAAACTATCTCTCTCATTTATCTTCCTTTCTACAAAAAATCTACCTTGAGCATTTCAAGCTTATACCTATTTATCTGAAGAACAGATATAACCATGTCATCTACTTCTATAAAGTCGCTCTCCTTAGGAATCCTGCCGAGTTTATCGATTAAGAATCCCCCTATCGAGTCGTTTTTTATTTGTTCTAGGTCCGTATCAAAATAATCGTTGAAGTCATTGATATGGATAGATGGATTGACCAAATATTCCTTGTCATTGACCTTAAAAATCGTCTCAAGATGGGTGTCATACTCATCTTCGATTTCGCCAACTAATTCTTCTACTATATCTTCTATGGTCACAATCCCGCTTGTGCCGCCGTATTCGTCAATTACAATCGCAAGGGAAACATTCTCGTTTCTCATCGACTTAAAGAGGTCGAAAATGTGCATATTGTCGTATACATAAAAGGCTGGCCTTATCATCTCTTCGATATTTAAATCTTTTTCTTCAGCTATAAAAGCTACTATATCTTTCATGTGAAGAATCCCCAAAATATTGTCTATAGACTTGCCATAAACAGGGATTCTCGAGTGCTTACAGTTTTTAAGGAAATCTCTTAATTCCTTATCCTCCATATCAACTGCAATAGCTTCCATGTTGGTCCTTGCAGTCATTATATCTTCTACATCTGAATCTCCAAACTCAAAGACATTGTTTATAATTTCGCTCTCTTCGTTATTAATTACACCCTGCTCTTCTGATACATCTACGATTGTTTTTAGGTCTTCTTCTGTGACTATATCTTGGCTTGGGTGGTTATCTCCTATAATCATCTTTGTAAGGACATTTGTAATGGCCTGGAGGAAAAACGACATAGGCTTTAAGATGATATCAAAAAACCTGATAGGCCTTGCAACCCTTAATGCTACCTTCTCTGACTGGCTAGTTGCTATATTTTTTGGTGTCACCTCACCGAAAATTAAAATTGCAAGGGTTAGGACAATTGTCGAAATAACTGCCCCGCTTGCCCCAAAAAGATCTGTAAAAAATATGGTAGCTATTGTTGTAGTTACGATATTTACTATGTTATTACCAATTAAAATCGTAGTCAAAACCTTGCCTATATTATCAGTTAGTTTTCTAACCAAAGACGAATTTTCAACTCCATTTTCTTCCATTTGTCTAATTTTAAATACATTTAGTGATGTAAGGGCCGTCTCCGATGAGGAGAAAAAAGCAGATCCCATAACCCCCACTATTATTAATATTAGTTCAATCCAATTTTTCTGACTCATGTATCCTTCTTTCTGAAATTTTCTCTTATAACTATTATAGCGATTTTTGCGGGAAAAATAAAGGATTTTGGTGACAATTTCAAATTAAAATATATAATGAACTTGTATCATAAATAAAAGGAGGCAAATATGGCAGAAGTTTCATTTTTCGAAAAAACTTTCAAGCTAAATAAACATGGTACTAATGTTAAGACAGAAATAATGGCAGGTATAACAACCTTTATGACAATGAGTTATATCCTTGCGGTAAATCCAGCCATCCTAAGTGAATCAGGTATGGATTATGGGGCAGTTTTCTCAGCTACCATCATCGCAAGTGTTGTAGCCATGGTCCTAATGGCCTTTTATGCCAACCTACCATTCGGTCTTTCTGCTGGTATGGGGCTTAATGCTTTCTTCACCTATACAGTAGTCGGTCAAATGGGCAAGAGTTGGGAATTCGCCTTAACAGCAGTTTTCTTAGAAGGAATTATTTTTATTCTACTATCTTTTGTAGGTGTAAGAGAGGCAATATTTAACGCCATTCCAACAACACTTAAAAAGGCAGTATCAGTAGGTATTGGTCTATTTATAGCAGAGATCGGACTATTAAATGCAAATATAATAGTTAAGGCAGAACCAGCCCTTGCTCTAGGCAACTTAAAAAGCCTTGAGGCACTCGTATTCTTCTTTGCCCTAATACTTATGATTGTCCTTACAGCAAGAGGAGTAAAGGGAGCCCTACTTTGGGGAATCTTAGCATCAACTATCCTTTCCCTAGTTTTAGGAGTGACCCACTTCCCTGAATCAAATGTAGTAAGCCTTCCACCATCTGTAGGGCCAATTGCATTTAAATTAGACTTTTCTAATATCTTCACCCTTGAGATGTTCTCAGTCTTATTCTCATTCTTATTTGTAGATATTTTTGATACACTTGGAACACTTACAGGAGTTGCAACAAAGGCAAAGATGCTAGATGAAAATGGCAACCTACCAGAAGTAAGCAAGGCTCTTATGGCAGATGCAGTTGGTACAACTGTCGGTGCCCTAGTTGGTACATCTACAGTTACAACATTTGTAGAAAGCTCATCAGGAGTAGCAGAAGGCGGAAGAACAGGCCTTACAGCCCTTGCAACAGCAGGATGTTTTGTAATAGCAGCATTCTTCTTCCCAATATTTTCAATAATCCCAGCAGCAGCCACATCAGCAGCCCTAGTCACAGTAGGATTATTCATGCTATCAACTGTTTCTGAAATCAACTTTGGAGATATCACAGAAGCCTTCCCAGCCTTCATGACAATCCTAATGATGCCACTATCCTACTCAATTGCAGAAGGTATAGCATTTGGAATTATGTCATTTGCAGGAGTTAAACTCTTAACAGGCAAAGGCAAGGAAGTAAGCCCAATGATCTATGTTTTAGCAATAATTTTCTTAGTCAGGTATATTATTTAAAAACAAACTTGACAAAGTGATAATGTTGTAATATACTAAAGCTAATAAATCATAGATAGAAGTAGTAAGAAAATTTTAAGCCAACAGAAAGTAAATGGTTGATGAGAATTGCAAGGTTAGATTTTTTCTGAATGGATCTATCGGATCAAAGGTGAAATAATAGTAGCCGGCGGGTGTTTCTCACCTTATAGGGATAGGATATGTAAGTATCTAAAGAGGTCTATTTTAGAATAGATAAATGGGATGGCACCGTGGGCACTAGCTCGCTCCTAATACGTAAAAGTATTAGGAGCGTTTTTTTATTAGAATATTTATAGAAAGAGGAAATTATGCAATCTTATCAAACAAACAAAATGAAAATCAGAAATCTTACCATATCGGCTGTCTTCATGGCCTTAGGACTTGTCATGCACTTTATGGTGCCAGGAGTATTTTTTGGAGTAAAACCAGACTTTTTACTATCTATGATGTTCATATCTCTAATGATCTCAACTGATATGAAAGAAGCCCTTCTTATAGGAATAGCTGGAGGAATCATGTCCGCATTAACAACAGGTTTTCCAGGCGGCCAAATCCCAAACTTCATCGAAAAAATAATCACAGCCCTAGTAGTATTTTCCATAATAAAAACAATGAAAAATACCTACTCCATCCCAAAAGTAATCCTAATCTTCGCCCTAGGAACCCTAGTATCAGGCACAATGTTTTTAGGAATAGCCCTTACAATGACCAAACAACTAAACCTATTTGCCCCATCCTTCCCAGCAGTCCTAGTTGCAATGGTTATAAATGTAATCTTAGGTATTTTCCTATACCAGGCTACAAAGAGGATGAATATCCTAAATTAAAAAATAAAAAATAAAAAATCGCTCAAACTAAGTAAATTTCTTAGTTGAGCGATTTTTTTGATATTTTCAAATTGTAATAGACTTAAATAATTCTTTTGTATAATCGTCTCTTTCTGGGCTTGCTAGGTCTTTTGTTTCGAAAAGGTCAACTAGCCTTCCGTTGTAGAGAACTCCTATCCTGTCTGCGAGGTAGGCTATTACGTTTAGGTCGTGGCTTATGAAAAAGCAGGTGAAGTTGTGTGTTTTTTGCAAAGATTTAATCAGATTTAGGATTTGGGCCTGGACTGATACGTCAAGGGCCGATACTCCTTCATCTATGATTAGAAACTCTGGATCTATTACAAGAGCTGATGCTATTGCAATTCTCTGCTTTTGCCCGCCTGATAAATTGGATGGATAGTAGTTTAGGACATCTTCTTCCATCTCGATTTCTCTTAGGATATTTTTTATCCTCTCATCCTTTTCCTCTTCTGTAAAGCCACCGTGGATATTTAATACTTCCCTTATAGAAAAGCCTATGGTCTTTTTAGGATTTAGGGCCTGATAAGGATTTTGAAATACTACTTGGAGTTTTTTCCTGAAGGCAAAGAGCTCTTCCTTGGAAAATTCTGTTATGTCCTTATCTTCAAAATAGATCTTGCCCGAAGTCTCTTTTACGAGTCTTAGGATTATATTTGAAAGGGTAGTTTTTCCAGAGCCGCTTTCTCCAACCAGACCAAATATCTCTCCCCTTTTTACATCAAAGGTCACATCGTCAAGAGCGAGCTTGTCCTTTTTCTTAAAGAGGATGGCTGAATCTTTGTAAATTTTGCTTATATTTTCTATTCTTAAAATCCTATCCATGATTTTCTCCATACAAGTGACAATTTACAGAATGACCGTCTTTTTCGTAGGTTTCTGGGTAAGTTTTGTAACACTTTTCCATTACAAAGTCGCACCTATCTGCAAATGGACAGCCTTCGTTTGACCTATTTTTAAGGTCTGGTACGTGGCCTTTGATATTATAGAGCATTTCCCCTCTTTTTTTGTAGTTTGGAACTGCCTTTAAAAGGGCCTTTGTATATGGGTGAAGGGAGTTTTTGATAACTTCTTCTGTTGGTCCTATTTCTACAAGTCTTCCAGCATACATTATCATGACCTTTTTACAAATCCTTTCGACAAGGTTTAGGTCGTGGCTGATAAATAAAATCGCTCCCTTATAAATGTGGCTTATGTCCTTAAATAACTCAATTATTTGGGCCTGGACTTTGGCATCAAGGGCTGTAGTTGGCTCATCTGCTATAAGGACATTTGGGTTTGCAATTAGAGCAATACAGATTACAATCCTTTGCTGCATACCACCAGATAGTTCGTGGGGATATTTTTCGTAAAGGCTTTCTACATCATAAAGTCCCACATTTTCCATTGTTTTGTAGACTATGTCCCTACGTTTTTCCTTATCAAAATCGTAGTGGATTTTTAAAACCTCTTCAATTTGATCTCCCACCTTCATTAGAGGATTTAGGGCAGATCCTGGCTCTTGGAAAACTGTGGCAATATTTCTTGCCCTGTATTTTTTCCACTGCCTATCAGTTAGACCCAAAACTTCTATGTCCCTTAATTTACAAGAACCCGACTTTATAATAGCGTCCTTTGACTGGATTCCCAAAATTGTTTGGGTGCCCACAGTCTTGCCGCAACCAGATTCTCCAACCAGGCCTACAAAGTCTTTTTCGAAAAGGTCGAAGGATATGTTATTTACTGCGTTTTTATCCCCGTTTGCTGTATTAAAGGCTACTGTGAGGTCCTTTACTTCTAGGATTTTTTTCATCTTGCTGCCTTCTCTCTTAGTCTTTCTGACCTGAATTTCTCACCGTAAAGGGTAAAGCCTAAAACAACTAGGCTTAGGCAAATACCAGTAAATAAGAAATAATGTGGTGCTTGGTTGAAATACACCTGGCTTTCTTTTAGCATCCTTCCCCAAGATGGGTTTGGAGGCCTAACTCCAAGACCTAAGTAGGAAAGTCCTGCTTCAGATAAGATTGCCTGAGATACTGATAAAACAATTGCTACCATAAGCTGGTTTTTGATGTTTGGTAATATGTGGTGGCGGGCAATATAAACTGGACTTGCCCCTTTTATTATGGCAGATTTTACAAATTGAGAATTTTTAACCTGCAAAAATCCACTCCTTACAACCCTCGCAAAATACGGAACAGACATGATTCCTATTGCAAGAATGGTATTTATTATTCCTGCTCCGAAAACTGTTACAAGCATCATGGCAAATAAAATTCCCGGAAAGGCCATAAGTGAATCTATAAATCTCATAAGGATTTCGTCAACCCTTCCCCCAAAATATCCGGCAGATGCCCCGATTATAATTCCCAAAAACAGGGCTAGGGAAACTGTCCCAAAGGATAAGATTAGGGCGTATTTTGACCCTTCCATAAGCCTTGATAAGATATCTCTTCCCATATTGTCTGTGCCAAAAGGATGGGCTAGGCTTGGAGCTAGGAGTTTCATCGATGTGTCTACCTGGTTTGGATCATAGGGTGTCCAAAATACTGAAACAATTAGGACTAGAAAATAAAGGCCGATAATTGCCTTTCCTATCCTAATTGAATTTTTATTTTCTTTTATCATTTGCCACCTCTAATCCTTGGATCGACTAATCCATAAACTATATCTATAATTAAGTTTATAAATATAACAAGAAAGGCTACTGCTAAAACAACTGACTGGATAAGGGGAAAGTCTCTTGAGCTTATAGATGCAACTATTAATGAGCCTATACCCGGAAGGGAAAAGACGTTTTCAATAATTAAAGATCCCCCAACAGCTGATGTTAGACACATTCCTATTACTGTTATGACTGGTATGAGTGCGTTTCTTAATACGTGTTTGTAAAGAATTTCCCTAAGCTCCATCCCCTTCATCCTAGCTGTCCTTACATAGTCCTTGTTAATTTCATCAAGTAGGGCCGCCTGCATATACCTTATAATTGTCGCTATATTTGGTATGGCGATGGCAAGAGATGGGAGGAAGAAATTCTTCAGCTTATCAGCAAAGCTTCCGCCCATTATATTAAAAGACAGGGTCGAAAAGAGACCTAGCCTTACTGCAAAAACATGGATTAATAGAAATGCTAGCCAAAAAGATGGGATAGAAATCCCAAGTTGGGTTATGGCTGTAATTATTGAAGCATACCACTTATCTGATTTCATTGTGATTTGTATTGATAGGGGAATTGCAATTATTATTGATAAAATCAGAGAATATAGGGTTAGCCACAAGGTCACTGGAAGTTTCTTAAAGAAAAGTTCCCTAACTGGCATTTGGTATTTTATGCTTTGCCCCATATCAAGTTTAAAAAGTCCAACTATCCAATTTAGATACCTTTCAAATATTGGCTTATCAAGTCCTAGCTCTTTTTCAAGAGCTAGGATTTGTTGTGGGTCTGCCTCAGTTCCTAATATTATCTCAGCTGGATTTCCGCCGATGATTTGAAATACAAAAAATATTAGGAGGGAGACAAAAAACAAAGTCAAGATTAAAGAAAGTATCTTCTTAACTATAGCTTTTGACATTATTTTTCGGCTATATCTTCAAGGTTAAGTTTTTGAACTGGGTAGGTCTTAAGACCTGTGTAATTATTATTTAACACAATATTATCGTTAGGGTCTTGTAGGAATACTGCCGCACAATCTCTTGTGATTATCTCTTGCGCATCCTTGACGTTTTTGATTAGCTCATCTCTATCTAAGGTTGCCATAGCATTTTCTATTGCTGTATCATAGTCAGCTGATTCGTAGTTTAGATAGTCCTTATCGCTTGTTGAAACATACCTATCAAGGACTCTAATTGGATCTGTATATCCTATAAAGCCTGCGATGGTTGTTTCATAATCCCTATTTTTATAGACTTTATCAAGCCAGGTTGAAAACTCTATTGGGTCAATTGTTGCATTGATTCCTGCTTTTTTAAGTTGAGCTTGGATTAACTCCGCTGTGTCCATGTGGAATTTGTAATCACTTGGCACAGTCATTGTAAAGGAAATTCCATCTGGGAAGCCTGCTTCAGCCAAAAGTTCTTTAGCTTTTTCTACATCTGTTGGATACATTTCCTCAAGGTCCTTGTAATAATCCTTAAGGGCTGGTGAGAATGAAGAGTAAATCTTTGTTGCCTTACCACCTGCTACAGCTTCTATTAGTTCGTCCTTATCAATTGCATGGGCTATAGCTTGTCTT
>CAUPHU010000043.1:0-11259 GCA_963511095.1 uncultured Anaerococcus sp. | reverse complement strand
ATTCTGCACCATATAAGCCCTTTTTGCTAGCTCCATCTTGTTTTTCAAAATTAATAGATGGTTTCTTTTGGTTTATTACTGTGAATATCGTGCTATCTGATTGCCCAACTATAACTTTTTCTTTTAATGGTGGCATTTTTTGGTAATTAGAAATGTACTCTCCTGATCCGGATGAATTATGCCAACGATATTGAAGCTTAGATGATTTGTTTGGATCATTAACCTTAGCAGTGACTTTTACCACATATGCCCAGTTGCCATCAAATCTTCCCATTTTCTTTTGATTATTATATGGAAAATGTATCTTAACTTCATCAGTAGAATTTATAAAATTCAAAATGTTTGTAACTGCAGGATTCTGTCTATTAGCAGACATGGTTATATTGCCTGCGTTAGTGTTAGCAGCATTAGCAGGAAATAGTGAGGAGTTATTAGCAATTGTTCCATTTTTCATGTCATTAGCGATTTTTGCTTTTGTAATTCCATCACTATCAAAGTTAGCTTCAAAGAGCTCAATCTTTTTAATGTCTGCGTTTATTGTTATAGCATTAAAGTCGGTCGATATTCTTGTTCCATTCCCGTTGTAGTTTCTCGCCTTAAGCATTACATAATAGTGTAATTCTCCGGTTTCTGGATTAACTAATTTTGCATATTCACTTGTATTTAAAATTGAAGGATCACTAGAGAGTTCATGCTCCTCATATGCATCCCACTTTTGAAGTGGTTTTTCTTCAGTAATATATTTTTGTTCAACTAAATCACTATTTTCCCACTTAATATTACCATCGGCATCTACTTCTAATTTTAGTTTTGATGACTTAGCTTTATATCCATCTGGAGCCTCTACTTCTTCAAGATAATATGTCTTCCCTGTTTCTAAATTATCAAATCTTATATATCCATTGCTATCTGTAATCTCAATTTTATCAGGATTAAATTTATTTTGATTTTGATCTAACAACCTAAATTTGGCTCCTTCAAGATATTTACCATCAGAATCTTTTTTATAAAGTTCAAAGCGGGCGTTATTCTTTTCGTTTGGTATCTCTGCGTTAATGGTATTATCCTCTGTTGCAGATGATTTAACTGCTGTGATTTCACTAGTTATCTTATATCCATCTGGAGCTGCTATTTCCTTTACATAGTAGGTTGTATTATTTTGAATTTCTGGAGAATCAAAAATTGCATAACCATGCTCATTTGATTCGACTTCTTGAAGGTAAGACCTATCATTTCTTGCATCATCTTCAGTACGATATAGTCTAAACTTAGCACCTTCAAGGCCTTCCTTTGTCTTACTATCTACTTTTTTGATAGTAAGACTTGCTGGCTTTGGTTTTTCCTTGTCGTTGGTTATGGTTAGACCAGATGATTCGGAATTTGATTTCAAAGTAAATGTTGGTTTACTTCCAACACTCTGGTAGTTTCCTATTTCATCATACCATACCTGTATGGATCCTATAGGTGATGTAGGAGTGTTTTTTTTGAATGTTTCAATATCTTCTATTGAAATATAGTATGTGAAAGTTTTCTCTTCTCCAACTGCTGGCAAAGAACTCTTACGTATATATGAATTCTGTTCTAAACCATAACTACTTAGACCACTCCACCTATCAAATCCAAGAACAACTTGATTAAGTTCTCTTTTTGGCTTGATAGTTATTTTATAAATCATTCCATTTGGATTATTTGGATTTTGTTCTAAAGTTTCCTTTATATAGGCATAGCTTGTATTACGAAGAGCTGTATCGTTATTTGTAAATTCCAATTCATATTTATTGTTTTCTAAGTCCGGTATTGATGTCTTGCCGTCATTTGCAACCACAACTTTATAAGTTTTAGTGTTTTCCTTATAGCCTGGAAGTTGTTTTGTTTCCTTAAGGGTGTAGGTGCCAGGATATAGCTTGGTGTATTTGATTTTACCATCTTCACCTGTTGTCTTGCTGACCTTGTAGTCAAATTTATCTTTTTCTGGGCCAACTGGTGCATCAGATGTTAGGGTAAATTCTACTCCTTGAAGTGGTTTCTTGTCTTCAGAGTCAACTTTTGTAAATTCAAATTCGCCAAAGTATTCTTTTGGTTCTTCTGGTTTTTCCTTGTTGGTAATTTTTAGATCTAATGGTGTTTTCTTTGTTATTTCGTAGTAACCATTTTGATTCTTTTCTATAGTAAAAGTAGCTTTTTCTCCAAGGTTTAGGTCGGTGTCGTAATTACCGTCTGGAGCCTTGGTTTCTATTACCCTGTAGTCACCGTCTACTAGATTATTCCAAACAAGTTTACCATCCCTATTTGATCTTCTCCTAGATCCTGGGAGCTCTCTAAAGATAGATGTTTCTGGTTTTCTATATTCTAGGACAAATTCTGCTCCTTCTAGTGCTTTGTCTGTCTTAAGGTCAACCTTGGTAAATTCTATACCAATAGGCTTGCCTTCGTTCTGTTTGTTGACAATATCAGTTGTGCTAGAACCATTAGGATAATAAATCTTTTTATCTTGGATCTTATTATTTTCATCTACCCTAAAGCTTGCTACAACTCTGCCTTGGTTTTCGCTATATTTTGGATATTTTGAAATATCTTTTTCTACTACTTCATAGTAGCCAGGTGTAAGTTCTTTCCAGGAGAATTTACCATCTTCATCAGATGTTTGGTCTTGGTCACTTAGAGGTCTACCGTTTCGTCTTAGTTCAAAGACAACATTTGACATGGCAAGGCCATTTTCATCTACCTTTCTAAACTCTATTTCGTTTTTGGTATTTGTATAGTTGAAAGTAACGTGGGCTTTTTCTTCACCAACTTCAACTTTAGTTTGTTGGTCACTAAATTGATAACCCTTTGGCGCTTGAACTTCCTTTATATAGTAGGTTCCATATTCAAGGTCTTCAAATATAGCCACACCATTTGCATCTGTTACTAGGGTTTTAATTGGTTTTTGATCTTTATCTAGTAGTTGGAAGGCTGCTCCAGGAAGCTTCTTTCCATCTTGGTCAATTTTGTTTACTGTGACGCTGCCTTTTTCTACTGGTTTTTTAGTGTCACCTGTGATGGTATTTTGGTAAGATCTTGATTTGTCGTGGCCATAGTAGAAGAATTGGATTTCTTCATCTTTGTCTACCTTATCCCAATCTTTACCTTTTTCTATACGATTTTTTAACTCTTGGGCATAGCTGTATTCTGCGCTTGAGAAATATTTAGGGTTGTAGCCTCCGCCATTTCTAAAGGATTCTGCGTAGTTATCTCCAGCTAACCAGTAGTAAAGGTTGTATTGAATAATCTTGTAGTATGACTGTTCATCAAGTTGGTATTCTTCTGCCATTTCTTGGCCGTACCAATACATTCTTAGTAGGTGTTCATATAGGCTTGCATAAAATGCGCCGTTAGATTGACCCTTATAAAGTGGAGATGATTTGGCCTCGCTTGCTGTGGCTAGGGCTGCTATGGCTCTACCATTTTCTGCCCAATCTTTTTCAGCTGTAGACCATTCGCCTTTGGTAATTGTGCCGTTAAACTTGTACTGTCTAGTTGGTTCTGGTTTACCTGGGTTTAGACAGAATACAACAACTCCTGTGTCCTTAAAGGCTGGGTCATTGTATCTTGGGTTTGCACTTAGGTCTGATGGAATAAAGGCCTTCATTGTATGGGCTTGATCATTTGAAAGAGCGATTTCGTAGCCTGGGCCGTCCTTGTGTTCTTGGACCTTGTGTAGGTAGGCTAGACCTGTTGTGTCCTTCTCTGCCCCTTCATCTCTTTGAAGTAGGCTTGGCTTGTAGGCAATGGATGCCTTTTTGCCTGAATCTAGGCTTAAGGTTGTAAATTCTTCCTTGTCTTTTGCTTTGTCAGTAAAGGTGTAGTTTACAATTGTGCCTGGCCTGTTGCCTATTTGATTTTGTAGTTCACTATTACTGATATTTCCTAAATTCTTAGCATCATATCCACCAGTTTTATTTGGTACTAGGATTTGTACACTTGGTCCTGTTAGTCCTTGGCCATCAGTTTTTGCTGAATATGCATCTCTTCCTACAGTGTTTTTGTTTTCAAGTTTTTCTGCTGGGAAGGTTTCAGAAATGGTCCATGTGATATTTCCATTTTCGTCAATATTTCCAAACATTGATACAGTGTTTTTCATAATGTCTGTATCGTCTATATTGTCGTTGTAGTCTACTGACTTAAATTCGTTGTATGGGAAGAGGTCTTGCCAGCCATTTGGCTCGATATAAACCATTCTTGTGTCTAAAAGCTCTATGCCGTTGGCATATGGGTTGGCAGCTGTTGTGTCCTTCCATTTATAAACAAAGGGATTGCCCTTGGCAAATTCTTCAAACTTTTCTTCGAATTTTTTCAAGATGCTTAGGACATAGTTATTATCCGGTTCTATCTTTAGGCCAACTGTGTAGTTTTGACGTTTCTTTGGTGCTTTTGCCACTACATAGATGTTGTAGCCTTTGTCTGTAAGATTAGCCTTTGGGACAGAGAAACTATAAACATAGTGATCGCCTATCTTTTCTGTCATAGAGCCTGAGTAAGTAGTCTTACCACCTTGACCATCTTCTACTACAACCTTGTAGTCTTCTAGGCTTTGGCCTGCTGGTGCGTAAAGAGAGAAATTTAGGTTAGTATAGTCGTACTTATCTTTACTAATCTCTCTTATATCCATACCTGACTTGTCTATACCAGGGATGTTTATTTTCCAACCTACATAGTCGCTTCTAATTTGTTGGTCTGATAAGTTTTCAGTAGTGTTACTTCTAACTATTTCAAAAAGCTTGCCTTCATTTGTGGCCCTGGTTAGGGTTTCTGTGAAGTATTCGAGTTCTGTTATAAACTCCATCTCCATGTCTCCACTATCTATTTTAGTTTGAGATGATGGGTTTGAGTCTGTGTCCTTTACTGTCACTTCTGGGAAGTTTTTAGCTGATGCCATTCCTGGGGCAGTGAGGGAGTTTTGAACTGTAATTTCTGTAGCTTCTCCTATTTTCTCTAGATTAAAGTCTACTTCTTGATTTATTTTTACAGTGGTCTTTTCTCTTACTGGTGCTGTAAATGTATATATGATAGAGTTAGATGCTTTATCATACCTACCATTTGCTATAACTTTTTCCTTATCGTTTTTAAGAGGCTCTATTGTTGTACCATCTTTTACAGTAAGCTTTTCATCAAGCTTTAGGGTAATTTTTTGGCTGGTTTGGATAGGGCCAGTAATAGTTGATAGGGTAATTGGTGCTATTATAGTAAACTTTTTATCTTTGAAGTTATTATTTACTGCAAATATATCACCAGTGGTCTTTTCGTCCTGGGCTTTTTTAACAAGGGCTTCTATTGCTTCGTTATTTGCACTATAAATCCTTGCCGCATCTTCGTCTGTAAGACCATATTTTTCTTCAAGTTCATACATGAAGTTTTGGAAGTCTTCTATAGTTATGCCTTCTTCAGCAAGTTTTTTTGCTGCTAGCTCGTCAGGACTTAGGTCTAGATTTTCCTTATCAGATTCTTCTTTATCAAAAGTCTTTTCTTCTAAACCATCTTTTTCCTTTGACTCATATTCTATCTTTGCTTCTCGTTTTTCATCTACTTTATCTTCTGGATATGCGTAATTCAATATTTCATCGATATTTAGGTTGGCTGCCTTGTTCGTTTGTTTATTTAATCCGGCAAGGATTGATTCAATGAAAAATCTTAGGTCAGCTTTCTCGATTTTTTTGTTATTTGCCTGAGCCTTTGTGAAATCTCTTAATTCTTGGTCTGTTGTCTTGCCTTTATTGTAATTTTCTAGGTCGTTTGCAAGTTTTTCTATTGTATTTTCTTTTTCTTTTGTAAGTTTATCTTTATCCCTAAGTTGTGATAGAAGGCTATCTTTATTTAGGATAAGGGCAGAAATTTCTTCTTTTTTGTCAGTTGAATTTTCTGCTGATTTTTCTTCATTATTTTCTTCTTTTACAGCAATATTTGTTTTGCTTTCTTGTTCTTCTGGTTTTTCCGCTTCTTCTAACGAGGGACCGTCTTCATCTTCGTTTTCTTTGTTTTCTTCTTTCTCTTTGTAGTGTGGATTTTTGACCTGTCTGCCGTTTAGGCTATAGGCTTTTACATCTGGGTTGTTTTTGTCAACCTTTGTTTTTAGGCTTAGTTTTGCTATGTAGCCCGCTGGGATTTCAAATTCGATTTTGTTTGAGAAATCTATTGATTTAGAAAATTCCTTCTTTAATATAAAGCCATCGATAGTATTTTCATAATAATCTAGGTTTATTTCTGTATCTTTTGTTTCTTGCTTATCATCTAATTTGAAATCATAGGTGGCTTCTCTTGATTCACTTGCCTCGTTTACAAGATAATCTGTCCAAGTAATAGATTCCTTCTTGCTAAAAAGGCCCAATAAATCAGATGACTCAAATTCACCCTTTAGGTTGTTTTTATCTTTGTCATTTATCCTAAGGCTAAACTTTTCTATTTCCTCATCTTCACTTCTTATAATCTTTTTATCTGTTATAAGATTATAGGAGAAGTTTTCCTTATCTTCCCCATTAAATATAGAAACTAGCATATCATAGGTCCTATTTTCTTTGGATTGTCTAATATCAGCGGCAACTTCTAAGATTATTTCATCTTGCGCTGCCGTCTTAATTCTAAGCCCTTCTAGGTCAGACCTGTTGCTATTTTCTTCAAAGTCTATATCACTTGAGCCTGTTTGTATTAGGCTCTTTGCTGATAACACTTTGAGCTTTTTAATAGATGAGTTTGGATTTGGAGTGAAGTTAATCTCTATATCTTGGTCTGTGGTTTTTTCGTCTTTGTTTTTCTTTGAGATTTTGACTTCATAAATTATTTTATCAAGGCTATCAAATCTCGCCCTCATAGACATTTTATAATTATTAGTTTCTAATTCACGAGAATTGTCTTCATCGTGCATAATTTCTTTTCTATTTTCAGAATTTTCAGAAATTCCCATGACAGATGAAGTCTGATCGTATATTTTTATCTGATCTTCTGCCGCAAATGCTGCTGTAGGCACGCTCATAGCAGTCGCCATAAGCAAAGCAAATGCTTTTTTGGTTATTACTCTAATTTTACCTTTCATATTTTCCTCCTTCCTTTGGTAAATTTTCTCTCTTAATATTATTTTTCAATTTTTTAAATGACCGTTTTTTCACTTTTTGCTCCTTAAAATATGTATATGTATGACAAAATTGGGGCACAATACCCCATTATTAATTTTATTAATACTTTTACGTATACACTATATTCTAAAACCATCTATAAATCAAGGACAAATATTGATTTTATGGGGCTTGTAGGGCTTTCCTACACTAAAAAATCAAGGATACTTTTTTCTCTTTCTAATTACTTATTTCAGTTTTTTAGAGAAAAATCTAGGGGCTTTCTATCAAAGACTTACTTCATAGAAAAATCCCCTTAAAAAATGCTAGATATACTAGGATTTGTTACTAGTTTTTGGACAATTGATCTAACATTTACCTATTTAATTACAAATGATTATATCTTAATTATATTTTAGCATAAATGAAATATAAGACAAGCTATTTTTTAGTATTATTAGCCAAATTGCAAATATATATAATTTTTCTAGAACGAAACAAAAAAAGAAAAGGGGCTCTTTTCTGAGTCCCCTTTATAGCCCTATTTCAAGGCTTTGTACTTTCTTATCGTAGTCTATATAATATAATTTTCCATTATAGACCCTAAATCCGTATGATTCTAGGTCTTTTTCTACTACTTCTCCTGTGATGTAGTTTATTATATCCATTTTGAATAAGTTGTCTGAATTGTCAAATTTGACTGGTTCTTGGATTATAATATTCTGGCCGATGAAACTTATTGTGTTGGTGTCTGTTACAGAATATGTTCTATCATTTATATCAAAATCATAGCCTTTTGATGTGAAAATTTCATATGCTGCTTTGTCTTTTTCAAAGTGTTTTGCGCTCATTACAAAATTTGCTTCGGTGTTTTCTTCTAGAAGTTCTGCTTCTTGGTCAAATCCTTTTTCAAAATCTATCTTATATAATTTTGTACCAGATCCCATAGCAAATTTTGTGAAGACTGCTTCCTTATCAGAAACTCCCACTCCTATTACGCTTTCACCTGTATCACTTGTAGCAGCCTTGTATACGCCAACTTTACCAGTTTTTAAATCTACTACTCCAAAACCTGATTTGTCAGCAACTCTCTCATTATTTTCGTAGTAGGCATACATTCCGTAAACCTTATCTCCTATCATTCCAAGTGGGATAAAAGATTCGTTATCCTTAAAATCATATAGGAGGGTAAGTTTTTTGCCATCTATCCTTTGTATAGAAAAGTCGTTTTTCACATAGGATCCTAGGACGAAAACATTGTTAGAATATGGGGCATAGGAAGCTGTATATTCCTTCTCATGGCTAATATCAGTAGTGTTGTAGCCTAATTCTTTGAGGGCGTCTACAACTTCTCCGTCTTTCACTGTGACAAGATCGTAATATGAGAAGAAATAGTCATCTTCTGTGAGAGCTTTCTTTTCATTTTTTGTGTCATCAGATTTTTCTTCCGAATTTTTTTCGTCTTTTTTATCTTTCTTTTTCTTATCTTTTTTAGCTTTTTTATCTTTTTTAGAATCTTTGTCGGAAGATTTTTCTTCTTTATCATCTTCCTTATTTTCGGTTTCTTTTGAGTTATCTACAGCTATGACGTCTTTTTTTATTTCCTTATCCTCATCTTCTGGATAGGTTCTTGTGATTTCGTCTTCTTCATCATTTTGACCATCATTTTCGACATCTTTTTGATCATTTTCTTGGTTTTCTTTAACATTTTCGGAAATTTCTTTTTGATTTAAGGCGTCCTTAACCCTTGGATCATCTAAGTCTTTCCCCTCACAAGCCACAAGGCTTAGGACTAGTAGTGTAAAAACCATTGTTTTTTTCATTAGTTACTCCTTAATGCTTCTATGGCAGATAATTTGGTCGCACGTCTGGCTGGGATATAGCCTGCCAAAACTCCTACAAGGGAAGAAAATCCTACACCGACAATGGCAAGGCCAAAACTTATGGCGATTACATCTCCGCTTCCCCCAAACATTCCTCCGCCTGCGAGGACCTTATTAATTATTTTACCCACTCCGAGAGAAATTAATAAACCAATTATACCACCAAAAAATCCAATAAAGCCAGATTCAATTAGAAACATGGACCTGATGTCATTTATAGATGCTCCAATTACCTTCATTACACCGATTTCTTTTTGCCTTTCATAAATTGACATGAGCATGGTGTTTATTATACCAATTGCAGATACGATGAAGGCAACAGATCCGATTCCACCTAGGATTAGGGTTACTTGCATGGTTTGCTTTTTGATTTCTTCTGCAGAGCCCGCCTCTGATTGGGTGTTGTAGCCAAGTTTTTTGATGTCTTTTTCGACTTTTTCTAGATTTTCTACATCATCAACTATTACTTTTAGGTTGTCATATTTGATTTTGTCAGATTTTTCTTCTATTGGCTGGCCATTTTCATCAAAGTTATTTTCTAGCTGTGGATATTTGATTTTTTTATCTTCTTCTTTTAATCTTTTATAGAAACTTTCGTTCACATAGGACGACCAACCACCCTTAAGTACTGCCTTGGAATTAAGCTTACCAGCAAGCCTTACTTTCACATCCACATAGCTTGGCTTGTTTGATTCTTCATCTTTATTTTCTTCATTTCCAAAGTGGACCCCGTCGTCATCAGATTCGTCCTTAAAACCTAGGCGGTAGTAGTATTCATGGCTTTGAAGATTGAATTCTTCTTCAAGAGGCATAGTAGACCAACCGCCGTCTGGCATCATTTCAACTTTATAAACATCTGCATTTTGACCGAGGAGTATAGTATCATTATCTGTTGGAGAAGGTCTATTTCCCCATTCGTACATATCCTTTGTAAGAATATTAAACACATCATCTGGTATTACTTCAAAGGAGGTATTTATCATATATTCTCCTCCCTTATCGACCCAGATTTCTCCCCAAAAGCTCTTGGATGGGACAACCGCCCTCACTCCCTTGACCTTTTTGAGTTTGTTTATGTCAGTATCCTTGATGTCCATGCCATCTTTTTCATTGTTATTTACAATATTAATTGATGTAAGGCCGCCAAAAGATTCTATCATTTCCTTTTGGGAATTTGAAATTCCTGATGCAAAGGCCAGCATAAGTATGATTGATGTGGCGCCGATTACTACTGATAGGACTGTAAGGATGGTTCTTGATTTCCTACGAGATAGGTTTCTTAGCGCCATCAAAATCCTGTCACTAATCTTCATCGTCTATCAATAGCTCCTCATCTTCTTTTTTACCTTTTTTCTTTTTGTACAAAATTGCTGCAAGGACTATTATAGCAATAAGTCCAATCCAGACAAATGGAGATGTAAGGACTGATCCTCCACCCATAGAAGGATCTTCCATGCCCATTTCTTCTCCCATCTCTCCGTTCATTTCGCCTTCCATATCCATTGGCATGCCTTCTGCAACTTCTTTTTTGAAGTCTTTGACCTGGGTGTGGACCTTGCCTGTAGAATCCTCATAGGATAACATAATTTGCCCTTCAATTTCCCCTTCTCTTGTAGGTGTTGCTGTGAAAGAAAAGGTCTCTTGGGTGCCTGTATTGAAATTACCTATAAATTTTTTGTCATTATCAATCTTGATTCCCTTGCCGATTACATCGCACATAAAGGTATTTAGGTTGTCTTTGCCTGTGTTATAGATGCTTACAGACATTTCAGTTGGATTACCTACCATTAGTTCGTCAGATTTGACTTCGCCCATGGTTACTCCTGCCCTTTGGACAACAGGAATTCCTATTGCTTCTGTAGTTTTGTATTGGTTGCCGTCTGCATCTTCGTATTCTATAGAAAGATTGATTACATAATTACCTGCAACAGCATTTGGCAAAACACTCATGGTAATGTGTTTATTTGCTGTATTCCAAGGATATAAGGCTGCCACATAAAATGAATTTGATTGGTTAACTGGAGAGAAAACCGAACCGTCAGAGACCATGGCATTATTTTCACCTGTGTTTTGTGGTTGGGCACCCAGATTTTGCTCGATCGTTGCCTTTAGGTTGTAGATAGTATTTTTGCTGTTGGTATTGTAAAGACCAAAGGATAGGTCAAAAGTCTTGCCAGCTTCGGCAATTTTGGGGCTTAGCTGGTAGGATGAAATCATAATCTTTGGTTGGTTCTTTACATTAGTTGACATTTCAGCTTGGTTATTTTCGTTTTGCATATTTTCATTTTCGT
>CAUPHU010000042.1:0-11427 GCA_963511095.1 uncultured Anaerococcus sp. | reverse complement strand
CCTCTGCCCTAGGAGACTCAGCCAAATCTTATGGCAATATTTTCTTAAACGGCATAGAATTTGCAGCAAAAACTGGTACGACAGATGACTACAACGACTTCTGGTGCCTAGGCTACACTCCTTATTATACAGTGGGAATCTGGATGGGTTGTGATGATCAAAACATTTCTCTTACAGGCTCTTCTGCAGAACGTGCAGCCCTTATGTGGAATGTAATAAACAAACAAATTTTAGACGGCTACGAAGCAAGGACCTTTGAAGTGCCAAAGGGAATTGTCTCCATGCAAGTTGACACAATGAGTGGAATGCTACCAACAGAAGCATCCTACGCTGACCCAAGGGGAACAGTAATTACAGAAATCTTCGGCCCAAATAACAAACCAACAGAAGAAGACAATGTCCATGAATGGGTAAATGTTGACTCTAGAAACAATCTGCTTGTAAGCGATATGACCCCAGAAGAATTTATAACAACTAGGTCATTTATAAATCCAAGAAGCAACTATAATCCTCAAAACTTCAACGGAATATATCCAAAAGACTGGGCCCAAAGGGTACCAAAAGCCTACTCAGACCTAGGCGAAGAAGAAGATGACGAAGAGGACGAAGATGAGGATGAGAACGAAGAAAAAGAAAAGGAAAAGGAAGAAAACGGGGAAAATCCTGAAGCAAGCGAAAGTGAAACGCCACCAGAAGAAAACCCAGAAAATCCTGAACCATAAAATATATAAGCCTCATTTAAAATAAAGATTTATAGGCAATCTAAAAGGACTCCTCGTGAGTCCTTTTTTAACTGATATTTACAAATTAAAAGCCAGACAAAAGCCTGACTTTAAACTTATTTTTTACGATTTTGGATTAATCCTAGGATGAATAATAAAATTACTGCACCTACTACAGCAGAAATTATTTGAGAGAACTTGCCTCCCATATAGTTACCAAGTAACCAGTTACCTAGATAACCACCAAGTATACCTGTAAGTATATTTGCAATTCCGCCCATTTCAGCGTCTCTTTTCATTATTTTACTTGCTATCCATCCAGCAAGTGCTCCTATAACTAAAGTCCATAAAAAACTTAAATTTCCCATAATTCCTCCTCTGTGAAGCTTTCCTTCACATTATATTTATATCCATTTTTCATCATTTTAAACATAAGTAGCTTTCATGCGACAAAAAATTATATCTTTATGGTATAATGTTTGTGGAAGGTGAACTATGGAAAAGATTAAAATTTTAATAATAGAAGACGAAGAAGGAATAAACAATATTGTCAAATCCTACCTAGTCAAAGAAGGCTATGAGGTTTTTCAGGCCTTTGATGGCGAAGAAGGACTCAAAGTTTTTTTAAGAGAAGATATAGATCTTGTAATCCTTGATCTTATGCTACCAAAGATGCTTGGTGAAGATGTCATAAAGGAAATAAGAAACAGGTCAGAAGTCCCAGTAATCATGCTTTCTGCCAAGGTTGAAGAAAATGATAAGGTCACAGGCCTAAGGCTTGGAGCTGATGATTATGTTACAAAGCCATTTTCTGCAAGGGAACTAATAGAAAGAATCAAGGCAGTACTTAGAAGGATTGAAAAATACAATATTCCTAGGGCAGATATAATTAAAACCCTAGACGGCAGGCTTGAGATGGACCTTGAATACAATAGGTTTTTTAAGGACGGAGTAGAAATTTACCTAACCAAAAACGAATTTTCGATCCTTAAAACCCTATTTTCAAATCCAAACAAAATCTATACAAGAGATGAGATAATAGAACTAACTTTTGGCTATGATTATGATGCCTATGACAGGGCAATTGATACCCATATCAAAAATATCAGGCAAAAAATCGAAGATAATCCAAAAAAACCTATGTATATAAAAACAATCTACGGCATGGGTTATAAATCTGGCGGTATAGATGACTACCCTCAAGAATAAGATAATTAAAAACTTTATAGCAGGCATTTTATCCTGTATTTTAGTTTTTTCTATCCTTATTACCCTCCTTGTCACAATCAACTACAACGACCTTTTTAAAGCCTTAGATGATAAAAGGCCAAAGGAAGTTGTAGAGCAATTTACAAGGCTTAATAACGATACAAACATAAGCGGGACCTTGATGTGGGAATATCTTTCAAATATGGCCATCGATCAGAAAGTCGATATCAAGTATTATGACGAAAATAATAAACTACTAAAGCACCTAAAGGGCCGTGACGAAGATGACCATTCAAAAATTTTGACCAAGGAATATAATTTTATAGACGAGAATAACAATTCCAAGGCTGGTAAGATTGAAATATACTACAACAGAGACTACACTGGAGTTAATGAAATGAAGAGCAACTTTACCCAGGCAGTTGTCTATGCTATAGCAATCTCCCTTGCCATTGGAACAGTAATAGCAGTAATTCTTTCAACAAATATTTCAAATCCTATCTCCTCTATCGGCGAATCAACCCTCGCCATAAAGGAAGGTGATTATGATTATATAGTTGAAGATACGGATATAAAAGAAATTGAAAACCTAAAGGATAATATTAATTTCTTAGCGTCAAACCTTAAAAGGCAAGAATCTATCAGAAAACAATATGCTCAGGATATTTCTCATGAACTAAGGACTCCCCTAACCAACCTCAAACTTTATATCGAAGGTATGAGAGATGGAGTTATAGAACCTGATGCCGCGACTTTAGATATCCTATCTAATGAAATTGTAAGGCTTGAAGGCCTAGTTGTTGGCCTTAAGAACACCTTTGATGAAAATGTATCCTACGCTATCCTCTCAAAATCGGAAGTGAATATAACAGAGCTTATAGAAAATATTGCAAGATCATTTTTAGCCAAGGCAAGGCTTAACAATATCACAATTAACACCCACCTTGATAAGGACGTAATTTTAAACACTGACAGGGATAAGCTAAGCCAGATTATACAAAACCTAATATCAAATGCCATCAAGGCAATCGATAAGGACGGCATTATTGATATCCACCTTAGGGAAACTGACAAGGAAATTATTATAAATGTGATTGATACTGGTGTTGGTATAGCAGAAGATGATATACCGAGGATATTTGAGAGATTTTATAGGATTGAAGATGCGAGAAATACCAAGGAAAATGGCGTTGGCCTAGGCCTTGCTATTACAAAAAACTTTGTTGATGCCCTATCCGGTAAAATCAAGGTGAAATCCAAAATTGGTCAAGGAAGTGATTTTGCCATAACTTTTGAAAAAATTAACAGGAATAGCAATGACAAGAAGAAAGACAAATAAGCCTAGAAGATCAAAAACAAAAAGAAACTCAAAGGAAAAGTCTAGGCAAATAAGAGTTGTAAAAGATAATAGGGATATGTCCCCTAGGGAAATTGCAAGACGCAAGAGATTAAGGCGTGAGAGACAAAGACTCTACAGAAGGAGAAGAATTGGACTTGGAGTTCTTATCTGCCTTATTATATTCATCCCAAGTTTTATAATTTTTAAGAAATTAAATACCTATGGACAAATGGGTTATCCGAAATTTAGAGACGAAGTTTTAGATGATTTATCTACTACATCTTTTGTTTCGTCAACTGAGGGCAGGAGCCTTACAAGCGCAGAGAAATCTTCTGACTTTGATATACTCTATGATACTATCATTAAAAACTTTGCAGTTGATAATTCAAATAGAGAGTCTTTTGAAGAATTCACCCAAAAATCTGATGAATATAGGAAGAAAATCACTTCTTCTAAAACTGACCAAGAATTTTTCCTAATTTTAGGTGAATATCTAGGACTTCTAAACGATTCTTATACTAAGGTTGTAGATAAAGATTCCTATGATGATTTGTTTGATTATTACAAAAACAAAAAAGAGTCAAATACCAAAACCGTCCTAGAAAACCCTCAAGCGGTCAACCGCTACAAGAGAATTATCAAGGATAAGAACAATACAGAAGCAAACGTAGGTATAGAAAACGGCGCAGTCTTAAGGGTAGCTCTTCCTAACTTTAAGACAAAAGACTTAGATAAAATTATAGACGATATCATAAAGTCTGTGACAGCTGCACCTGGCATATCTACCATGATCATAGATTTATCTGACAACAACTCGCTTAACAATGTATTTGTAAATGAATTTGCCCAATACTTTATCCATCAAGACTATAGCAAGGAAGATATTGTCTTTTATAGAGGAAGTCTCTTAGCAAATGACCTAAAAGATATAAAAGAAAACGAGTCTTCCCCTTATCAGACGGCTATGGTCAAAAATATGTCTAGCAAATATAAAGAAAAAGTAGAAAATTTCAATATTGATGATTATATCTACTATGACCAAATATCCTTAAAAATTACAAAAGATCCTACCTTTGCAAGTAGGAATATCTATATTCTAACAAACGAAAATACAGCTAATGAAGCTATCAAGCTAGCTTCGATTTTTAAGGAAACATCAAATGCCTATATGGTCAAAAATGCCCTAGATCCAAATCCAACTATAGAAGATAGGATTTATGAATTTAGGCCAAGCTTTTTTGTCCTAGACCATTCAGGCCTTGTAATTTCAGTAAATACAGCAAGGACAACTGGCCAAAATAGGTATCTAGAATATAATCAAAGAATTAACTCAAAATACCCAATTCAATCCATGCTATCAATAATAGGCTAGAAATTAATTTTAAGATTAAAATCAAGCACAAAAATAGACCCAAGCGGGTCTATTTTTCTTTACTTATCTATAATTTTTGATTGCGAATTCTTCACCTTTTCTACCAGCAATTGCAGAAATTGCAAGGGCTGCTATTAGGCCTAAGAATGTGAGAACTGCACCGATAGAAGCTTTGTTAGCTGCCTTATCAGCAGTATCTTTTGCCTTTTCTACAGTTTCATCAACAGTGATTTCTGCTTCCTTAGCAAGTTCATTTATTTTCTTAGATGCTTCGTCTAAAGACTTGCTTGCTTCTACTGAAGCCTTGTCTAATTCATCATAGATGTTTTTACCAATTTCTTTTGCTTCTGCTTCACTTAGGTCTGAATTTTCTGCTACTGCGTTTGCGATTGCGTCTTCATCAGCTGCATTTGCTATTGTTTCAGCCTTTTTAGAAAGCGATTTTGTTAGTTTATCAATTTCAGAACTAGCACTTTCTGGATTAAGAGCTATAGCTTTTACAGATTCAGCAATTTCATTCTTGCTTGCTTCTACTTGTTTTTCGATATAGTCTGGTTGAAGCTCTTCTACTTCTGTATCAGCAAGGTATTTTTCAAGATTTCCTTTTAATTCTTCAGTATCAACATCTCCTAAGCTTGCGCCAACTTCATCAATAGCCTTACCAAAGGCAGATCCTACTGCATCACCAGCGCTACTCATAGCAGAACCAGCTACATTTGCTGCACCACCTGCTACAGATGATACTGCATTTCCTGCAATGCCAAGGGTTGTTGCTACTGCGTTAAATACAAGGGTAAATAGTAATAAAACTGTTACTGCCCAAGTAATTGCACCGTGAAGTAGACCTGTTGATCTTGCTGCATAACCTGCTACAAAACCACCAGCACAAAATGATACTATTAAAGTAATAGCTGTCCAAAGACCAGTGAAAAATCCGATACCTGCAAATGGGTTGGCTGAATTTGCAGAAAAGATCCCAAATCCTAAAGCTGCTGTTAAAAGGCTTAGTACAGTAAATACTGCTGCACCTGAAACAGCACCTGCTATGATAGAGCCCCATGAAAGATTTCTTCCAGCATCTAACTTGCCTTCCCTTTCGATTGTTGCATCTCTTCTTCTATCTGGGCGGTTTCTTCTTGTCTTTTCGCCCTGATTTTTGTTATTTATATCAGTCATAATTCCTCCTTTAATATTCATTAATTACGATATTAAATATTATACTTTAAAATAATATAAATTAAAGTTTATGTTAATTTTCTTAAATTTAATTATGGAAAATCAAACTATCTCTAAGTATCTCTGAAACCATATCCCTGCCCTTTTGCATTTTTTTGATATTTTTGATATCAAGAATAATCACATTGGCTTTTAAAAGTTTTTCCTTAGATTTTTCTGTTAGGTAAGACGAATTTATTATAAGGATTGGTATCAAGCCTTCATCTATTCCCTTAAAATCTTTTATAAGATTATGAATTATATTATCTGAAACCTTATGCATTGATTTGTAGTTTTTAATTTCAATTGCGAATCGCCTGTCATTCTTTTTGGCATAAAGGTCAAAACGATGGCTTCTTTGGTACTCTTCTTGATAGGGCTCTACAAAATATCCTGCCCTTCTAAAGGCATCTGATATAAATTTTTCATTTGACAAGTCAAATAAGATTTTTCTTAAGGCTTTCACAAGGCCTTCAGGATTTATTTTAAAAATACCCCTATACTCTATTTTTTCATCAGCAAGTTTCTTAATATCAAAACCTATTACAAGATTTTCCACCACATTAAAATTACCATGGGCAATTGCATTTCTTATATGCCTTAAAAGACTCATGGTCTTCGTCTCCCCATCTGCCAAGGTCATTACTAACTTTTGATCATTTAAACATATTCCATTTTTAAAATCTTTTATTATATTTTTAGGGATTTTATCTGTAAAAAGTACATCAATATCCCTAAGATTCATTAGACCCATTAACTCTTCAAAAATATAATCGTCATATTCTTTGTTGGTAAGCAAGTCTTCTCGCCTTGCCTGTTCAGAATTTATATTTGGCACATACCACAAAAGATATTTTATAGCCTCATCCAAATCATCGTTTAACTTTATCGGAATATTTTTGTGTTTTATATTGTACTTTGTTTTGCTTTTACACTTTGAAAGTTCAAATTTATTTGTAAGCTCCATATCATCTCCTAAGGAAATCATCAGATTTTAAACTACATCCTAAGACCTATTACAAAGTTTCCATCCCTATTTTCTACAACTTCTATATCTATACCAAGGTCTTTTGCATAGAGTTTTGAAAGATAAAGACCCATACCTGTTGACTTATGAATCTTGCTGGCTTCTCCTGTGAAGGCCTTTTCGAAAATAAAGGCGAGGTCTTGGGCTTCTACTTTTGGTCCGTCGTTTCCTATATATAAATTCTTACCCTTATTTGTGATATTTATCACGCCATCGCAATATTTAATAGCATTTGATAAGATTTGTGAGATGATAAAAACCAAGGTATTCTTATCAGAAAATACTATCTCGTCTCCGACTTCTTCCTTAATTATTATCCCCTCTTCAGCTATTAGTGGATAATAAGATTTCATTGCCTCATCTAAAGCCTCTTTTAAGCTAATTTGTGTCATCTTATAATCTTTTTTATTTGCATCGACTCTTGCATAGTAGAGGATTTGGTTGATATAGTTTTCTATATTTGTATTTGCAAGGCTTAATTTATCAATAAATTCCCTTTCAAGCCTATCCTTGTGATTTTCCAAAAACAAATTAGAAAATGCCAGAGGAGTTTTTATTTCATGGGCCCACATTTCTATAAAATTCCTGTAGGAAATAAGTTTATTTCTTGATTCTTCAAGTCTCTTATCCTTGATTTTTATCGACTTTTGAAAAGAATCAAAAATAGGGCCAAAGTCTCTTCCAAACTCACTTACAAGGGCATCTTTTGATAGAAAAGAGTTTTTAATAAGAAAGTCTTCTAAGAGTTTTTTCTTCCTTTCATTTCTCTTTTTTATTAGCCTTAGGATAAATACCAGGGCGAGAATAGTGAAAAGAATAATAAAAATTATGAAATTGTCTATTAAGTCTGGCCCTATAAGGTAGATTAAAAATATAAATAATAAGTCAAGAAAGATAAAGCCCACAAGGAAAACTAGGCTGTCTTTAAAGGTACTATTCATTTATCTCTCCTAGGCCGTAGCCTTTTCCCCTTTTGTTGTAGATATTGTAAGGTCCTAGTTTTGTAAGTTTTTTCCTTAGCCTTGTGATATTTACCTGGAGGATATTTTCATCTATATAGATTGTCGACCAAACTGCTTCTAGGAGGTCATCTTTTGAGACAATATCAGGGAAGGATTCCATTAATTTTTTAATTATGTCAGCTTCTGTTTGGGGTAAGATTATATAAAGTTCCTTATAAGAAAGCTTTGATGTAGATATTTCTAACTTCAAATCTCCTACGCTAATTATATCTTGGAAGTGGTCAAATAAATCTAGGAGTTTTTCCATCCTTAAGATCAATCTTCTTGTATCAACTGGCTTGGCTAGGTACTCATCAGCTCCTATCTCAAGGCCCTTGATTTCATCTTCTAACCCTACTCGGGATGTGAGCATTAAGACTGGAATATTTGATTTTTCCTTAATTTCCCTACAAATTTCAAAACCAGAAATCCCTGGCAAGTTTATATCAAGGATTACTAGGTCAGGTCTTATTTCTAAGATTTTTTCACTTGCCTTTAGGAAATTATCCACGCTAAGAGCTTCATAGCCCTTATTTTCTAAAAATTCTTTTAATTCATTTAAAAGATTTCTGTCATCTTCAACTATTAAAATCTTCTTCATAGTAAACCATCCTTTCGTAGCTAACCCTTACTATAAATCTTAAGAACAAGGTCATCAAAAGTAAAAATCCTAGGCATATCATTGCCAAAACACTTATGATTTTACTTAGGGTAAGTTTGTAAAATATATTTGCTGTGAAATTTAGCTGGGTAAATAAAAATATGCCTACCATTAGCGAAATAATACCAACAGATAAGAATAAAATTGTGTATTCCTTTTGGATTATAGACCTAATTTCTTTCATATCCTCACCCATGAGGCTTAGTATTTTTAGTTTTTCCTTAGATTTTTCAAATAAGATAAAGATTCTTATTGTAAAAAAGCTCAGACCTGCTAGGATAAAAATTAAGCCTAGGTAAAAATAGGTATAGAGATTTTCAGTAATTTCTGATATTGCATTTTTAGCTTGCCAAATATAGGACTCGTACTTATAGCCTTCCTTGATAAAAAAATCTCTGGCCATGTCAGATCCCTTTGTGAAACCAAAGGAGTTTATAAAGTCCTTTGATAAGTTAACATTGTAGGCGAAGGGGTTTTTCTTCCCAATGTAAGAATCATAATTTTCATCACTTAAGACAACCATACTAGATAAGCCGATTACGTCGTTAGAAAAAATCCTGTTTGACTTTACAAGCGGAAGAAGTCTATAATTTTTCCCTCCTACACCTATGAGTAAATCTTCCCTAGAAAGTGTATCTTCAAGGGCGTATTTTTCGTTTTCATTTTCTGCAAGAACAATGGCCTCAGTCTCTCCCAAATCAATTTTTGTACCGTAGATTTTCTCAAAAGTAGACTTCCTAAGCAAAAACCTTGGACTTAGGTAAAACTCATTTCGACTCGTCCTATCAAGATTTAAATTAGACTTAACTAGGTTAATAATTTGGTCTGTGTCAATATCTGTATATTCATAGCCATAGATCGGATAGATCTCACCAATCATTTGGCTCATATCTTCGTTTTCCCTTAGGCTATCTATTCTTTCTACCGAATCATAAAGGGTAAAGTCAGCTGGCCTATTAAGGGCATTTCTTGATGAGATGCTCGTAAGAATTGTAAATGATAGGATAGTAAATCCAATTATTAACATAAAACTAGTAAATAAGAGCGATGCCTTATCGTTTTTAAAGGTTAGACTCAGGCTTTTTCTTACTACTAAATCGCCTTTTTCTATTTTTTGAAAACTTTTCGAAATTATGAAAAATACTATAAGCAAAAACAAAGAAGTTAGACCTACTATAATAATAATTTCTTTTGCCATATAGGCTTTGCTAAAGATAATTCCAAGAATAAATAAAAAAAGTCCCATAAACAATAGTGAATCCGACCTTGATTTTATTTCTCCCCTAAAAATTTCATCAGGCTTTTTCTTATAAAAGTCTCTTACAATAGTATGGATAGAAAGGCTATTTAAGATAAGACTTATAAGAAAAGTCAAAATTATAGCCTTAATCGATATAGAAAAATGGTGGTAATTTAGACCTAGGCTTAAGATTTTGACGGTTAGGAGATTTATAAATTCATTGATAAAAATAGAAATAGAAAGGCCTAAAAGATTTGCCTTAATCAAGTCTCTAAGGGAATCCCTAAAAAGCATCCTAAATAAATCCTTCTGGCCCATGCCTTCTGCCACAAAGAGTCCCAAGTCATTTTTCTTTTCGCTTATCATATGAAAGCTTGCATAATAAATTAAAATAAAAATAAAGATTAGCGATACAAGATAGATCAATCTCACAGTATCAAGAAGATAGGTCCTATTTTCTTCGTAGATATAGGAAAAAACTTCAGACTTATCAATTGAAAGAATTATGTAAGAAGTTATTGATGTTATTATTAAAATTAATAGGCAAAGTTTCTTACTAGATTCTGATTTTTTCATCTTATGAGTTTCCTATCCGCATTTTCAATCCTAATAAAGAAATCTTCTCGACTTTCGCTTTCCTTACGTCTTAACTCATTGTAAATCTTCCCATCTTTTAAAAACAAAACCCTATCAGTAAAAGAAATCGCCCTAAGGTCGTGGCTTGCCATGACTATCGATCTCTTATGGACCTTGTTGTAGGTATTTAAAAGCCTTAGGACATTTGTAGAAAGCTTGCTATCAAGAGCACTTGTCGGCTCATCAGCTAGGATTATCTTTGAATTTTTAAGGATTGCCCTTGCCACTGTCACTCTTTGTTTTTCTCCACCTGAAAGACTTTCAGGATAAGAATCAAGGGTACCCTCAATTTCTAAAATATTTGCTATTTCTATTACTCTTTTCTTATCAATTGGTTTTTTAGAAATTGTAAAAGGCAGGATTATATTTTCGTAGGCTGTAAGTATATCAATTAATTTGAAATCTTGGTAGATATAAGAAATTACATTCTTTCTATAAAAAGCAAGTTCTCTTTTTTTAAATAAAGAAATATCTTTGTCATAATAGGAAATAGAGCCCTTGTTAAAGGACCCTATGCTTGCAAGAGAATTTAAGATAGTGGTCTTTCCCGAGCCAGATTTGCCCATTATTCCTAAGAATTCACCTTCTAAAAGGTCAAAGTTAAGCTGGGATAAGACCCTCCTATCTTCGTTTCCAAAATATTTTTCAAGATTTTCTACTTTTAGAATTCTTTCAAATTTCATTTTTTTCCTTTAGTTTTTAATCTGGCCTATGTCATCTACCTTTGTATAGGTGTCTTTCATTTCCATAAGTTTATTGTAGACTTCTTCAATATCTTCTGTCTTTGAAATAATCTCACTTTTCCATCTGCCCTGGCTATTGTCTGAGAAAGATTCAATTAAGTTAATATCCTCATCATAGATATCATATGATCCCTTGTTAAAATCATCAAGACTAGTTACTTTGTAGCCGTTTTCTAGTTTTTCGACTTCTTTATCGTAGCCTGTTAAGAATTTTTCGTAAATCATTTCTTCATTACTAGAAATTATCAAATCTTCCTTAGGA
>CAUPHU010000041.1:0-11517 GCA_963511095.1 uncultured Anaerococcus sp. | reverse complement strand
CAAATATAGCCCCAAATTTAAGTTTAAATCTTAATTTTGGGGCATTTATTTTTATATTTTTATTAAATTTCATCTATTGGAATGTCATAGAGGTTTTCGTAGATATAGGACTTGTCGATTCCTTTCATGAAAACTTCTCTGTCGTCTATTTTATCTGTGAGGGCAGATTTTAAAAGATGGTTGATTTCAAGTGTGTTTACGACCGACCTTTCCATGGCAGAAAGGTAGGCAAACTTATCAATCTTGTCCCAATCTATGCACTTACCTAGGTTTTTCTTAAGGATTAGGTCAAGCCAAATCCTTGTTGCCCTACCGTTTCCCTCACGGAATGGGTGGGCGATATTCATTTCTACATACTTGTCAACAATCTCATCAAAAGTAGTTTCTGGCATTTTTTCTATTATTGCAAGGTTTGATTCAAGGAAAAGTAGGGGTGCAAAACGGAAGTTGCCCTTTGCTATATTTACAGTCCTGATTTTGCCTGCAAAGTCAAATACGTCTTGGAAAAGATAGGTGTGGATGTCCTTTAGGGACTTAAAAGTGCCAACTTCAAACTTATCTATAAGGCCAAAATCCCAAAGTTCTTTGGCTCTTTTTTTGCTTAAGTATTCTTCGTTTCTATTCATTTTATCACCTAAGATTATTATACGATTTTAGGAGAAAAAATCCCCCAAAACTCAGGTTTTGGAGGAAGTTATCTTAGGCTAATTCCACCTTGTGGAAGTTTTTCTTGCCTCTTTTTATAATAATTCTACCATCTTCGAAGATATCTTTTGTGATTTCCATCCTAAAGTCAGAGACCTTTTCATCATTTACAGAAACTCCACCCTGTTTTACCATTTGTCTAGCTTCGCCGTTTGATTTTGAAAGGCCAACATTAGTCATAAGTTGAAGGAGTCCGATTGGAAGGTCGCTTTCTTTTATTTGTGTAGTTGGCATAGCATCTTCGTTTCCCTTGCCAGAAAATAGAGCTTTTGCTGCATCAAGGGCAGCGTCTGCTTCTTCCTTGCCGTGGACAAGTTTAACAACTTCGTAGGCTAGGATTTCTTTTGCCTTGTTGATTTCAGCTGCATCTGTTGCGGAACCTAATTTTCTACATTCTGCTGTAGGAAGGAAGGTAAGTTGAAGTAGGAATTTCTCAACGTCCCTGTCGTCCACATTTCTCATGTATTGGAACATCTCAAATGGACTTGTCTTTTCCTTATCAAGCCAAACTGCACCTTTTTGGGATTTGCCCATCTTAACTCCGTCTGCTGTTGTAAGTAGGGCAAAGGTCATGCCGTAGGCTTCGCCTTGTTCGTGTTTTCTAATTAAATCAACACCACCGATGATATTTGACCATTGGTCAGAGCCGCCCATTTCAAGGGTTACACCGTCTTCTCTGTACATCTTTAAAAAGTCATAAGATTGTAAAAGCATGTAAGAAAATTCGAAAAATGTAAGGCCGCCAGCTGCCATCCTGTTTTTGTAGGCGTCTTTTTTGATCATTTCATTTACCAAAAATTCGCTTCCAACATCTCTTAAAAATCCAACAAAGTTAAGGTCAAGTAGCCAGTCCTTGTTGTTAAGCATCACTGCTCCGTCTTCGCCAGAGAAGTCTAGAAATCTTTGGAATTGCTTGTAGAAGCAAGCTGCGTTGTGGTCGATTCTTTCTTCTGTCATGACTTGGCGCATATCAGATCTTCCTGATGGATCACCTATTAGGGTTGTACCGCCACCAAGAAGGGCAACTGGTCTGTGGCCGTAGTTTTGCATACGCACCATAACCATGATTTGGATAAGGTGGCCAACAGTTAGAGAATCGGCTGTAGCATCAAAACCACAGTAGAATTTCACAGATTCTGTAGCAAGTTTTTTCTTTAGTTCCTCCTCATTTGTAGCTTGCTCGTAGTAGCCACGGTCAACAAGCTCGTCAAAAACATTATCGTATTCTTTTTCGTAAGTAAATTTCATAATTATTCCTTTCTTATTTTTTGTCATTTCGAACATAGGTGAGAAATCCCATAAAAAGTGGGAGCTCTAACTTAAAATATGCACAAAAAAAGAGCATAAAAGCGCAAAGACTTGCGGTACCAGCTTTTTTTATACTCATTGCCAAACACAGGCAGTTTGGCTTGCCTTAAACAAAATGAAAGTGTAATTTCAAAAAAACTATTTCAAGCTTTTCCTACTAGAATTCATTGTAAGTTTTATTCTTATAGGACTACTTAACGCTAGAAAAGCTATTTTGTCAACAATTATTAATTTGTTTATTGACATGGCTTAGTTATTTCCGTAATATGGTATTGTAATAATTTTCAAATATTGGAGGAATATATGAAATATTATCCAAAACTTACAGAAGATAAATTAGATGAGATAATAGGAAATCTACTTGAAGATAAATCTATAAATAAAAAAGAAAAAGAGATTCTATATGCATATAAAACAAAGGAAAATGTGAGTTTTTTAAGGAAGGTTAAAGATTTAAAAATGTCTATTAACAAACTTCAACTAAGAGGTGGTCTTGATTCTCTAAGTGAAGAAATGCTAGATTTATATACAGAAATAATAAGGCAGTACCCAACAACTGGTCCTTCGTCAATTTTTAATGGACTTATAAAATGAATTTAAAGGAGAGCAAGTGAAGATTGCTATTTTTTATCGCCTAGTACTTTAATTTGATAATTAATTATTGAAACTAAAAATGGGGGGTATATTAATAATAAGAAAATATCGGAAAAATAATAGAAAGGAGCAAACATGAAAAAGAAAATTTTGGCAGGAGCCCTTGCCCTTATATTTTTAATGCCAAGTCCAGCTGCCTTTGCCAAGGAAAACGAAGTCCAAGCAAATAGCGAATTTAAGGGAGATTATTCCTATGAAGATGGTATGTATTTACCAGCCCTCTATCATTTTGGAGTGAGAAAAGGCAGACAAGTTCATCCTTTTGGCGGAAGTAAGGTTGGAAAAATTTCTAAAGAAGAGAAAGTAGCAGTTTTAAAAAGACCAAAAGTTCAAAAATTAATAAAACTTTACAACAAGCAATATCAATTTCTAATCAAGTTTTATAAGTATGGCGATAAACATATTGACAGGTGGAAAGAAGTAAAGACAATGACTGATCCAGTCTTTGGTAAATATAGCAAAGAAAATTGGCTGGATATTTATGAAAATACTGCAAAAACCTTAGGGCTTTGCCGAGATTATTTTAACTCATTGGGGCTTTCCGATAGTGATTTCACAAGTGATGCGACCTTAAAAATGATCTATAAACCTGAATTAAGCTTTGAAAAAATCGAATATTGTGGGGAAGAAGATAAAATTGTTTTTAATGAGGGTATAACAAGTGCTAAACTAGACGCAAAGTCTAAGGACCTCGCCGATTCTTATGGCGGAATGATTGTTAAAAAACTTGTCGAAAATATTGATGGCTACGAGGTTGGGGAGCCAACAGAGGTCTTAGGCAAGTCTGAATCTGGCGCCTATGATAAGAGACTATTTGTAGAGATTTATTTAACTAAGGATGACTCACAAATTTACTTCCAAATGGCAGGTAAGGATGAAAAAATCTGGAGCGATTATTCTTTAAAAGATAAAAAAATCTCCAACTTCTATGGCCAAGAAATGATTCTTTCTGCCTATCCAGAAGGAAAAATGTATAGGGCAGAATTTAAAGATTTGGATAATGAATACCTAGTAGAATCTTCTGGTATATCTGAAGACGAATTTTTGGTAATTCTAAGGTCGTTCATAGCCAATATTAGAAATACTTCAGCTTTATCATCTATGAAATTAGAGTTCTAGGAAGACATGGGATTATTGTTATAAATATAAAAAAATACGGATTTTAATTAAAAATTAAAACTCTTAAAAATCTTGAAATTCCAGCAAGATAGACGATTTTAAAAAATATTGTCAGGAAAATTCTGGAAAATTATTTGACAAAGATTAAAAACCGCGTTACAATAGTTTCAATCAAATCATTAGTTTATAAAAGTGTTGAAGAGAAGAGTAGCTTTCTTAAGGCTTAAAGCGAATCCTGTAGAGTGTGAGGGGAGAAGTTAAGAGATTGTGAAAAGAACCTCAGAGCTTATAGGTCGATACAAGGAGACTTATACGGGAACTCCCGTTACAGAGTTAGAGTATGTTAGTACTTGAAGAGGTCTATTTTGTGAGAAATAGATGAATATGGGTGGTATCACGAGTCTTCGTCCCTTTTTGGGATGGAGGCTTTTTTTATTACAAAAAAGCGGCACAAATGACTAGATTTGAAAAAATTTGGGAGGAAAAAATGAAAAAGAATGAATATGAAGTTTTAAAAGAAGCGAAAAAGGTAATTTTAGCCTATTCTGGTGGTCTTGACACATCTGTGATGGTGACTTGGCTAAGAGAAAATGGCGCCAAAGAAGTCATTTGTGTGTCAGTAGATTTAGGGCAAGTGAAAGATCCTAAGGCTATGGAAGAAAAGGCTATAAAATCTGGTGCGAGCAAGTTTTACAATATCAATGTAGAAGACGAATTTATCGAAGGCTACGGTTTTAAGGCCCTAATGGCAGGGGCAAAATACGAAAATGTCTATCTTTTAGGCACAGCCATAGCCCGTCCTTTGATTTCTAAAGTCTTAGTTGATGTGGCCAAAAAAGAAGGGGCAGATTTAATTGTTCACGGTTGTACCGGCAAGGGCAACGACCAAATCCGTTTTGAACTATCGATTATAGCCCTTGATCCAGATATGAAAGTTCTAGCCCCTTGGAGGTTTTGGGACATAAAGGGCCGTAGCGAAGAAGAAGCCTATGCCAAAGATCATGGCATAAAGCTAAACTTCACTAAGGATGAGGATTATTCGATGGATGAAAATATATGGCACTTATCCCACGAGGGACTAGATCTAGAAAATCCAGAAAATCCAGCAGATTTGGAGAAAATTCTTCACTGGGTGACTCCTGCTGAAAAAGCTCCTGATAAGGCAGAGATAGTAGAAATTGAATTTGAAAAGGGAAAACCAATCGCCCTTAATGGCGAAAAACTAAAAGGTTCTGACCTTGTCAAAAAATTAAATGACCTTGCAGGTAAGCACGGAATAGGAATTGACGATATTGTTGAATCCAGGATGGTTGGTATGAAATCGAGGGGAGTATATGAAAATCCAGCTGCAAGTGTTTTATACTTTGCCCACGAAAAATTAGAAAGCGTGACCCTTCATCCAGACGCCCTTCAGTATAAACAAAAAATGGCTTTAGATTACGCAAAACTTGTTTATGCTGGCAAGTGGATGACTCCTTTGAAGTCTGCCATGGATAATTTTATTGAAAAAACTCAGGAAAATGTGACAGGCAAGGTCAAAGTTAAACTTTACAAGGGAGCTATGCAGCCAGCCGGTATATATGCAACAAATTCTTTATATCTTGAAGAATACGCGACCTTCGAAGAAGACGATGTTTACAATCAATCAGATGCTACAGGCTTCATAAATTTATTCGGCCTATCAAGCAAAATTTATGCAAAAGCAATGAAAGAAGGAGATAAGAAATAAATGAAACTTTGGAGTGGAATGCTCGATGGAAACTTGGATAAGGATGCAGAAATCTTTAACTCATCAATAAAAATAGATCAAAGACTTGTCTTCGATGATATTAATGGATCCATTGGCCATGTCAAAATGCTTGGCAAACAAAAAATTATCGAAAAAGATGAGATGGAAAAAATAATCGAAGGCCTTCAAAAAATACAAGAAAATATAAAATCAAATTCCTTAGAAATTGACCGCACGTCAGAAGATATACACACCTTTGTAGAAAAAGCCCTAATTGATGAGATTGGAGAAGTGGGCAAGAAAATGCACACAGCAAGGTCCAGAAATGACCAAGTCACAACTGACCTAAAGCTTTTTCTAAAAAGAGAAAACCTTGAAATAATCGGACTTTTAAAAGTTTATATTAAGAGCCTAACAGACCTTGCAAAAGATCATACAGAGACAATTATGCCAGGCTACACCCACCTCCAAGCGGCTCAGCCAGTAAGCTTTGCCCACCATCTAATGGCCTACGCTTTTATGAATTTGAGGGATATATCAAGGATGGAGGATTATATCAAAAGATTAAATGAGCTTCCGCTTGGGGCCTGTGCCCTTGCTGGCACGACCTATGATATAGACAGGGACTTTGTGGCAAAAGAACTCGGTTTTGAAAAGGTCATGGGAAATTCTATGGATGCTGTAAGCGACAGAGACTATATAATGGAACTTGCTTCGATTTTTTCGATTATAGCCGTCCACCTATCAAGACTTGCAGAAGAAATCATCAACTGGGCATCACCTGCCTATAAATTTATAGAAATCGACGATAAATTTGCAACAGGCTCATCAATCATGCCCCAAAAGAAAAACCCAGATATGGCTGAACTAATCAGGGGCAAAGCCGCAAGACTAATAGGAAGTATGAATCAGGCCTTTGTAATGATGAAGGCACTGCCCCTATCCTACGCCAAAGATATGCAGGAAGATAAGGAATTTATCTTTGATTCTATCGATACAATAAAAATTTCCTTAAAAATAATAGCAGGGCAAATTAAAACTCTTAAGATAAACAAAGAAAATATGCTAAAGGCATGTGAGGATGGTTTTCTAAATGCAACAGATGTGGCAGATTATCTAGTAAAAAAAGGAGAGAACTTTAGAGACGCCCACCATATTGCGGCAAGACTTGTAAAATACGCCATAGAAAAAAATCTCACTCTAGGTGAACTTGATATAGCTATCTACAGAAAAGAATCAGACCTCTTTGAAGAGGATATTTATCAAGCCATTGACCTTAAAACTTGCCTAGAAAACAGAAATTCATATGGTGGTCCATCACCAGAAGAGGTATTGAAGCAAATTGGTTTTGTGGAAGAGAAAATAAGTACGTATTAAATAAGTATAATAGAAAAGAAGAAAGTGAAAAGAAAAGACGAGATAAACTTTTATGGCAAGCCTAAGTTATCTCGTCTTTTATATTTGGATTTTTGGACTATTCGATTTTATTTGTAAGCAAGCACAAAATTTTCATCATCATGGGCCTTAGCCTTATACTTATTCAAAAGAATTTGATATAAATTAGAGCTGCTTTTTTTAGAAGTTTCCAGTGTCATTCTCACATATTTATCATAAGGCTTATTAAGGTCGTATAAAATTATGGATTTTTGATAAAGCATGATTGGGGAGATTGGATTTCTATTATTTGCTGCAATTGACTTGTTGATATAGTAAAGGGCCAGGTAGGATTTGTCTGTGGTATAGTAGGTATTTGAAATGTTGTGGTATAAAATTGAGTTTAGATTATCATTTTCTATTTTTGAATTTTCAATGAATTTTAAAAGGGTAAGCCTATCTTTTTTATTTTTAAGACATATTGCATAGTTCATTAAAAGTCTATAGTCGATTAAGTCGTAGGTATTTGAGCGAAGTGAAGAAAAATCAAAAGGCCTAGCGATATTTAAAGCTTCTACAATTAGGGATTTTTTATCATCCCTATTTTCTAATTCTATACTTTGAAATAATAATCTTAGCTTCTTAGCCTTATCTTTTATGATTTTCCTATTAGAAGTATTTTCAATTTCTGTTAAAAGTTTGATTTCATAAGCCTGACTACTTCCGGCATACCTATCCCTAGTATTTAGTCTATCTATAAGCTTATCAATTTGTTGAGAGTCATCTAATAAAAGATAAAGATAGACTTCTACAAGATCTGTATTAAAGATTTCAGAAAGTGTCTCAAGCTTGTCTAGGTCAATGTCAACCTTGCCATTTTCCATATTTGAAATAGTTTTGACGTTGATAAAAGAACGATAAGAAAGCTCTTCCTGGGTCATATTATTTTTTTGTCTTAAATCTTTTAAAATTTTTCCGAATTTATAATTATTTCTATTCATATAAACACATTTTTTAATTATATCATATTATCACAGGAAAGTCTATATAAAAATTAGGTATTCACAGTACATTTTATCGTGGTACAATCATATTAAGGATGATAACGGAAACATACCATTAGTTAAGCCTAAATAATCAAGGGATCTTATTTATATAGTCAATAAATATGGAGGGGCAAATGAATATGATAAATCCAATGAGGTATAAAAATGGAGACTTATTAGTTTTACATAGATTTTAAGCAAGAAAACTAAGAGGAGGAGATTATGAAAAAAATAATTTTGACAAGTTTACTAGCTTTTTCTTTTTTGGCAGCAAGTGTAGAGGCAAGTGAGGATGTTTTTGTAAATGATTATGTAAACACTGAGACTTACCCAGAAGGAAGTATTGTTGAAAATGACCTTAAGAAAGAGAAAGAATACTTAGAGGGGATTTTTGATTTTGATTTTGACCTTGATCAGTCTTACGAATTAAGCCAAAATAAAGGAGAAAAGACCTATCTTTTTACAGAAGATAGCCTTGTGACTAAGGATGGCCTTGATATTTCCTTTAAATATGGCCCTTATAGTAAGGATTACGAAAAGGCTGCAGCACATTTCAAAAAAAGTAAGATTAAGGGAGTAGATCTCCTAATTTCTAGGGCAGGTGAATTTAATGGGGGCAAGGATTCTGTTTTTTCTGCTGATTTTAAATTTGATGGAATATATTATAGGCTTACCATTAGAGGAAGTAGGGAAAGTGATTTTGTTAAACTTCTTGAAAATCTAATCACAAAAATCCTCTATGATTTACCAAGGGGAGATGCTTCTTCTGAAAATGTCATGGACCTTGATTTTAAGGGAGATTCGTCTTATGCTGAAGGCATGTATTTGCCAGATATGTCAGTTTCTGGTATGTATTATTTCAAAAATGGAGAGGCCATAAATCCTTATGGAAAAAGCAAGGTCGGCAAAATTTCAAAGGCAGAAAAGAAGAAAGTCCTCAATAGAAAACAAGTTAAAAAATTAATCAAAAAATATAATAAATGCTATAGGACAACTGTAAAACTCTATAAGTTTGGAGAAAAAAATATTGATAAGTGGGAAAAAGTAAGAAATATGACTGATCCTGTTTTTGGAAAATTATCAAAAGAACAATGGGTAAATAACTACAATGACTCCATAAATACCTTATCAAATGCCAAGTATTATTTCTATAAGCTAGGGCTTGATGATTCTGATTTTACAGAAAAAGAAACCTATAAATTGATAGGAAATGATAATAGGTATGTCCTTAAGCTTAATAAATACAAAAAGTAAAAGGGTTTTATAAGTTAAAAAATGATAGAATTAGCCTGGCCTACTAAGCTTTGACCAGGCTAAATTTTTGAAATGAATAAGTTTTTAAATGGGAGTTTTTAATAAATGATTAGGGTAGTTCACGTACTGGGGGACTTGTCTACGGGCGGTGTAGAAAGTTTTGTAATGGAAATTTATAGGAAAATTGATAAAAATAAGATACAGTTTGATTTCTTAATACATAATATAAAAAATGAAAAGTACCGCCAAGAAATAGAAAAGCTTGGTGGGAGAGTTTTTCTTATTGAAAAATTTAACTTTAAAAATCCCTTAAAATACATAAATGACCTTGATAAAATACTAGACAACCACAAAGAAAGTTCCATTCTCCACTGCCATTTTAGAGGAACTGAAGCTCTTATACTAAAAAGAGCAAAAAAGCATGGACTAATGACCATTTCCCATAATCATGGACCCCAAAATTATTCTAAGTTTAAGACTTTTTTAAGAAATATCTTCAAAAAACAGGTGTTAAAATATTCAGATTTAAAACTTGCCTGTTCAGACCAAGTTGGGACTGATTTTTTTGGAAAGGGTTCTTATATCAAGATTAATAACGGTATAGACCTTGGAAAATACAAATTTAATGATGAGATTCGCCAAATAATAAGAAGAGACTTAAATATTTCTAAAAATTATGTACTAATTAATGTAGGAAGTCTTTCAGAAATAAAAAACCAAGATTTTTTAATAAAGCTTATGCCAGGCCTAGTTAAAAGGGACCCTTCTATAAGGTTAATTTTAGCTGGAGATGGAGATTTGAGGATGGATTTAGAAAATTTGAGTAAGGACCTAGGAGTCGGTGATAAGGTAATTTTTCTTGGAACAAGTGATAGGGTAAATGAATTATTAATGGGAGGGGACTTATTTTTATTTCCGTCTCTAAGAGAAGGACTTGGAATAGCGGCCATAGAGGCTCAAGCAAGTGGCCTCAAATCAATCCTATCTACAAATGTACCAAGTGAAGTTGGACTTACGGATAAGACTATATTTTTAGACCTTGATGAGGAAAAGTGGACCCAAGAAATAATAATAAGCAAGGCTTATAAGAGGGAAGATGAATCAGAAAAAATAAAAGATGCAGGTTATGATATTAAATTAAGTGCCTTAGATCTTACTTTTTTGTATTATAAATTACTAGATTATAAAATCTCCTAACAGGGGCTGTTGCAGAATGAATAAATCGTCCCAATATCACCAGAGGAACCTCTTAGAAAATTTTGCCTCCATGAGCCGGCAGGCTATATAAAAAATTTTCTAAGAGAACCCTCTGCTGATGGGACGATAGTTATTCACAATTTGCAACAGCCCCTTTCTTTGGAAATTTCGACTTAATTTCGATTTTTAGACCTTTTGAAGTATGATAAAAGGAGAAATATTTATAGGAGATACTTAATGACAGATAGAAAACCTTATTATATTACAACACCAATTTATTATCCAAATTCAAATTTACATATAGGAAATACCTATACTTCAATAATTGCGGATGTTTTAAAAAGATATAAAACCCTACAAGGCTATGATGCCTACCTTGTGACAGGTACTGACGAACACGGGCAAAAGATTATGGAATCTGCCCACGCCCACGGCAAGGAGCCTCAAGAATTTGTAGATAAAATTGCAGCTGAAACCATAAAACTTTGGGAAAAGCTTGATATAGAATACGATACCTTTATAAGATCAACTGAAAAGCAGCACGAAAAAGACGTAGTTGATATTTTTAACAAACTTTATGACCAAGGCGATATTTATAAGGGAGAATACAAGGGTTATTATTGCACACCTTGTGAGACTTTTTGGACTGAAAGCCAATTAGAAAATGGCAAATGTCCTGATTGTGGAAGAGATGTAGACTACCAAGAAGAAGAAACATATTTCTTTAGATTATCCAAATATACAGACAAACTTAAGGAATTATTCAAAGACCGTCCAGAATTTTTAGAGCCAGCCTTTAGGCAAAAGGAAATGCTAAATAACTTCATTAACAAGGGACTTTCAGACCTTTCTGTGACCAGAACTTCCTTTGATTGGGGAGTGGATGTGCCATTTGATAATAAGCACGTGGTTTATGTATGGATTGATGCCTTATCTTGTTATTTATCAGCAATTGGCTACGGCGATGACAAGGAGAAATTTGAAAAATACTGGCCAGCTAGTGTTCACTTGATCGGTAAGGATATAGTGAGATTTCACACTATTATTTGGCCTGCACTTTTAATGGCTCTTGATATGCCACTTCCAGAAAAAGTTTTTGCCCACGGTTGGATTTTATTTGAAAATGACAAG
>CAUPHU010000040.1:0-11566 GCA_963511095.1 uncultured Anaerococcus sp. | reverse complement strand
AAAGTTCTGTAACAGAGCCTGTGATTGTTGGAACTCTTAGAGCTGATCCATCAATGATACCATCAACTTCTGGAATTACTTTTCCTACAGCCTTAGCTGCACCTGTAGAAGCTGGAATTGTATTTTGTGCTGCTGCTCTTCCGCCTCTAAGGTCTTTTTTACTTGCTGGAGTATCTTGGATAGCTTGAGTTGCTGTATATGCGTGGATTGTTGACATTTGTCCAGAAACAAATCCAAATTCTTTTAATAATACATTTACCATTGGTGCTAGGCAGTTTGTTGTACAGCTTGCGCCTGATACTACTGTCTCAGAACCATCTAGAATTTCATGGTTTACACCGTAAACTATTGTCTTAAGGTCACCTTTACCTGGTGCTGAAATAAGAACTTTTTTAGCTCCTGCTTTGATGTGAGCTTCAGCTTTTTCTTTTTCAGTAAAGAATCCTGTACATTCAAGAACGATATCTACATTTAAATCTTTCCATGGAAGATCTTCTGGATTTCTTTCAGCAAAAACCTTGATGTCTTTACCATTGATTCTAAATCCTTCGTCTGTTAGTTCAGCATCGCCGTCAAATCTACCTTGTGCAGTATCATATTTGAATGCATATAATAAACCTTTTTTATCAATAAGGTCGTTAATTGCTACTACTTCAATATTGTCTTCTACTGCTGCGATTCTTCTTAAGGTAAGACGTCCTATTCTACCAAATCCGTTAATTGCTACTCTTGTTGTCATTATTGCCTCCTAAAAAATTCTTTCTACAACAATTAATATACTGAATTGTTATTACTTTGTCAATATGGTTTACCAGCTTTTATTTTCTAAATACCTGTTTGCCATGACTGCCGCTATACAACCATCGCTTGCTGCTGTGACTGCCTGCCTAACAGTTTTCTTTCTGGTATCACCTACTGCAAAAACTCCTTCGATATTTGTTTTCATATCTTCATCAGTAATTATATACCCATTTTCCATCTCAAGCTTACCTTCGAATATTTCTGTTTGGGCAACATTACCTATAAATATGAAAACACCAATAGGTGAACCATCTTTATTTTTGATAATTTTTTCTTCTTTAGTTTTTACATTTTCTAAAATTAGTTCTTCTACTTCTTTATCACCCTTAATTTCTTTGACTACGCTATCGTATTCAAATTTTATTTTAGGATTATTTTTTACATTTTCTACTACTACCCCACTGGCTCTAAACTCATCTCTTCTGTGAATTATTGTTACAGATTTGCCAAATCGAGTAAGGTAATTTGCTTCTTCTAGGGCGCTATCACCACCTCCAACTACATAAATATCTAAGTCTTGGTAAAATGGTCCATCGCAGGTTGCACAATAAGATACACCCCTATTTGCAAACTCTTTTTCACCTTTTACGTCTAGGTTTCTCGGTCTTGCACCAGTTGATACTATCACACCTTTGGCCTCATATTCATTTGAATCTGTCTTTACAACCTTGATATCCCCATCAAGCTTAACGTCTTTTACATTTTCATAGACCACATCAGCGTATTTTTTTGCCTGATCTTCCATCCTTTCAGAAAGAGCCATACCTGTTGGGTCTTCAATCGAGCCTGGATAATTTTCTACGAAGGCTGTGCCTGAGATTTGTCCTCCAGCTACATCCTTTTCGATTATTAGCGTTTTAAGCATACTTCTTCCAGCGTACAAACCTGCAGTTAATCCTGCTGGTCCACCACCAATTATAATAATATCGTACATAAATCTCCTTTTATTAAAAATTAAAATCAACTTGTCTTAGGGCTTCGTAGAGCACAATAGATACAGAATTTGCAAGGTTAAGAGACCTGTTAATCTTACTTGTCATAGGGATTGTAATTACTTTTTCCTTAAAATCATCAAGTAACTTTTGGTCTATACCTTCTTTTTCTCGACCAAATATTAAATAGTCTCCGTCTTTAAATTCTACATCAGTGTATCTTTTCTCACTTGGTGTTTCTAGCAAATAAAAATCTTTATCTGATAAATGTTCCATAAATTCTTCCAAGCTATCGTGAATTACAAGATCAACATGGTCCCAATAATCAATTCCAGCTTTTTTTAGGTACTTATCTGATAAATTAAACTTAAACGGCCTTACTAGATGAAGCCTAGATTCTGTTAAAACACAAGTCCTTGCAATATTTCCAACGTTTCCCGGATGCTCCGGCATAAGTAAAACTATGTTAAACATTTTTATTAACCTCTAATACGTAGTTTACTGATTCTAGAATACCCCCTGATTCGTTGCTAGCTACGATTTTATCAGCCATTTGTTTGAGTGTATCATTAGCATTTCCCATTGCAAAACCTATGGCACTTTTCTCAATCATAGGCATATCATTATAAGAATCTCCAATAGCTGCAACCTCATTGTTATTTATACCCAAAATTTGGCAAATCTCTTCTATGGATGACCATTTTGTTGCATATTTATTTCCTATTTCAACAAGGCTATCATATGATGAGGTTATATAAAGCTTGTCGGAAAATTCTTCATTTATAAGTTCTAATAATTCTTCCCTAGGCGTTTCATTTTGATCTATACCTGATATTTGAAATTTTAAGGCCTTGCCGCCCTTTTCTATTAGATAAGAAACGGGGTCACTTTTAATTATCAAATCAATCTGATAATTTAGACCATAGTCATTATCAATTCTCAAGTGTTTGATTCTTTCAAGATTTAACCTATTTGTATATAGGTTCTCTTCATCGTAGAAATGAAATTCTAATTTATGGCTTAGGGCAAATTCATAGAGGTCTCTAAGGCGCTTATCATCAATATAGTATGATTTATAAACTTCTTTACCATCAAGACTTATTAAACTTCCATTTGTTGATACAATTGGCCCTGAAATTCCAAGCATTTTTTGATGGTGCTTAATTGACGGAAAAACCCTACCACTTGCTAGTACAACTTTAATGCCAGCTTCATCCAGCTTTTTAATTGCTTCGATGCTTGATTCTGACAAATTTGACTTGTTATCTAACAAAGTCCCGTCAAGGTCAAAAGCAAATAATTTAATCATTCTTTCTCCTATAATATTGGCAAATTTTATTTATTTCACATTCTTCACAAAGAGGATTTCTGGCCTTACACAAAGATCTGCCATGGACTATCATTTGATGGTGAGCCTTAGACCAGCTTGATTCAGGAAGATTTTTCTCTAATTGATCTTGAGTCTTATCTACATTATTCGCTTCTGCAAGGCCAATCCTATTTGAAACTCTAAATACATGAGTATCTACAGCTATAGATGGGATTCCAAAAGCGTTAGCACAGACAACATTTGCAGTTTTTCTACCTACCCCTGGAAGTTTTTGTAGTTCGTTTTTATCAGCAGGTACTTCAGAATTATAATCTTCTACCAGTATCTTGCTTGTTGCTTTTATATTTTTCGCTTTATTCCTGTATATACCGATGGTTCTAATGTGATTTTCTAAATCTTTTATTTCCATCTGAGCAAAATCTTCTGGTGTATTGGCAACCTTAAACATCTCTTTTGTAACCTTGTTAACACTCACATCTGTTGCTTGAGCTGATAAAATTGTAGCTACTAAAAGCTCAAAAGGAGTTGTAAATTCAAGCATAGAATGGTCAACATCAGGATACATTTTATCTAATAAATCTAGGACTTCTCCTATCTTTTTTTTACTTAAAATAATATCACCAACCTTCCAAGATATTATACTAGATTTATTTTTAGCCGCTAAAATTGTATTTGTCCATTTTCTGATATATAATGAATAAGAATTGGAGTGATGTAATGTTTAATTTAAAAAAGAAGAATTTTAAAGATTTTGATATCCTTTTACTATTATCAACAATTGCCCTATCTATTTATGGGTTAATAGTTCTATACTCTGCCTATGGGGGCAATTTAGCAGCTATCAAAACGCAGATCTTTTCTACTATTTTAGGTTTTGTTTTAATAGCTGTCTTGTGTACAGTTGATCTTGACGTAGTAAAAAAAGCCTACTGGGTGGTCTATGGTCTTATGATACTGCTCTTAATTTTAACCTTAATCATAGGTCGAGGACTTGACGAATGGGGTGCAAAAAGCTGGATATATATTGGATCTTTTTCATTCCAACCAGCTGAGATTTCTAAAATAGTAGTTATTTTCTCTTTAGCAGCATTTTTAGATAAATATAAATATTCGATAAACTCACCGCTAACCTTACTTGCAACTATTGTCTTTGTAGGACTTCCTATTGGACTTATCCTATTGCAACCAGACTTTGGTACTTCAATGGTATACGTGTTTTTTATAGCTGCTATGCTTTTTGTTGCAGGCCTATCTTGGAAATGGATTGGAATTTTCGCTGGTCTTGGACTTTTAGTAGGATTTATTTTGATAACTAACCTTAGCGGTTTCAGAGCCGATAGGATTGAAAACTTCTTAAATCCTTCTAGAGATACTTCAGGATCTAACTGGCAACAGCAACAAGGAATGATTGCTATAGGCTCTGGTATGCTAAATGGAAGAGGCTACTTAAATGGAAGTCAATCCCAATATGGTTATATACCAGAAAAAGAAACTGACTTTATATTCTCTGTACTAGCTGAAGAATTGGGTTTTATTGGTGCAATTATTATGATTGGTCTCTTTACTATTCTTATACTAAGGCTTGTTGATATTGCAAAAACATCCAATAATACCTTTATATCTTTGTTGGTAACGGGAATTGCTGGATTAATTTTCATCCACATATTTGAAAATGTAGGAATGACTATAGGCATTATGCCAGTGACTGGTATCCCTCTACCGTTTTTCTCAAACGGCGGTACCTTCCAGCTTCTTATTCTTGTATGTATTGGTATATCCTTATCAGCATCTATGCAGAAAAACCAATACGATGACGGGATTATAGATTATGACACAGTTACACCTTTAGAAGTGACTATGGTAAGACCTTCTAAGAGAAAATAATTTTTTACAAAAAAAGCCATCGTATTATTTTACGATGACTTTTTTTCTTTGTTTCTTTTTACTATTTTTGTTTTTGAAAACTCTTCTCTTTCCTTCTCTTCAAGACTTTGAGAAATACTTTTTATAAGATTTTCTTTATTTGGTATCTGGATTTTTTCAAGACTATTTACTTTTTTATTAGTCTTTCTAATTTCTATATTTAGGTTATTTATAGTACTATCAAGTTCAGCAAGTTTAAATATATCTGACCTTAATTTATTAAATTCAATAAGGGCAGAGTCAAGTAAAGAGTTTGTTTGATAGAAAGAATAAGAAAGCGATAATTTTTTATCTTCAAATTCAATTTCTGCAATATCAGTTTGCATAAATTTATTAGTTTTAATATTAATTGAATTATCAATAGGGATAAGACCAGCTAAGTTTTCAAGCTTTTCTTCACCAATACTTGCAATAGCTTTATTAAAACTATGGCTCACATCACTCATCGTTTGATTAACTTTCTTATTTAGCTCATCCCTATCCTTAATTTTAGTGTCATGCGCATTCATTAAGGCTTTTCTCTTTTTATCTAGTATATCAAAGCCAACTTCCAAAAGTTTAAGCTCATCTTTAGCCTTGATTAAGTTGGCCTTGCTTGCAATAGATTCGTTATTCATTAGTCTCGCCTATAAATTTATTGAGATTAGCTTCAGATACCCTGTGTAATTCATTTCTTGGTAAGATTTTTAGTATATCCCAGGCAAGGTCTAGACTTTCTTCTAAGTCTCTGTTTTCATTTTGACCTTGACTTAAGAATCTGTTTTCAAAAACTTCCCCAAATTCTAGGTATTTTTTATCAATTTCTGATAAATCTTCTTCACCAACAATTTGAGCAATATTTCTTACATCAATTACCTTAGAATATGATTCATAAAGTTGGTTCATTACATCTTCATGATCACTCCTTGTGTAGCCTTCACCTATACCGTCTTTCATAAGCCTAGAAAGGGATGGAAGTACATTTATTGGTGGATATACTCCCTTATTTGAAAGTCCCCTATCAATTACAATTTGACCTTCTGTAATATAACCGGTCAAGTCTGGTACGGGATGAGTTATATCATCATTTGGCATAGTTAGAATTGGAATTAGGGTTACAGACCCTTTAATACCTTCAACCATTCCTGCCCTTTCATATAAGCTTGCAAGGTTTGAATAAAGATATCCAGGATAGCCCTTTCTAGAAGGTATTTCACCCCTAATTGAAGAAACTTCCCTTAAGGCTTCACAATAGGAAGTCATGTCTGTTATAATAACCAAAACATGGTAACCCTTTTTATAGGCTAGATATTCTGCTGCAGTAAGAGCACACTTTGGTGCTAAAAGTCTTTCCATAATTGGAGAATCGGCTAGGTTTTGATACATTACTAGCTTGTCCTTGACACCTGCCTTTGAAAAAGCGTCTTCAAAGAAAAGGGCCTCGTCTTTCTTAATTCCCATAGCTGCAAAAACAAAGGCGAAATTTTCATCAGTTTTAAGTTTTGCTTGCCTAATAATTTGGGCTGCTATTTCATTATGTGGAAGACCAGAGCCTGAAAATATTGGAAGCTTTTGCCCACGTATAAGTGTTGTTAAACTGTCAATAGCTGAAATACCCGTTTGGATAAAGTCCCTTGGATATTCTCTTGCCACTGGATTTAGGGCAAGGCCTTCCACTGGATAGGTTTCATCAGAATAAATATCCCCACCATTATCAATCGGCTCACCTATACCATTAAAAGTTCTTCCTAGTATTCTTTCATTTAGTGGAAGCTCTAGAGGTTTTTCATGGAAACTTACAACTATATCATCTATAGAAAAGTTATCTGTATTTGCATAAACTTCTATTGTAACTGTATCATCACTTACCATTACAACTGAACCAACAAATTCCATACCTTCTGCATGGACGGAAACAAGAGAGTTATAAGCTATATCAGAAACTTTTTCTACTTCTATAATAGATGATTCTATTTTTTTGATTTTAGTATATTCTTTTCTCAATAGCTACCCCCTTAATCTTGCAAAATGAGTTTCAATATTTGATTTTAATTCATTGAGTTTTTCTACTTTGTCATTTTCATAATTGTATTTCATCTGACTTATATCATTTAATAAATTAGAATCATAAAACTCATTATATCCTAGTCCACTTTTTAAGGCCTCGTTAGATAAATCATTATACCTATCAATTATATCAAGCATCATGATTTGCTTTTTAACCGGTACATACTTATCTATGTCATTGTAGGCATTTTGTTGTAAAAAGCCGTTTCTAATAAGGCTTGCAACATCTAATATATTCTTTTGTTCATCAGATAAGGCATCCGAGCCAACTAACATCATAATTGATTTGACTTCTTCTTCGTCTAAAAGAATCTTCATCAATTTATTTCTTAATGCAATTATATCTGAATTATAATTTTCCTTATAATAATCTCTTATTTTATCTAAATAATTTGTATATGAAGTTAACCAGTTAATTGCAGGGTAGTGCCTTGAGTAGGCAAGTTTTCTGTCTAGCCCTAAAAATACATTAACACTTCTCCTTGTAGCTTCTGTAACTGGCTCTGAAAAATCCCCACCAGAAGGAGAAACCGCACCTATAAGTGTAACAGATCCCTTTGTGCCATTTAAGTTTTCAAAGTAACCCGCTCTTTCATAAAATTTGGATAACCTGCTTGCGAGGTAAGCAGGATAGCCTTCTTCTGCTGGAATTTCTTCAAGTCTTGCAGAAATTTCCCTTAAGGCTTCTGCCCATCTGGAAGTAGAATCTGCCATTAGTGCAACATCATATCCCATATCTCTATAGTATTCAGCAATTGTAATACCTGTATATATGCTTGCCTCTCTCGCTGCAACCGGCATATTAGATGTGTTCGCTATAAGGATTGTCCTTTGCATCAAGTCTTTGCCGGTATTTGGGTCTATAAGGTCTGGGAATTCCTCAAGTACTTGGGTCATCTCATTTCCCCTCTCACCACAACCAATATAGACTATTATGTCTACATCAGAGTATTGGGCGAGCTGGTGCTGAAGCATAGTCTTACCTGTACCAAAGCCTCCTGGAATTGCAACTGTACCACCCTTAGCTATTGGGAAAAACACATCCAAAACCCTTTGACCAGTTACAAGAAGATTTTTAAGTCCTAAAGCTTTTTTTACTGGTCTAGGATTTCTAACTGGCCAATATTGGTAAAGTTTAAGGTCAAAAATTCCTTCGTCATTCTCGACTTTTATAATTGTATCTTCAAGCTTATATTTGCCATCTTCTTTTGCTTCTATGACTTTACCAGCTACATTTGATAAAAGCCTATGCTCAATAACTTCAGTTTCCTTAATTGTGGCATATATATCAGATACTTTAATTTTATCGCCAGGCTTAAGTTTGATGGACACATCCCATTCTTTTTCAAGATCAAGGTTATCAAAACCAATACCTGATGGGATAAAGGCACCATGTTTGTCCATAATGTCTTTAAGAGGTCTTTCTATACCATCAAACATATTTCCAAGAAGGCCTGGACCTAGCCTTACAGAAAGGGGCATGGATGTTGAAATAATGTCCTCCCCAACTTTAAGCCCAGTAGTATCTTCATAGACTTGGATGGTTGCAATATCTCCATCAACTGATATAACTTCACCAATAAGCTTCAATCCACCGACCGATACCATTTCTTTAATTTTAAGACTTCTGGCATTTTTTGCATAAACTACCGGTCCATTTATTGTCTTAATTATTGGATTCATTAAAACTCTCACTTTCAAAAACTTGGTATAATTTTTTACCAAATTCATACTTATTTTCTCTTATTTTTTGCCTAAAAGTAAAATTATATCTAAATTCTTTGTTTATATCAATTAGCATGAAACCACCAATGAAAGATCTATTAATAGTTTCAACATTTTTAAAATCAATTAGATTTAGATCATCTTCTACTACTGCAACAATAATCTTATCTTCATCTAGCGACAGACTTTTTATTTTATCTGATACCATCTTTTGAAGATTATCTTTATATTGATTAGTTTTTTTGTAGGCTTTTAATTTTTCTGTCAATTTTTCGTAAAAATCATCAAGTAATCCTTCTTTATAAGCAAAAAACCTATTTTTTTCTTCTTCACTTATCTTGGAAATCTCTTCGTTTTTTCTAATTTCTAAGAATATATCCCTATCCTTTATCTTTTTTTCAAAATCTTTATTACGATTTTCATTTTTATTATCTAAGAAGGCAGAGTTTTTTTCTGTAGATTGAAAGAGTTCCTGGTCTGTTTTTTCTTTTTCTTCATCCCAGACCATTTTTCTAAAACTTGATAATTTTGCTTCTAAATCTAGCATATCTTATCCTTTCAGCCATCAATAGTTACAATCAAAGGCATAGTATTATCTTTCCTAAAATCATCAATTTTTAACTTATTTTTATCGTAGACAGTCTTTGTAATTATCAATATACCAAGGTCATTATCGTCTATAGTTTTATCAAAAATTGAATTAAAATTATTGGAATCTACTAGGTCGCCCTCAATTGACCCTAGTCTAAACATTGTTAGCAAATTATTTGAATCAGTTAAAATCTTTGCTTTCATCTTATGCGTTTAGGATCATGATTGAAATGATAACACCGAAGATTGCTATACCTTCAGCAAGACCTACGAATATGATTGTCCTACCTAGTATAGATTGGTCTTCAGAAATAGCTCCAAGGGCTGCAGAACCAACTGTACCTACGGCATAGCCAGTACCGATAGCTGCTAGACCTGTTGAAAGAGCCGCACCTATATATTTAAGACCGTCAGATGCTGCGGCTGCAGTGGCTGCTCCTTCTGCTGCTTTTGAACCAGATGGGATTAGTAAAACTGCAATCATCATCATAACAGGCACAAAGGTAAATAAATTTATCTTAAGTGCTTTTCTAATCCTTGATTTTGATGGGTCTTCATTTGTTTTTAATAGGTACAAACCTGAATATATTGTTATTATTACTACTGCAAGAGCAAGTAGTGCTGTGTATTTAATCATTATATCTCCTTTTAATTATTTTCTTTAATTGGTCTAAATTTACGACCATTTCCTTGATAGTATTTGCTAAACATTTCATAAAATTCTAGTCTTAGGCCTTGGATAAATACTATCATACCTTCAAGACCTATAATAAGTATATTTCCTAAAATCAAGATAATTATTCCTTTAATTCCACCGCCTGCAATTTTACTCATAACCTCAAAGGCCATATATAAACCAACGTGGTTTATAGCAAAGGCTCCAACTCTTGTGAAAGATACTAGGTTTGAAAAGACTGATAAAAGTGCTTCAATGATTGAAAATGAACTTTCTACATAGTAGTCAAATGCTGTTGATTCATAGACTTCATCTCTTTTTTCAATCTTAGCTGCAATTGGTTTTGAAAATATTATCATAACTATAGAAGCAATTAATAAGAATAGACCAACGGCCTTTGGTAGAGGATTTATTTTTACTATATTTAAGATTAGTAAGACAAATGATACCATCATCATAAGTCCAGCAATTCCTTCTTTTCCAAATATTCCTTCTTCTATATTTTTTTGCTTAACTAACTTGTTATAGATACCCAAACAATAAGATATTACAAGAAGTCCTATACCAAAAGCAACTGATGCTATGAGGACTTTCATAATATTGTCAAATGGTTTTATAAGTAAGGCTGGTATTAAAGTTTCTATACCAAATACTGACCCATACATTAGTCCAAAGAAACATGCAGAAAATCCTACTCTTCTAATAAGAGCACCAAATGTTTTATTCTTCTTTTCTACCAGAAAACTTAATAAAACAAATACCAAACCTTGTCCAAGATCGCCAAACATCATCCCATATAAGAGCATATAGGATATAGCAAAAAATGGTGTTGGGTCAATTTCATTGTAATTTGGAGCCCCATACATGTTTACTAAATATTCGAAGGGTCTAAATATTTTATTGTTTTTTAGCTTGGTTGGTGGTTGCTGGTTAGTTTCTTTTTTGACTGTAACAGTTGTATCGTCATACTTCTCTGTCAAGTCTTCAAAATCATCAATCTTAGAATCTGGCACCCAACCTGAAAGATATAAGTACTTATCACCTTTAGCCATTTTAGATACTAATTCATCGCTCTTTTCATAGTGGTCTAAAGAATTAGAAAGATTATCCACTATTTCTTTGTTAGTTGACTTAATCTCTTCAATATTTTTTTCAATATCGATAAGCTCTTTGTCAATATCAGCTATCTCCTGATTTAAAGAAGATAAGTCTTGTTCAGGGATCTTTTTATCAATAAATCCCATGGTGTTGACTGCTCTACCAATATCTTCCTTAACTTGTTTAGGGTAGACTAACAAATAATTTTCTTTAGAATTTTTAATTTTATCAGCCATCTAATCCCCTTTCATAATAATATCAAAGGCGTAATCAACAAGCATATCAATTTTTTCATCATATATGCTTTGTATATCATCTCTAAGCTTAGAGTATTCGTCTTTAATTTCTTTGCTTTTCTTATCAATTTCTTGATCGTATTTTGAGTTTATACTAATAATTTCATCCTGAATCTTATTAGCATACTCACCGTCAATTCTCATAGCA
>CAUPHU010000039.1:0-11626 GCA_963511095.1 uncultured Anaerococcus sp. | reverse complement strand
GAGGAATCTTGCCCTTAGAGAAAATAGGATTTACCGCCTCTATATGGCAAAAAACTCAGAAATCTTAGGCCTTTCTTATAAGGGGCTTTCAAAAAAAGATAGGCTAATTTACGAAAATCTAAGCCTAGGTCTAGATACAGATAAAACCAACTTCGAAGAAAGAGTCCTAAATCTTTTTAAGACATATCTCTCCTACAAAGAATCTAATCTCCTCGAAAAACTCCCTTCCTTAAACATTTCCCTATTTGAAAAGGCAGGAATCCTTAGCCTTGAAAGATCAAATATGCCAAGGGACTTTAAGGGCAATATCAAAAAATCTAAGAGATTAACAAGTTTAATTTTTGATTTTAAAATCAAAAGACGCAGAGAGAAAGAGTCCTACATAGAAAAAACCTTTGGAAAATCCCTGTTTGATGAAAAAACAAATCTTATTATAAACCAAAGAATTTGCACAGATGGCCACAGAAAATCAAAAGTATATTTTACCAAGGGTATAGAAAAATCTGATAAAGAATTAAATCAGGCTTTAAATCAAAAAACTATAGAAAAACACCTCTTAAAATTTAAGGCAAATAAAATTCTTTATAACAGAGAAATTGCAAATCTCTCTAAGGAAATCAAGCTTAAATTAAGCAAGGCCTCTTCTTTTGACTACACAAGCTCAAAAAGAGGCAAACTTAATCCAAAACTTGCTTACAAGGCAGAAATTTCTGACAGGGCAAAAATATTTTCTAAGAATAACCTAACAAATAATCCGTCAATAAAGATTGACCTAATTCTAGATGCATCAGCATCCCTTCTTGATAAAGAATCGGATGTTGCAATTGAGGCCTATATTATTTCTAAATCTTTAGAAAATAATGGCATCCCAAATAGGGTAATCTCCTTTCAAACTCTAGGAGACTTTACAATCCTTACCATCCTCAAAGACTATGAAGACCTGGCAGTTTTTGATAATATTTTCCGCTTCAAATCCATGGGCTGGAATAGGGACGGCCTATTTTTTAGGGCCTACTCGGAAATTTTAGACAAAGATTCTAAAAATAACCTGTCAATTGTCCTAACAGATGCAAATCCCCAGGACCTAAAACCTCTTATGGAGAAAAAATTTAGGATAAATAAGCCTTATGAAGACCAATATGGACTTGAAGATGCTAAAAAAAGCCTTGACGAATTAAGGAGAGAAGGCGTAAATATCACTGCAATTATTAATTCAACCAACATTGATAATGCAAAAATCCTCTACAGAAACAAATTCATCACAATTGAAAATCCAAAGGGCATAGCAAGGTCTGCTGGTAAATTTATCAAAAAACAAATATCATCCTTAGACAAATAAGCTGGGAAAATAAAATCAAACATAAAATGGAAAATACTATGCTTGTTTGACCTTATACTTTCCCAGCCTTTTAATTAAAATTTCCCTTTTTTACTCAAAACTAGCTCCTAAGTATTGTAGACATTTTTTAATCGTGCTATAATATTGATAGAGATTATCAATTTCAAAGGAGCTTTTATGATCAAAATCAAAAAATTATGTAAAAGTTACGGTCAAGGCCAGGCTAAGATTGAAGTTTTGAAAAATATTGACCTTAACATAGAAAAAGGCAAAATCGTCTGCATTTTAGGACCATCTGGATCTGGCAAGTCCACCCTCCTTAATATTGTCGGTGGCATTGAATCTATTGACTCTGGCCAAGTTAATGTTTTGGGAGAAGACCTAGCTATGATGGGAAAAAGGGATTTAGAAACTTACAGGCGAGAAAAATTGGGTTTTGTTTTTCAATTCTATAACCTAATTAGCGACCTTAATATTTTTGAAAATATAGAAGTCGGAAAGTATTTGGCAAAAAATCCCCTAGATATAAATAAACTTGTAGAAGATTTAGGAATTAAAGAACAAATTTATAAGTTTCCAAACGAAATATCTGGTGGACAGGCCCAAAGAACTTCAATAGCAAGGGCCCTTATCAAAAGACCAGAAATCCTTATTTGTGACGAACCAACAGGTGCTCTTGATTACGAAAGTGCCAAGGAGGTCCTTAATCTACTTGAAGAAATGAACCAAGATTATGGGGCAACAATCCTTATAGCCAGTCACAACATACAAATAAGCAAGATGTGTGACTATATCCTAAGCCTCCATAATGGCCAAGTCAAAGCATACATAAAAAATGAAAGAAAAATCTTAGCAAAGGAAGTGATCTGGTGATGAAAAATCCACTCTATAAGAGAACTTACAGGCAAATCTACTTCCATCCTTCAAGGGTTCTTCCAATTTTTCTTGCCCTGACCTTTATAATAATCTTTACCTCATCTTTTTTCACAGCCCAAGATTCGACCCAAAAACTTTATTATAAAAATCTTTCCCAAGGAAAAGTCGAAGATGGCAATTTCACCTGCCTAAATATCTTAGATGAGGAAAATTTTAAGGACTTGGAAGAGAAAAATATTAATCTTTATGAAAACTTCTATGTAAATGCAAAGTCCGATAATGAGAGAACTCTAAGAATTTTTGAAAATAGGGATGAAATAAATATTCCTTCTATACTTGAAGGCAGTCTTGCTAAAAATAAAAACCAACTTGCCCTATCTGCAAACTACGCCAGAGCAAACGGCCTAGACCTAGGCGATACTGTTAAACTTGAAGGGAAAAAATATAAAATTGTTGGCCTTATCGCTCTTCCCGATTACTCCACCCTCCTCAGATCCAATGGTGACCTAGTTATGGATACTGGTTTTTTTGGTGTGGGACTTGTGGCCAAAGATTCTCTTAAGAACATCTCCAGCCAAATAACCTACCAATATTCCTACAGACATAAGAAAAATTTATCAAAATCTGAGGCAAGAGACAAGCAAAAAGAATTGCTAAAATTAATCAACCAAAAAAACATGGTTACAGATGCCATTTTAAATTATGACAACCAGGCCATTAGGTATTTTATTGAAGATATGGGCGGAGATATACCTATGATGACAGCCATTATGGTAGTATTAGTCCTTGCTATTGCCTTTATCAGTGCCATCCAGGTTAAAAGCCTAATCGAAGAAGAAGCCCCAATCATAGGTACCCTTCTCGCTTCAGGTTACAAAAAAAGTGAACTTAGGAAAACTTATATGGTGATGCCGATTTTTATAACCATGCTTTCATCAATCATAGGTAATTTTATCGCCTACACCTACGCCTACAGGACCTATTCGGACCTCTATTACAAGTCCTACGACCTGCCCCAGTTTGAAGTTTGCTTCAACTTAAGGTCCTTCATCCTCACGAGCATCATTCCACTTTTGATATATTTGATAATAAACTTCCTTGTTATAAATAGGGCCCTTAACTACAAGGCCATTGATTTTTTAAGAAATACCATCAAAACACCAAGGGCAAGGAAGAGGATAGACTTGGATAGGTTTAAGTTTTTAAATAAATTCAGAATTAGGATCATCTTTGCCAACAGGGCAAACATCATCAGCTTAATTTTTGGAATAGGCCTTGCCAATATTCTTTTGCTTTATTCCCTAGGCGTAAAACCGGTTTTTACAGACTATGCGGAAAAGACAAAAAATTCTATGAAATATGATTACACCTACTTAGTCAAGGCCCATGACCCTAAGGTCCATGCTGATAAGATGACACTTTCAAATTTTGAATTAGCCGGATATAAGTATAAAAAAATTCCAAGTTTGGGAGTGGATAAAGATTCTAAGTACAAGGACCTTGCAATTTCAGAGCTAGGATATAATGAAGTCATAATCTCTGATGGTCTAGCAAAAAAATACCAGCTAAAGGTTGGTGATAATATTAAAATCCTAGAGAATTTAAATTACACCAAGGTCAACCTTAAGATAAAAGCCATAGATGAAAATAACAAACAATTTCAAATTCTAGGCAAAAGGGAAAATATAAACAAAATCCTCGGCCAAAATAAGGACTTTTTCAACGCCTACGGATCAGATAAAATCCTAAATATCGATAAAAACATCCTAGTTAGTGAAATTAATAAGGAAGAAATGTCTAAGTTTATGACCCACTTTCTCGATTCTTTTGGTGGGGTTTTTGATAGCTTCATAATCATAACCCTCATTTTTTACCTAATAATTTCCTACCTAGTCACAAGCCTAATCATCGATAAGTCAAAGACAAACATTTCTTATCTAAAAATCTTTGGATTTAGGGATAAGGAAAATGCAACAATTTACACAAATCCAATCTTTCTTATCCTTATAAGCTTTGAAATCCTAATGATTCCTGCCATGGACTTTCTTGTTAGGATACTGACCAAGTATGCCCTAACAAAACTAGATGCCTATGTCGAGATAAATATCCCAATAACAAGTTTTATCAAGGCCATAGCCTTATCCCTAGTGGTTTTTATTATAGTTCAATTTTTAGAAAAGAGAAAAATTTCAAAAATAGATATGGTCAAGGAATTAAAAATAATAAACGGATAAAAAACTGTTGGATGCTAGGCAAGCCCTAGTTTCCAACAGTTTTTATTTAAAACAAGCCATCAAATAGGCTCATTTGGTTTTCTTCTTGGATTCCTTCTATAATTCCCAAATCCTTAAGACTTTTTAGGGCATTTTTATTTACTGAAGTCCTTGAAGTTAAGTCTTCAATCGAGATGAATTCCCTAATTTCCCTCTCCCTTGCTATATCTATAGCCATAGCCTCTGAGACGTCATCAACAGCTGCAAGTGGAGGAAGGATTTCTCCATCTTCAATTATAAACTTTGTTGCATCTGATTTGTAGATGTCAGCTTTTTTAATTTTTATATCCCTAGCGTGCATTTCTTCTGCAACTTCTAAAACTGTCCTTAGGTCCATATCTCTTTTTGAAATATCAAACATTTGCCTGTAGGAATCTAGGGCGATTTTTACAGCATCAAGGCCTGCAACAATTGTGGAGTATGAAAAGTCACCAAGTTTAGATGAGAAATATGTGGCATAGAAGGCCTCTGGGTAATATACCTTGTAATAGGCAATCCTATACGACATTAAGCAATAGGCAACTGCATGGGCCTTTGGGAAAAGATAGGCAATCTTAAGACAAGAATCTATATACCATTCCTTAACCCCGTTTTCTCTCATATATTCTATCTCTTCATCAGATAGTCCTCTACCCTTACGGACCTTTTCCATGATGTTGAAGGACTTTTTCTTATCAAGACCTTCTTGAATTAGGGCGTTCATTATATCATCTCTTGTAGAAATAATCTCATTAAAACCTGCCGTATTTGCTTTGATAAGGTCTTGAGCGTTATTGAGCCACACGTTTGTACCGTGGGATAGACCAGAAATTCTCGCCATTTCTGAAAACTTCTTTGGGTAGGTATCCTTAAGCATGCCCCTTACAAAGCCTGTTCCAAATTCTGGTATGCCTAGTGTACCTATATCGTTATTAGAAAAATCGTGCTTGATATTAAGTGGCTCAGTAGATGAGAAAATCTTCATAACATTTTGGTCATCCATCTTGATTTTAAGAGGGTCAGTCCCGGTTAAGTCTTGTAGGTTTCTGATAATCGAAGGCACATCGTGACCTAGAAGGTCAAGTTTCAAGAGGGTTTCTTCCATAACCCTGTATGGGAAATGGGTTGTCTTGTTGCCGCTTGCCGGATCATCTGCTGGATATTGGATTGGGCAAATATCAAAAACATCTATATCATCTGGTACAACAATAAGCCCTCCCGGGTGCTGGCCAGTTGACCTTTTCACATCCTTTAGACCTCTTTGAAGCTTTCTAATTTGGGCATTGGTAAGACTTAGATTGTTTTCTTCCATGTATTTGCTTATATAACCAAAGGCCGTGTTGTCCTGGATTTTGCCAATGGTGCCTGCCCTAAAGACCTTGCCCTCACCGAAGAGTTCTTCAGTGTACTTATGGATATTTGGCTGGTATTCACCTGCAAAGTTTAAATCTATATCTGGTTCCTTATCACCTTCAAAACCTAAAAAGACTTCAAATGGGATATTGTGTCCGTCTTTGTGCATTGGTGTCCCACATTCTGGACAATCCTTGTCTGGATAATCTATACCAGAACCAAGTAGGTCTTCTTCAAAAAACTCAGAATGCTTGCATGATGGGCAAACATAGTGAGGAGAAAGTGGGTTTACCTCTGTAATATCTGCCATAGTCGCAGCAAAAGATGAGCCAACAGACCCTCTTGAACCTACTAGATATCCGTCTTCATTGGATTTTTTTACAAGTTTTTGAGCTATTATATATAAAACAGCATAACCATTTGAAATTATCGAATTAAGCTCTCTATCAAGCCTATCTTTTACAATTTGTGGAAGGGGATCGCCGTAGATTGAGTGGGCCTTTTCAAAGCAAGTTTTCCTAAGCATTTCCTCAGAACCTTCTATCTTTGGTGGGAAAGTCCCTTCTGGAATTGGCCTTATATCCTCAAGAGATTTTGCAATCTTTTTAGGATTTCTAATTACAAGTTCATAGGCCTTTGAGTCCCCTAGATATGCGAAATCTTTTAGCATCTCCTCTGTAGTTCTTAGGTAATATAAGGGCTGGTTTTCCCTGTAGAAGAAAAATGAACCCTTCTTCAATATGTTTCTAAGCTTGTAATCATCAGGATTTAGGTATCTTACCCCACCTGTAGCTGCCACAAGTTTGTCATTTTCTTCTCCATAGTCAATTATTTTTTGGTTTATTTTTTTGACTTGGTCAATAGAATCAATTTTACCACTTTCTACCAAGTCTAAGAAAACAGAAACAGGCTCTACCTGGTAGAAATCAAAGGTCTTATAAACTCTTTTTATATCAGAAGCATTTCTTTCGTTTAATAAGAAGTTGAAAAGCATGCCATCCTGGCCGCCAGAACCTAAAACAAGTCCTTCCCTGTATTTTTCAAGAAGGGAAAGAGGAGTTCTTGCTTCCCCATTTGCTATATGGTTCATCCTGGATTCTGAAATTAACTTGTAAAGATTTTTAAGTCCTGTCTTATCCTTAGCAAAGGCAAGAGCAGAAAAGGTCTGATGTTTGGCCTTAGGATAATTAGTCTTTAGCTTATTAATTGTTGAAATATCAAGTTCTTCTTGTTCTTCCATTATCATCCTATACATCTTTATAAAAATCTGGGCTGTTGCCCTAGCATCGTCAGATGCCCTATGGTGGGTGAAGTCTGGTATATCAAGCTTCCTTGCGATTTTATCAAGGGAGAATTTGCCCATATCATCAAAAAGTGCACGAGCCATTGGAAGGGTATCCAGATAAATCGGATCAAATTTAAGACCTAATTTTTTTGCATTGTGTCTTATAAAACCTACGTCGAAGTCGGTATTTTGACCTACCAAAAGGCTATCCCCACAAAATTCTAAAAATCCTGGCAAGACCTCATCAATTATTGGTTTATCAGCAAGCATAGCGTCAGTTATGCCTGTAATTTCGATAATCTTTTCTGGAAGTAGTCTCTCTGGATTAATTAGTTGGTTATAGGTTTCAGTAATCTCTCCATTTTCTACCCTTACCGCACCAATTTCAGTAATCTTATCTCTATATTTTAAAAGTCCAGTTGTTTCTATATCGAAAACTACAAAAGATCCCTCTTCCAAATTTTTAATTTTTGGCAGAGACTTTTCCGAAAGATTTGTGATAATCCTCAAATCATCTTCCACAAGGAGGAGTTCTGCCCCATTTAGGACCCTAATTCCGTTTTTCTTATAAGTATCATAGACAAAAGGCAGAGCTTGGAGGTTTTCTGTATCGGTAATTGCAACTGTATCCCAACCCCAATCCTTAAGTACGTCTAAGAGTTCACCATCATCTATAAAACCATCAAGATTTGTATATTTGCTGTGAAGGTCAAGCTCAAATCTCTTGTCAGCCGCAAGGTCGACCTTTTTGGAAATTAGGGCGTCTATCATAGAATTAACTGTAAAGACGTCTTCCTTGGCGTAGTCATCAAAGTTTAAAACTCCTTCAACTTGTACATCCATGCCGTCTTTGAGGCCTTCTAATTTGAAATTATTTTTTTGATTTGCAAAAAGCTTACAAGAAATTGCATCGGTCTTATCTTCAAGGTCAAAAGTATAGATAAAATAGCCACTTTTCGTCTCATAAACAGACAAGCCAAAAATTGTGCCTATGAGAGAATTTGTCATGCCTTTTTTGTCATAAATATCCTCAATATTTATGACATCGGCTTTGATTTTCCTGCCGAAATTAAGACCGTCAGTTTTTTTCTTGGCCTCTTCCTTTTCTTTTTCCTTGTTTTGATAGTTAATAGCCTGGGCAATTTGCCTTTGTAGCTGGGCTTCCTTGGCTCTCTTTAAGTCATCAAAAGAATCCTTATCTAGGTGATTTGCCTTATTTTCAAAATCTGGGACAGGATTATTTTCCACTTCTTCTGAGTTTTCAATCTCATTTTGACCATCTTCCTGATTTTCTCTTTGGATTTTTCCTGAATCTCCCTCATCTTCTATCTTTGTGTTTTCTTGACTATCATCTAAGGCTTCCTCTTTATCGGGTGAATTTTCTGATATTGTATTTTCCTCAAGAGACTTGTCAGAATTCATAGGTAAATCTTCTGACATGTCTTCCCTAAAAACCAAATCGTTTAGGTTATCAGGGATGTCCTCGTATTCGATTTCTCCCTCATATTCTGGAATATAGTCATAAGAATCAGCCACTCTTGATTTTTCCCTATCTTTTTTCTCATAAGATATCCTTAGACTTACATAGTCGAAGTAGGCTCTCAATTCTTCTTCGATTCGAGAATCAAGAGGATTTTCCGATTTAATTTTTATTTCAAGTAGATTTTCCTTTTGGTAATAAATAGCACTTACAATCGTATATAGATTTTCTTCTACATTAATTAATTTCGCCAGATCAATTTTCATTTTTCTCTTCTCTTAACACTTCAATAAGGGTATCAACTATTTCTTCTTCTCTTACCTTTTTGATTGTCTTGCCATTTTTAAACAAGAAACCCATACCATTTGCCGCAGAAATCCCATAGTCTGCTTCCTTTGACTCTCCAGGTCCGTTTACAGGACAACCCATAATTGCAACTTTGGCATTGACATCAAGGCCCTTTGACTTTTCTTCAACTTCTGCCACAATCTTTGGAAGGTCAACTGTGGTACGTGAACAAGTTGGGCAAGAAACTATATCTAGGCCGTCACGTCTAAGGCCAAGGGCCTTTAGGATTGCCTTGCCAGCTCTGACTTCTTCCACAATATCACCTGTAATTGAAACTCTCAAGGTATCTCCAATCCCATCTTTCAAAAGAGATCCAATACCTATTGATGATTTGACAAGGGCCTGATAAAGTGGGCCTGCCTCAGTTACTCCGAGATGAAGTGGGTAATCAACTTTTGATGAAAGAAGCCTATAGGCATCAATCATTGTATTTACATCAGAAGATTTGACAGATATCTTTATATCGTGAAAGTCCATTTCTTCTAGTATTTTAACTTCTTCTAAGGCAGATGCCACTAGGGAATCCTTATTAACCCCGCCAAAGCGATCGATAATATCTCTTGAAATCGATCCAGAGTTTACCCCAATTCTTATTGGAATGGAGCGTTTCTTGCATTCTTCTACTAAAAGAGCCACCTTATCACGGCCGCCGATATTGCCAGGATTGTATCTTAGGCAGTCACAGCCATTTTCTACTGCCGCAAGGGCGAGTTTGTAGTCAAATTGGATGTCGGCCACAAAAGGTATATTTGTAAGCTCTTTAATCTTTGGGATTGCTCTTGCATCTTCAATTGTATTTATGGCAGATCTAGAAATGTCACATCCTTCAGCCTCAAGTGCCTTAATTTGCTTAACTACTGCATCTATATCACTTGTATTTGCAGTTGTCATTGATTGGATAGAAATAGGAGAGCCGCCACCAACAGCAACATCTCCTACAAAAATTTTTCTTGTTTCTTTACGCATATTTCCCTTCTTATCTAAATAAATTTATAATATCTTTTATGGAAACAACTAATATCAGACCAAGGAGGATAAAAAATCCAACTATGGTCACTTTTTCTTCAAGTTTTTTATTAATTTTCTTGCCTGTAATAATCTCTATCCCGCTTGTAAGAAGCTTTGACCCGTCAAGGGCTGGGATTGGTAAAAGGTTAAATACGGCAAGGTTTACAGAAATATAGGCTAAAAAGTAAAGTAAGGACGCAAGGCCATTTTGAGCTTGGTTGCCTAATTCCTTAAGGACGCCAACAGGACCAGATAAGGCTCCTAAGGCAAGTTTGCCTGTAAAAAGCCTACCTAAGATTACAAAAATCATCTTGATATTGCGGCCTGTTTCCTTAAAACCAAGACCAATCGCCTCAAAAAATCCAGGACTTCGTCTAGCTGGAATTATCCCAATAATTACATTTTCCGCTTCTACCTGTGGCTTGAAGGCAAAGTCTAATTCTTTTCCATCTCTTTTAGCTAGAACAGAAATTTCCTTATCAAAATCCCCATCTCTGTAATATTCATTTACCTCTTTTGGAATATCAGTGAAATCAGAAATCGCCTTATCATTTATCTTAAGAATCTCATCACCTGCCATTAGACCTGCCGTCTTAGCTGGTGAATTTTCTGTAAAATCTCCTACAGTCGTTGTCACAACTCCGCTTATTGCGCCCACAATAGTAAATACCAAAACAGCTATGATAAGATTTGCTACAGGGCCTGCAAGGATTGTAAGAAATCTCTTGGATGCTGGTGCATTGTCAAAAGATCTAGGGTCATTTGATTCGTCATCTTCCCCTTCCATAGCACAATATCCGCCAATTGGTATTGCCCTAAAAGAATAAGTTGTTTCTCCTTTTTCTTTTGAATAAAGAAGAGGCCCCATGCCTACTGCAAATTCATTTACCTTTATTCCCGATTTTTTAGCCACAATGAAGTGGCCAAACTCGTGGAAGACAATTAGTAGCAAAAATAATACTACTGCTAATAATATTCTCATTAATTCTCCTTAAACCCTAGAAAAAAGATAAAGGACAGGGGCAATAAACATGATAGAATCAAACCTATCAAGGATGCCACCGTGGCCAGGTATCAAATTACCAAAATCTTTAATTCCAGTTTGTCTTTTGATATATGATGCGATAAGGTCTCCAATTTGAGACATAATCGCTGCTATTATTGTAAAAATAATTATTTCTCTAACATAGTTTTCAAGGCCGAACTCGTGGCAATAGACAATATTTAAAATTGTTGCACCAACAATTCCGCCGATAGAGCCCTCTATAGTTTTATTTGGGCTGATGTGGGCCATCCATTCCATTTTGTGCTTGCCAAAAAGACTTCCCACAAGATAAGCAAAGGTATCAGATCCCCAAGCTGTAATATAAAGCATCCACACATAGGAAACATTTTTTATCCTAAGTATGTGTGAAATTAAAAATGAAACATAAAGCATAACAAAGGCTGCCGCAAAAGCATCGTAAAGTGTGTAGTGACGGGTTAGAATTATATACATAAATAAATACAAAACAGACACCACAATAGATGCTATAAAAGTGTCAGAATTATTTATAAAGGCTGCAACCATGATAAGGCCGTTTGTGAAATACAAACACCTCATAGGAAGGTGTAGGTCAATTTTCTTAAGCGCCTTATCCATCTCATGAAGGGCAATATAAGAAAAAGCTGCCACCCCAAGAGCA
>CAUPHU010000038.1:0-11637 GCA_963511095.1 uncultured Anaerococcus sp. | reverse complement strand
CTATAACACCATTGTCCTTGTCAACAAGGGCGTCAAATACGTGAGAAACCGCTTCTGTGTGGTCTTTCATGTTTTCTTCTATGATATACTTATCACCATCTTTTTCTTGGATAAGTTTTGAGCCTTCAATTCCGATTCTTTCTACAAGACCCTTTACCATTACTTCTTCATTATCCATATTGAATAATTGATATTTAAGTGATGATGAACCACAGTTAATTACTAATATTTTCATTTTTCCTCCAATTTTGTTTGTCTTTGATATATTCATTATACCGTAAATCATTTTTTGGCAATGTTAATATACTTTCTTATATAAGAGTTTTATCTTATTATTTTCATCCATCTTATAGATCATAATAGCATAGGCAACAGTCCCCTTATAATCTGCTCTAACGCTCAAAGTTTTAGCATCTTTTGCTTCTATAACCTTATTATTCGTAGAATCATGGTGTATTTCAAGCTTGGCTAAAGAGTCAAAATTATTAAGCAAATCATAGTAAGTTTTTTCACTTCCAGCCCTATTTTCTTCGACAATCATATTAACGAGGCTTTCAGCTTCAAACATGGCGATTTTTTTATTATAAAGGTCTACTGTATTTTGGTAATTATTTTCATTTTCCCTATAAATAAAACTAATTGTAAGACCTAGTGCTAGAAGAATTAAAAGGACATAGACACTTATAAATCCTTTTCTATTTACTTTTTCCATAGTTTATCTCCAACAAAAACAGCGCTTTCAAATCTATAGGTCCCATTCTTGCTTACAAGTTTTATTGTTATAACTTTTTTATCTTCATCATAATTAAGATTTACAGACTTGCATCCGCTTATTTTATTCGACGTGCTAGAATCACCGGTATTTAAATTAGAACTATGAAGATATAAAAATCCATCCTTAACAAAAAAATAGAATCTTGAATCATCCCCATTCTCACGAACAATGTGGCCAACAAAGTTTGAATCTTGATTCTCTGATTTCACTATCCTATGGCTTCGCCTAAGGGTCGTATCAATATAGGCCATGGCCGTGTAGGCTTCCTTGTACTCGTTCTCATCTTTGTATGATTTGTTGAGTGTATTGATATTTAAAGAAAATATATTTGATAAAACTAAAATTAGGAAAGAAATTATAGCAAGGCTAATAATTAGCTCGATTAAACTAAAGGCTTTTTTCATAATCAACCTCAATTAATTCAAAGCTCATGCCCTTATAAGTTGCTTTTATTTTTTTGTACCTAGTAGATTTTAAGATAGGATTTTGATATTTTTTAACTATAATTTCTATGTCCTTGCCGTTTATGTTTTCATTATAAATTCCAAAATCCTTATCCCTGCTTGTTTCTACAGCTTCTTGCAAGGCGAAAGTAACACTTGCCATATCTTTTGTTTTGTAAGAATTGTCTAAATTTGTATAAAGAGATGGGAATAGAAATAGGCAAATTATGCTTAATATAAGGACTCCTATCAAAACTTCAAGCAAGGAAAATCCCTTTCTATTTGTTTTCATAAATATAACCTCCCACCGCTTCAATTGTAAAAGTCCGCTTTTTTTGCGGATCTTTTTTTGAAGTAAAAACAACCTTATGGTCAGATTTTGTTTTATTTATTAAAACATAACCACTGTTATAAAATACCATTTCAGAAACATTTAGAGAATCTATATACTTAAGTTCTCTTTTAATATTCTCTTCTCGCTTAATTTCATAACCTTGGTCTGTAAAAATAATACTTGAATCAAAGCCAGTAGAAATAGCTGTATCTCTAGCATAGGAATAATCATTTACAAAGGCTTTAATCTCATTTTCTGCACCAATCCTATCTATAATAGAAAATCTAAAAACTAGGATAAAAAAACTTATAGAAATAATTGCCAAAACTATTATTAATTCAATAAGGCTAAAAGCACGTTTTTTCATAGGTAATCCTTAAAAAATATTACAAATAAAAACCCTAGGTAAATCGCTGGACACAGGGCTATCTTTGCCTTAAGAGTCCTTAGCCTAATAGCTTTTATGATGGCAAATGCACCACCAATCCAAACTGAAATCAAAACAAAAACGCCAATGATGTTGGTTTGTAAAAACAAAAAAATTCCAAGATAGAAAAACAAGTCCCCATCACCAAGGCCATTTTTCGATATCCGCCTTAAGATGAGAAAAATTCCACTAAAAATAAGGCAAGTCATTAGAAATTTTAGGTCAATTTTAATAAATAATATCCTATAGATAAGGCCTAAAACTAGTAAATTTTTAAGGTCTCTGTCATAGATTTCTAAAAATTTGTAGTCTGTGATTGCTATTAATTCACATAGAGAAAAAGCTGTAGCAATAAAAATAAATTCCAATAAGCTATAGCGGTTAAAAGCTAAAACAAAGGCAAGGCCTGTAGTGATTTCTGCAAAAATTTTATCATATGAAATTTTTTTACCGCAGCACCTGGTCCTTCCCCTAAGAAAAATAAAGGAAAAGACAGGAATAAGGTCAAAAATTCCAAGTCTCTTCCCACAATAATCGCAATAACTTGGTGGAGAAATAATTGAAATTCCTTCTTCTCGTCTTTCTATAAGAGCTAGGATAAAGGATCCAAAGCTTGCTCCAGCCATGAATATTAGAAAATTTATTAGAAAAAAGTCCACTGTAATTTCCATAATAATGAAATTAATTGTTTACTTCAGATTCATCTGGACTTACTTTTAACTCAGAAGTTTTATTTGTAGCGTCTATTGTATAAACTACCTTGTAGTGTTTTGAACTTAGGTCAAGTCCCTTTGGTACTTCTGGCCATTTTTCAATATATTCCTTATAATCCTTTACAAGATTTGGATCATAAGTAGTAGTATCTTTGTCACTTTTCCATATAAAAGGTTCATCCTTCTCCAAAATTTTCATCCTAGCTGCTGATCTTAACATCTGGACATTAGCCAAGTGAGCCGTTTCAGCCGCCTTTATTTTTGATTTATTATATCTTGGAATAGCAATGGCTGCCAAGACTCCCAAGATTGCAATTACAATTATTAGTTCTATTAAAGTAAAACCTTGTCTTTTCTTTTTCATTTTAACCCCCACTTATTCCGTTTATAGAGTCAAACATCGGTATTGACACAGAAAGTACCACAAAGGCCACGAGAAGGCCCATCATAAGGATCATAATAGGCTCCGCAAGACTTGATATTTTTCTTATCCTAAAAATATATTCATTGGCTAAAAATTTCTTTGCCTCTTTCATTGTATCATCAAGCTTTGATGTTTCAGTTCCAATCTCTACCATAGACAAGAGAAGTGGAGAGAATATACCTGCTTTTCTAAAAGCCTGACTTAGGCTATCGCCCCTATATATATCATCTTTCATTTTAAGGATAACTTCCTTGATATAGGTATTTTTATAGGAATCTGCCATGATCAAAAATGTCTCGATTGTCTCTATATCGCCTGATCTAAGTATGTAGTATATACTTGTTAGCTGGTATTCTACACGAAGTCTATTTAGCTTATGGAGAGGCCTAAATTTAAATAAAAATTCATCAATTTTAACTTTGTTCCTGTAATTTGTCCTAAGGGCAAAAATTATAAGGATTAAAAGTCCTATAATTAAAAAAATTAATATGAAATTACGGCTAAAAAAATTTGAAGTTGCAAGAAGCATCTTTGTTATTAAAGGAAGAGTCATCTCTGACTTATCAAAAATTTCTATAAAACTTGGCATGACAAAATTAATAATTCCAATAACCACCAGGATGCTTACTATAAGAACTATCAAAGGATAGGTCATGGCTTGTTTGATTGTTGATTTGTTTTTGCTTTCTTCATAAATAAAATCCGAAAGCTCACCCAAAACTAAACCAAGTTTGCCTGTTTCGCTTCCTGTCCTTACAAAGGCTAAGACAAGCTTTGTAAAATATCCTTCTGCTGCAAGAAAAGCCTCATAGGGGCCTTCTCCTCTTTCCAGCTTATCTATAATTATATCTACAGCCTTTTCTATTTTTTTGTGGCTGCCTTGTCTTTTTATTATCTTTAGACTTTCGTATAGGCTAATACCCGAATTTAACAATAAGGATAGCTCATTAAGAAATAAGGACATAAGCCTAGAGTCTATCCTCTTAGGCCCTATGTCCTTATTTAAAAATTTAACTATCCTGTTATATTTTTCCCTTTTCAATTATACATTCATTAATTCTTTATTTTTCTTATCGGCTATTTCTTCAATAGATTTGATGAATTTGTCTGTAATCTTTTGGATTTCATCTTCAAGTGTGAATTTATCATCTTCTGTAATATCTCCAGACTTTTCAGATTTCTTTACTTCATCCATATAGTCACGTCTTACGTTTCTAACAACTATTTTTGCATCTTCTGCATAGGTATTTACTTCTTTTGTGTATTCTTTTCTTCTTTCTTCAGTAAGGGCAGGAAATGGAAGTCTTATAACTTCGCCGTCGTTTCCTGGTGTGATACCTATATTTGATTTAAGAATTGCCTTTTCTATTGGCTGAATGTTTGATTTATCCCATGGTTTTATTACAAGTAATCTTGCTTCTGGGATTGATACTGTTGCAGCTTGGTTGATAGGTGTTTCTGTACCATAATATGAGAAGGTAATGCCATCAAGAATTGCCTCTGTAGCCCTACCTGCCTTGATTGTAGAAATTCTTTTTTCGAAAGATTCTACTGCTTTTTTCATTCCATTTTCTGTGTCTTTTTTTATTTGATCATATAGCATTTTAAAAACTCTCCTTTACTCTTGTACCAAGATTTTCATTTTCAAATACTTTTACCATATTAGATGGGTCATCTATTCCAAACACTATAAGTGGCATATCATTGTCCATGCATAGTGATGTGGCTGTTGTATCCATTATCTTTAATTCTTTTTGTAGAATTTCTTTGTAGGTTAATTTATCAAACTTTTTCGCATCGTCGTAGATGTTTGGATCCTTATCATAGATACCATCAGTGCCAGTTTTGCCTAATAAAATTACATCCGCACCTATTTCTAGAGCTCTTAGGCTTGCTGTAGTATCTGTTGAAAAATAAGGTAGGCCTGTACCTGCAGAAAATATGACAACTCTGCCTTTTTCTAAATGCCTTATGGCCCTACGTCTGATAAAAGGCTCTGCTACTTCCTTCATATCAATAGCTGTCATCAGTCTTGTATCAAGACCCAATTCTTCAAGGGTACCCTGGACTCTAAGACCATTCATAACAGTACCGAGCATGCCGATATTATCAGAACTTGCCCTGTCTATTGCTGCTCCAGATCTGCCTCTCCAGAAATTGCCCCCACCAACAACTATGGCTACTTCAACACCTTTTTCTGTAAGGACTTTGATGTTTTGGCAAATATTTTCAATCATTTGATCATCAAAACCAAATCCTTTGTTGCCAGATAAGGCTTCACCACTTAATTTTAAAATAATTCTTTTGGTATCCTGCAAAATATTCCTCCTACTTATTACTAATTATAACCTATAAATGATAACATTTGCAAGTCTTTATTTTTTCTTTTTTCTCTTACTTTATACAAATGAACCTCTCATCCAGTCGCCCTTAAGGTACAAGATATGGGCAATGATTGCTATAAGCACATTTGATATAGACATGGCAATCCAAATACCTGTTGCCCCTAAATCTGTCATATATTTAAAGAAGAACAAAAGCGGAATTCTTATCGCCCAAAGTCTCAATACATCGAGAAACATTGCGTATTTAGAATTACCTGAACCCTGGTATAGACCTTGGTAGATAAAAAACATATTTAACATAACGAGGGTAATAAGAGTGTAGAACATATAGGAATCTGCTTGGACCATAAGGTCTGAATCCAGTGGTGCATCTATAAAGAACCTTAGAATCTCAAACCTATAAATAAAGCTTACAATAGCAATTATTATCGACATAATAACAACAATAATAGATGCTTTTTTAAATGTTTCCTTAACTCTTTCTTTATTACCACTGCCAATGTTTTGGCCAATTATGCTTGTGATAGCTGAACCAATACCTCCTGGCGGAATATTTAAAAGACCAGAAATCCTATTAACCATACCATAGGCTGCAACTGTATCTGTACCATAAGACTGGATAAAGGAGTTTAGGATAATAAAACCAACAGCCGTTCCCATTTGACCAATTACCGACGGTGTAGCAATTGTATAAATCTTTTTTACAACATGTTTATCCCATTTAATATAGAAAAGTGAATTGTAATTTAATTTTATCAAATCTTTATTCACCCTTAGATGGATAAAACCTAAAAGGCACATCAAAGCCTGGGTAAGTACAGTTGCAAGGGCAGCCCCCATTACCCCAAGACCAAGGCCTCTAAAGCCAAAAATAGGGATTACATCAAAAATAAAAAATGGGTTTAAAACCATATTCAAGATTACACAAGTCGTACTAATAATTGTTGGAATAGTATTCTTGCCTTGGGCCTGAAAAACTGCTGTATATACAAAGTACAAAAATATGAAAGGAATCCCAAAATAAGAGTACTTTAAATATATCACAGAATACTCGTGCAAATCTCCTCTAGCACCCATAAGACTAACTATAGCCTCCGCTGTAAAATATCCAACAACCATAAATACAATCGAAAATAAGAACGAAATATTAATAATTGTATCATTATATTTCTGGGCAAGATCAATATCCCCCCTACCAATAAGCTGGGAAATAAGAGAAATCGCCGCAATAGAAAGACCAATACCTATTGAGTTAAATAAAAATATAACCGGCCAGGTAAAAGAAGTGGCAGCAAATTCAGCTGTACCAAGCTTACCAAGCCAAAAGGCATCGGCTAATGAATATAATTGTTGGATAAAGTTATTTAAAATTATCGGAATGGAAATAATAGAAATAGCCCTATAAATATTTCCATGCAAAATAAGTTCCCTACGATCTTTTTTCATAAATACTCCTAGATCAATGATATAAATATTCTATCTTATTTTACCTTTTTTAGGATATATTGTGAATTTCAATAAAAATTTACATAAAAAAAGAACATTGAATATTCAATGCTCTAAATCTTTGGTGCGGGATAAAGGAGTCGAACCTTCACGAGAAATTCTCACTAGATCCTAACTCACGCTCTCCTGGGCCACAACCAGGTGTCGTAACCAACTGGACCATACCCACCACGTGTTGTATCTTCACTATTCATACTGACTATATCATCATACAACATTTATATTTGTTTGTCAAGTCATTTTTTGTTTTTTGTGAGATAAGCTTATTTTTTTTGCTTTTGTCTTTCCCACTGACAAATAATATAATACCATGAATTTAAAATTAATGCAAGTTTTTTCAAAAAATATTTTTCACATGGCTGTTGTTTAATTTTTCCCCATTTATAGTAGAATATCTAGAGAGGTGAATTATGAAAAGTACAAGAAAATTTATTTTAAAAATATTTGCAATAGTAATCGCTGTAGCTATGGTTGCACCCCTAGTATATAACGCCATTCTTTCTATGCAATGATTGTTGAAAATATTGAATATTCAGACAAATATAATTTAATAAGGCTAACAGTTTCGGGTGAGAAGTTTTACATAGATTATGATATGTACTATGAAAATAACTTTGAAGTCGAAAAGGAAATTGACTTTGACCTATACAAAGAAATCTTGGCCAATGACGAATTTAACAGAGCGAAGAATTTTGCCCTTAATAAAATTTCTTATTCTCAAAAATCTACCTATGAAATTAGGCAAAAATTAAGAGAAAAGAAGTTTTCTGATGATATTATAGAAAAAATTATCGCCTATCTTGATTCATATGGATTTCTTGATGACGAGGGCTTTGTCAAAGCCTATATAAGAGATAAGGATGAGATTTCTCGCTGGTCTAGGGGCAAAATCCGCTATATGCTTAAGGGTAAGCACATTGATGAGAAGCTCATCGAGGATTATATCTACCTAATTGACGACGAAAGAGAGCTTGAGAAGGCTCGTTTTTTTGCTGACAAGAAGATTAAAAATGATTTTTCTTTTGAGAATAGGACTAAGGTTTTTAGACACTTGGCCGGCAAGGGTTTTGATATTGATATCATAAACCAAGTCCTTGATGAGAGATTTTCCTGATGCATTTTGTTTATATTCTAAGATGTGGGGACGATAGCCTCTATACCGGCTATACTAATGATATAGAGAAAAGATTATCAGTCCACAATTCTGGAAAGGGCGCCAAATATACAAGGTCAAGACTCCCAGTCGAGCTCGTTTATTACAAGAGAGTTGATAGCAAGTCCATTGGGCTTAAACTTGAAGCGAGAATTAAAAAACTTAGCAAAAGTAAAAAAGAGGCTTTAGTAAAAGCATTTGAATTAAGTAAGTAGATTTTTCTCACTTAATTTTGCTTTTAAACTATCGCCTCTTCTTTTTATGGTCAATTCAAAAAGTCCCATCTTAGTAAAACCAAATATTTCTACTTCAAGCTTATATTTGTCACATGCCTTCTCAAATTCTTCTATTATTTTTTCTTGTTTCTCTGATCTTAAAAAATCTATAACAACCATGCCACCAATATTCCTTAGTTTTAGATTATAGGCAATGAAGTCTATTAGCTCAAGGTTGATATTTAAGAGAAAATCTTTCTTCTTATTTTTTGATTTTCGACTTCCTGTATTTACGTCAATTGCCGTGAGGGTCTTAAGTTCATCAATTATTATTGATAGGTCTTTATAAAATACTTCAGATTTTGATATTTCCTCGCAAAGATTCTTTATAAGACTTGAATTTCTTATATCAATTTCTTTTATCTCATAATCTTCATATTTACTTACAAAATTTTCCCTTAGCTTATTTTCCACAAGTAATTTTGGTGTCGGAAGGAAATTTTCTTCTTTTATTAGATTTTCTTTCTTTAAGATAAGATCCTTATATAAGTCATCATTCTTTTTCTTGTTTTTCTTAAGTTTTGGCTTCCCCCTTAAAGGATACCTTTTAAGACTATAGGTCTCATTTTCAATTTTAAAATTTTCGCTTGCAAGCCCTAGTTTGCCATTTGCAGGTTCTCTTACATATTCTACAATGGCACTATCTCCTACCTTATAATTAAGGGTCGATTTTAAAAACAGATTTTCTGAATCGGAAATTTCTACAAAATAAGCTCCTAGGCTATCAATCTTATTTATAACCTTAGCCCTGTAGATATTATGAAGAGGAGAGTCATAGAAAATGACTTCCATGACTCTCCCTTCTTCACTTCTTACAAGGACTTTTTCTTTTTTATCCTCATAAATTATTTTCATTTGCTAAAAATTCTCTTAATTTTTTCAAAAAATCCAAGTGCTTCAATAGGCTCAGCCTGGCCCTTTATTAGGTTTTCAATAACCTTTTTGAAATACTCATTTTCCTTGACATAGCCAAGGTAGGTTGATTTTTTGCCTTCTAATTTCTCTTTAAATGGACGTGGATCAAAGGAATCATCTAGTCGATTGATGAAGTAATAATTAGATGTCAATTCTTTTTCAATATCATCCTTATCTATTATATCAATTTTGATTGCATCTTTGATTGCAAGATCAAGGTTATCGATTATTAAAACATCTGTGTCTATATCATCTATTAGATTGTAGACATCGTCTATCCTAAATTCGTACTTTTCTTCTACAAGTGGAGCAATGATGAAGCTAAGATTAGGACTTTCGTTTACTATTACCCTGTCTAAATCGCAAAGATTTAGGAAATAGTCGGATATATCATAGCTTACCATCCCATCCTTTTTGAAATAGTCTTCTATATTTGATTTTTCGTCCCTAAAAAAGGAAGTTAAAAGAACCTTTTTATTTTCTGACAGTCTTTCTGCTAAATTTACGGCAAAGTCAGTTTTGCCTATATTATTTTTCCCATTTATTAGATATATTTGCATATTTTCCTCTTATCTATTGGTCCTCGCCTGATACCGATTCACCCAGGTCTTGGATATCTTCTGCAGTTGCTTCAGCGTTTATCATCTCAACATTGAGGTCAAAGTATCTTGCGATAATATCTCTCATAATTGGAGATGCGTTGTAGGATGTGTCACCTTGGGTAAGGACAATTGAAATTGCAATTTCAGGATTGTCATAAGGGGCAAAGCCTACCATCCATGCATAGGTGTCATAGTAAGTGCCGTCAGGGTTTTTACCCTCTACTTCTGCTGTACCTGATTTTATGCCAATGTCTATTGGAAGTTGGTTTAGGACAGCATTTTTCTGAGCAACTAAAAGGGTTCCGTATTTGATATCTTCAAGGTATTTTTTATCCTTAATATCTATCCTCTCATTTTCTGGAACATTTTCAAATAAAACTTCTCCAGAATCATGGTTTTTGACCTTGTTTATAAGGGTTAGCTTATTTAGGTAACCACCGTTTGTAAGGGTTGCAATTGCCCTATTCATCTGAATTGGTGTGTAGGAGTTTTGCCCTTGGCCAATTACTATATTTAGCATGTCTGTTATATCCCAAACTGCCTGGTTGAGGTAGGTATATTTTATAGTATCTGCTATACCCGCCCTTTGGCCTTCTGGCACAACTATCGGATCATAACCTCTTTCATCAAAGAAATCTACAATTGCCTTTCTGGACCAATCATTTGGATTGTCTGTAAATTTGACAATATCTGCTATATCCTGTTCAAAGTCTGCCCTAGATTTCTTAACTCCTTCTTTTATGAAAAGTGTAAGGTTTTTATCTAGGTAATCTTTTAGCATTAGCTTTGTAACTTCAACTTTTTTGCCGATTGATGGAACATTACCCTTGGCTTCTTTTGGAATATTTATTTCTATACCAGTTTCTTCATCAAGCCCTAGCATTTCAGCTGCTATTCTTATATCGTTTAGTTCAAGTTTAGTCGTTAGGCTATCGCCATCTTCTGGGTTTTCCCCAAGGGCTAGGGTGTAGAAATAGTAGTTACAAGAATCTCTTATAGCTCCGTAGAGGTTTTCTTCGCCGTGGGTCATACCAGTTTCTGTATAGATTAGGCAAGAAAATCTCCTATTTCCTATCTCCATAAAGCCGTGGCAATTATTTATAGCAAGCGGATCAAGACCCTTTTCTAGGGCAGCTAGGGCTGTCACTAGTTTGAAGGTTGATCCTGGCATCACTGCGGTTTGGGTTGCTATATTGAGCATTGGCCTTGGCGCAAGTGGACCGTCACTATCTTCTACTTGAAGGGCTTCCCAGTCAGAGCCAGAAATACCTGTTGAAAATAGGTTAGGATCGTAGTTTGGATATGAGGCTAGGGCTAATACTTCGCCGGTTTTAACATCAGATACTACTACCGCCCCACTTTCTGCGTGAGGTGCCATCTTAAATGGCCTAAATGTACCGTATTCTGATTCATAGAAGGCTGTTTCTCTTAGGGCTTCAAGAACTCCCTTTAAGGATTCTTCCGCTTGTTTTTGAAGTTTTGCATCTATTGATAAGTAGACATCGTCTCCTGGTTCAGATTTAGTTTGTGAAATTGTCTCACGTCTATTACCCGAAGAGTCAACTGTCACAAGTGCCCTACCATTTTTGCCTTTTAGGTTGTCTTGATAGGATTCTTCTATACCAGTTTTACCGATAATTTCATCCCTTAAGTAGTTTCTTTCTTTGACATACTTATCTACTTCTTCTGGTGTTGCAATTGGTCCCATATAGCCTAGGACATGGC
>CAUPHU010000037.1:0-11810 GCA_963511095.1 uncultured Anaerococcus sp. | reverse complement strand
ATCCTCTTGGTCGGAATCTTCAGATGTTTATAAGAGAAATAGCCAAGGCTAAGCCAAAGACAAATACCCACCAAGGCGAAAAGTCACCGGCTCCAAGCACTGAAACCGTAAGGCCAGAGCCAGAAACAGAAGCTCCGCCAGCACCAGAGCCTGCTCCAAGCGAACCAGAAACAAGCCCTGGCGTAATCGAGTATGAGCCTGGTTTTGATGTCACAGTCCCTGAGTCAGGAAGCGGAGATGGAGAATAGTTAGGATTTAGTATGGAAAAAAGAAGAGAAAGAAAAGACCAACATATTGAAAATTACCTAAAAACATCTGACCACAATGATGCCCTATTTTCTGATATTTACCTAGATCACAATAGCTTATCGGAAGTGAATTTTGATGAAATTGATACCAAGATTAGCTTTTTGGGACAAGAAATTTCCATGCCCCTTATGGTAAATGCCATGACAGGCGGGGGCGAGGCGAGTGCAGATATAAATGAAGACTTATCATCAATTTGCAAGAGCCTTAATATACCAATGGCCGTTGGTAGCCAAACTATAGGCCTTGCGGATGCGGAGGCCTGTGAGAGTTTCAGCCTTATAAGGGAGAAAAATCTTCTTAGGATAGGAAACCTAGGTGCAGAAAGAAGTCTTGATGATTTCAAAAAGGCAGTAGAGATGATAGACGCTCACGCTATCCAGGTCCATCTAAATGTTGCCCAAGAGCTTTTTATGCCAGAAGGCGATAAGGATTTTAGGGGATATTTTGACAATATAAAAGAATTAAAGGCAAATTTAGATTTGCCAATAATTGTCAAAGAAACTGGCAACGGACTTTCTAAAAGAGTTTGTAAAAAGCTTATCGATGCAGGAATCGAATACATTGATGTGGCAGGATGCGGCGGCACAAATTTTATCGAAATCGAAGATATGAGAGATTTTGAAACGGACTATAAGGAATTTTATAATTGGGGAGTGCCAACAGCAAAAGCCATCATAGATGCAAGAAGCCTTTCAAAGGAGACCTTTATCATAGGCTCTGGCGGGATCAAAACTGCAGTAGACCTTGCCAAGGCTATCATAATTGGAGCTGACATGGGGGCAGTAAGTGGCGAAGCATTGAGATACCTCCTACTAGGCGGCTACGATGCTTGTTATGACTACCTCAAAGAAATGAACCAAAGGCTAAAAATAGTCATGGCTCTTTTGGGAGTAAAAAATATCGAAGAACTTAAGAAAGTCCCATACAAAATAACTGGCAGACTTAAAGAATTAGTAGATTAGAAAAAAGCTAAGCTTTGGTAAATCAAGGCTTAGCTTTTTTGGTTTTTAAAATTAATTTTAACTGGCAAATATTGGAAAATTCTTTTATATTTTAATTTGTTTTTCCAAATTTTTTGTATTCTAATCGAAGAGTTTGAGGTATTTTCCGTAGCCTTCTTCTTCGAGTTTTTCTTTTGGGATAAATCTTAGGGCAGCCCCATTTATACAGTACCTTAGACCTGTCGCTTCCTTTGGTCCGTCTGGGAAAACATGGCCTAGGTGGCTGTCAGCATCCTTGCTCCTGACTTCGATTCTTTTACGAGCTAGCTTAAAATCATCTTTTTCTGTAAGTTCTGTCCCCTCAATTGGTTTTGTAAATGAAGGCCAACCGCAGCCAGCGTCATACTTATCTCTCGAAGAGAAAAGTGCTTCTCCAGATACTATGTCAACATAAATTCCATCCTCATAAAAATCATCATATTCAGATGAAAATGGAATTTCTGTCCCACTTTCTTGGGTCACTTGGTATTGTATATCACTTAATTTTTTTCTTAATTCGTCTTTATCATATTTTGTCATAATTAATCTCCTATTCTTTTTATTTCATACCCAAAATTCCAGAAAAACCTAAGCTAATTAAGTTTTAGACATAAAAATCGGTATAATAGTAAAAAAACTTCAAGGAGTATCTTATGACAATGACAATTAACAAGGCTAAGAAGTCCCAAGGACCTGACCTAGCTTTTGCAATAAATGCCAAGGCCAAAAAAGCCCTAGCCAAATATGGAAAAGAAAATGTAATCAATGCAGTTTTGGGGACCCTTGCAGATGATGAGGGCAATATCATAGCTCTTGATTCCTTTTATAATAGGCTGGAAAAAATGGATAGGGGACAAATCGCATCTTATGCACCAATCGAAGGAGAAAAGTCCTATAGGCAAACTGTAATCGACCTTTGTTTTGGTGACTACAAGCCTGATGCTTATATTTCTGCCATAGCAACTCCGGGTGGGACAGGGGCTATTAGGTGTGGGATTTTTTCTTTCGCAGATGTGGGAGATCCTGTAATTTGCCACGATTATTTCTGGCAACCCTACAAAAAAATGTGTGATGAATTTGAAAGGGACTTTAGGACCTATAATTTCCTAACAGAAGATTTAAAATTTGACCTAAAGTCATATGAAAAGGCCCAAGATGAGGCTCTAAAAGACAATGATAGAATGGTTTCTATAATAAATTCTCCAGGCAATAACCCAACCGGCTATTCACTTTCAGATGAGGAATGGGATAGGGTTTTGGAAATTTCCAAAAAAGCAGTTAATACTGGCAAAAAAATCATCCTAATAATTGACGTTGCCTATATTGAGTTTGCTGGAAATGGCAACCAGAAAAAGTTTTTTGAGAAATTTGAAAATTTACCAGAAAATCTTTTCATCCTAGTTGCCTTTTCCATGTCAAAGGCCTACACAGCCTACGGCCTAAGAAGCGGAGCTGCAATTGGCATTTCCCCATCTAAAGAGATTATAGAAGAATTTGAACAAGCCCTTGCAACTTCTGCCAGGGTCAACTGGTCAAACGGAGTCCACGCCCCTCAGCACATCTTAGTTGACCTTGCAAAAGAGGAAAATATCAAGGAATATGAAACAGAACTTAAAAACTTAAAAGTTATGCTTGCCCAGAGAGCAGAAGTCTTTGTAAGAGAAGCCAAAAAACACAAGATAGAAATAATCCCATATTTTGGTGGATTTTTCGCCTTCATTCCAACTGATATGGCCTTTGAAATCGTAGAAAAACTAGAAAAAGAAAATATCTTTACCATCCCGTCTGCTAAGGGAATCAGGATCGCCCTTTGCTCTACAAATAAAAAAGACGTCGTGAAATTAGTCGAAAGAATCGCTTATCATATGCATTCTTAGGATAAGTATAAAAAGTAATTTTGGGTATAAATCCTTGTGGAAAACAAAATGGTCTTGAAATAAAAAAACATCTTAGTATACTATAAGTAGGAGTTAGCACTCGAAGGCATTGACTGCTAACAAATTAATACCAGAGAATTTTATTTTCACAGGAGGAAATAATATGAACTTAAAGCCAATCGGAGATAGAATTGTTATAAAAAAAGCTGAAGCAGAAAAAACTACAGCATCTGGAATAGTCCTTCCAGAAAGTGCACAAGAAAAGCCACAATACGCTGAAGTTGTTGCTATAAGCGCTGATATAGAAAACGACGAAAAGAAAAAAGACAACCTTAAAGTAGGCGATAAGGTTATTTATTCACAATACGCAGGCACAGATGTAAAGCTTGATGACAAAGAATATATAGTTGTAAAATACAACGACATTTTGGCAGTAGTAGAAGCTTAAGGAGGATATAATGGCAAAAGATATCAAATTTGGAATAGACGCTAGAGACGGCCTTGAAAGAGGTATAGATAAACTTGCAAATGCGGTTAGGGTTACTCTTGGACCAAAGGGTAGAAATGTAGTTCTTGACAGGGCTTACGGTGCACCAACAATCACAAACGACGGTGTGACAATTGCAAATGACATCGAACTTGAAGACAGATTTGAAAACATGGGTGCTCAACTTGTAAAAGAAGTAGCAAACAAGACAAATGACGTAGCAGGTGACGGTACAACAACAGCTACAGTTCTTGCTTATTCAATAATCAAAGAAGGACTTAAAAACCTAGCAGCAGGTGCAAACCCAATCGTACTTCAAAAAGGTCTTAAAAAAGCAACAGACATTGCAGTTGAATATATCAAAGAAAATTCAAAAGAAGTTGAAGATAAGCAAGCTATAGAAAACGTAGGAACAATTTCTTCACAAGATAACAATATTGGTAAGCTAATAGCTGACGCTATGGAAAAAGTAGGCAACGACGGAGTCATCACTGTAGAAGAATCAAAAACAACAGATACCTACCTAGACCTTGTAGAAGGTATGCAATTTGACAAGGGCTACCTATCACCATACATGGCCACAGACAATGAAAAGATGATAGCAGAACTTGACGACCCATACATTCTTCTAACAGATAAAAAGATTTCAAACATCCAGGAAATCCTACCACTTCTAGAACAAATCGTTCAAGAATCAAGACCACTACTAATCATTGCTGATGATGTAGACGGAGAAGCTCTTACAACCCTTATCCTAAACAAATTAAGAGGAACCTTCAACGTTGTAGCAGTCAAAGCTCCAGGATACGGCGATAGAAGAAAGGCAATGCTTGAAGACATCGCAATCCTAACAGGCGGCAAGGTTGTAAGCGAAGACTTAGGCATGGACCTAAAAGATGCTACAATCGATATGCTAGGATCAGCTAAAAAGGTTAAGGTAGATAAAGACAACACAACCCTTGTAGAAGGCAAAGGCGATAAAGATGCCCTAGCTGAAAGAGTTGAAAATATAAGAAACCAAGCAGCTAAAGAAGAAAGCGAATACGAAAAAGAAAAACTTCAAGAAAGACTAGCTAAACTTGCAGGTGGAGTAGCAGTAATAAACGTAGGTGCAGCTACAGAAACAGAAATGCAAGAGAAAAAATACAGAATCGAAGATGCCCTATCAGCTACAAGAGCAGCTGTAGAAGAAGGTATCGTAGCAGGCGGTGGAGTAGTCCTAATAGGTGCAATCGATAAAGTAGAAGAACTTAGAGAGACCCTAATTGGAGATGAAAAAACAGGTGCCCTAATCATAGAAAGAGCCCTAGAAGCACCACTTAGACAAATAGTAGCAAACGCAGGACTCGACGGATCTGTAATAGTAGAAAAAGTTAAAAACACAGGCAAAGAAGAAGGCTACGATGCTTACGAAAACAAATTCGTAAACATGTTTGAAGCAGGCATAGTAGAACCAACAAAGGTAACAAGATCAGCCCTACAAAACGCAGTAAGCGTAGCAGGAATGATCCTCACAACAGAAGCAGCAGTAGCAGACATACCAAAAGAAGAACCTGCTATGCCAGCTGGCCCACAAATGCCAATGTATTAGAAGTAAGCCCCCGCGGCTCGTGGAGCGGCCTCCATGGAATGGTCGAGCGTAGATCGAAAGCCTGCCCGGCGCGTAGAGGAGCCCCACGGAGCGGTTCGCAGCGAAGCGAGAAAGATAAGCTGTCCGCCTCGTTGAGGACCCTCCATGCGAAGCCCTATCCCAATCTTCTTAAAGAAGATTGAGGAAGGTCAAGATTGCCTAGCGGCCGAGAGCGGCAGAGGTAGAATGGTCGAGATTTAGCTCGATTGCCTGCCCAGCGCGTATCTATGCTTGTCCCAAATTACGAAGTAATTTGATGGAAAGTTTGATGCAATAGCTGAGGAGCCAAATTGCCCTAGCGTCCATCAAGCCTGTCCGGCTTCAGGAGGACCCCTGCAGACCAGTTCGTAGCGAAGCGAGTGGCACGCCCCTCCGGCGCGTAGAGGAGCCCCACGGAGTGGTTCGCAGCGAAGCGAGAAAGCCAAAGGTTGAAAAGTTCTTTCTTGTTAGTATAATGATTGTAACCAAGAAGGATAATATAAGCCCATGTGGGCACAAAAAAACCAGGAGCTATCGCTCCTGGTTTTTTAATGACGTTCTTTATCTTACATATAATTATTAAAATAAAAGGGTATAATATACATGTTATCATCGCTCTCATTGTTAGCATGAGGGGAGGTGAGATCATGCGATTGTTACTTGACATCATTTTTGCTGTCGTAGTACAAATAATTGGTAACTATTTGTATAAGTGGCTAGAGAGCAAATTAAATAAAGATGATAACTAGCACACAAAAAGACGAGCCCTAAGCTCGTCTTTTTAGTTGGTAACACCATGCAGTTACTTGACATCATGGTTACTATTAATATACCCACTTTCTGTGATTTTTCAACATCAGTACAATTCTTACTTATATTTCTCCCTATTAGCCTTCAAAACTTTTTCAGAATGTTTTAGTCTTTCTAGTTCTTCTTCATTTAATTTAAGCTCGATTGCTTTTTCCATGCCGTTTTTACCTAGGACACATGGGGTGGATAGGTAGATGTCGTCAAGACCGTACATGCCATCCATTAGGGTGGCTACAAGTATTACCTTTTTTCTGTCATTTGCTATGGCATCTATCATTGAACAAACGGTATTTCCTATACCACATTGGGTGTGGCCCTTGCCGTCTATTACCCTCCAGGCTCTTTCTCTTACAAGATTTTCTACGTCATCTCTAGAAAATGATGCAGGATTTTGCCTTAGGTATTCGTCAAATGGTAGGTTGTTGATAAAGATATTTGACCAGGCTACAAATTGGCTTTCGCCGTGTTCGCCAAGGACTACTCCCCTTACGTCAGCAGGGTCTAATTTTAAGAGCTTACAAAGAGTTGTATTTAGCCTTACTGTATCAAGGGCTGTACCAGATCCGATTACCCTTTCCTTTGGAAAACCACTTGCCCTGTAGACAAGGTCTGCCATAAGGTCACAAGGATTGCCCACTACTATAAAGATTCCCTTAAAGCCTGCTTCTACAATTTCTTTCACATAAGCTTCTGTTGCGTCCTTAAACATTTCGTATTCTTCAAGCCTATCACGGATGCCGTCAAGGCTGCCTGTTGCGGTCACGATTATGTCCCTGTCGGCCATATCCTTATAAGAACCCCAGCCCATTTTCACATAGTGAGGATAGAAGCTTGACGCATCCTCTATGTCCATAGCTTGAGCCTTGGCCTTTTCTTCTATTATGTCGTTGTATAAAATGTCAGAAGCGATTCCCATTCTGGCTGCTGTGTAGCCTACAGAAAATCCTACTGCTCCTGCACCGATAATTCCTAATTTCATATTTTCACCTCCAGGATATTATAACAGAAAAATAGAAAAATACCTAATTTTTTCACAAAGACCTCTAAATAGTGTAAATAAAATCTAACATGTAAAATTATATAAATTTTTTACAAATCCTATTTACAAATTGTAGGACTTGTTATATAATGTATATAACATAACAGACAAGGAGGGCTTATGTTTTTAGAAATTGATTTTAAATCAGATCTTCCAATCTATGAACAAATTAGAAGGGAAATAATAATTGGCCTTGCCAAGGGTTATATAAATCCTGGTGACAAACTCCCTTCTGTCAGAGAAATGGCTGAAAATATTGGCATCAACCTCCACACGGTAAACAAGGCCTACAAGCTTCTCGAATCTGACGGAGTTCTCACAATGGATAGGAGGTACGGCAGCCTTATTTCAGAAAATATAAATCCAATGGCAGCTTACGATGAAGAAAAAATTGATTCAGAACTTGATTTATTAATTGCAATTGCAAAGCTAAAAGGAATAAAAAGGGAAGAATTTATAGCAAATATTAATAACAAATGGGAGGATACAAATGAGTGAAGCAAAATTTATAGCAATAATATATACATCAGCCTTAGTTTTGGTAGGTTTAATTCAAGTTTTCATCCAGTCTTTTTCTAAAAAAGGCTACACTTTGGGAGTTTCTGTGCCAAAAGATATGAGAAAGACAGAAACTATGAAGCAAATTTTAAAAGATTACAAAATGATGGCTCTAACAATGACCATCTTCCTAAGTCTTTGCCAGTATTTTTTAACTTATATCACAAAGTCAGTAGGATTTTTGACTCTTTTCTTTTTTATAAGCTTTGGAGTCCTTTCCTTGCCCCTTATAATTTATAATAAAAATTTAAAAAATATGACTGGTGGAATAGTTCAGGACAAAAAGAAAATCGTTGTTCTTGATAATAATGAAGCAAAAAAAGAATTAAGAAAAATAATCTGGTTAGGCTACGGAATATCACTTATGCTAATAATTATTACAAGCCTAGTTTTATATATAAATTATGATAAAATAGGCGATAGAATTATCATGCATACAGATATTAATGGAAATGTGACAGAGGTTAAGGAAAAATCCTACCTAAATCTATTTTATCCATCAATTATAAGCCTTGGCATGTTAATCATGTTTTATTTTATAAACCTAATCATTATCAAGGTTAGGCCAAGGATTGCAAAGGAAAATCAAGAAAAATCCTTAGCCAATAATTTAAAAGCCAAAAAAGTTTGGTCTTATTATTTAATCATAAATGCCTTTGTAATGACCCTGCTTTTTGAAATTGGAATCAATTACCTAGCAATAAAAAATATAAGCCTACCTTTATATATTCTTACTGGACTTAGCCTTTTATTATCAATCGGAGGTGCTATTTACCTGGGAAGTAAGGTAGGCACAGACGGTTCAAAACTTGATAAGATGGAAGAATTTTCCTTTGAAGAAGACGATAAGTATTGGATTTTGGGAGGTCATTTTTACAACAATCCATATGACCCAGCTATTTTTGTGGCGAAAAGAATTGGAGTTGGCTATACAATCAATATAGGTAGACCTTTGGGTAAACTCTTAATGATTATAATTTATGCAATAGTAATTTGTTCGCTAATTTCTATGTTTATCTACAAATAAGATTTCAACCAGGTCAAAAAAGGCCTGGTTTTTGTATTTCTATAAATTGAATAAAAGCCTAAATTCTAGTAAAATAATAGGAGTTTGAAAGAAAAATAGAAAGTGGTTTTGATGAAAAAAGATATTAAATTAATAGCATTTGACATAGATGGGACGATTATCACCGATGATGGGAAAGTCCTAAAAGAAACTAAAGAAATAATCAAAAATCTAAAGGAAAGAGGAATTGAAATTGTCCTTTGCACTGGCAGGACCTTCAATGGTTTTTATTGGATTAGACAAGAGCTTGGACTTATTGATTTTGACGACTATTCAATTACTTGTACAGGTGCTTTTGTAAGGCAAAATGCCACAGGCAAGGCTCTTATTGAAAAATCCCTTACAAAACTTGACATAGAAAAGTTATTTTCTTTCTTAGATGATGAAAATATTGACTTTGTAATTGACACCAGAGATATATTATATAATAATGCAGAAAATCCAACTAAAGAGTTCTTAGATGATCAAGAACTTGTTAGGATGCCTTGGCTTAAGTATGAAAGTCTTGATGATATAGAAGATTCTATTGGAAGGGCTTGTTTCATAAGTGATGAAGAAACCCTAAATAAATTTGAAGATAGACATAAGAAGGACTTTGAAAAATCTTATAGGTATATGAGAAATGATAGGAGAATCACTGAAATCTTGCACAAAGACGCAGGTAAGTCTGAAACCCTAAAGGACCTTGTAAAAATACTTGATCTTGATATGGAAAAGGTCATGTATTTTGGCGACGGAGCCAATGATGTTAAGTCTATAAAAGCAGCTGGAGTGGGTCTTGCTATGGGAAATGGCAGAAGTCTCGCAAAAGATGCGGCAGATTTTGTAATTGGCGATAATAATTCCCCATCAATAGCAAATTTTTTGAAAGAGTATTTCAATGAGTAAATTTGTAGTACTGTCCTCAGGTTCATCAGGTAATTCTGTCTTTATAGACCATGACGGGACCAAAATCTTGGTAGATGCTGGTTTTTCTGGCAGAAAAATCGAAAACCTACTCGCTAGTGTGGGAGAAAACGCCAAGGACCTTGATGCAATTTTCCTAACCCACGAGCACGCCGACCATTCCAAAGGTGCGGCAATCCTTGCCAAAAGGCACAAGGTTCCGCTTTTTGCAAACAGGGGGACCTGGAAGGCCTACCTACCAAAGACTAAGAATTTCAAAGATGAACTAATTAGAGAATTTAAGTCAGACGAATTTCTAAATTTCAAATCCATGGATATCTATCCAATTTCAACCTACCATGACGCCTGTGAACCGGTAGGTTTTATAATTTATCTGGGCAACAAGAAAATCAGCCTAATTACAGATACAGGCGTCATAGATGACAATATCCTCTACCACATGAAAGGCTCTGACATCTATTATCTGGAGGCGAACCACGACCTCGAGGCCCTAAAAATCGGTCCTTATCCCTACAATCTCAAACTTAGGGTAATGGGCAAGATGGGCCACTTATCAAATGATCAGGCAGCAGAAGTCTTGGGGGATGTATTAGAAGGCAGAGGAGAAGATGTGTTTTTATCCCACCTATCAACCACCAACAACACCGAAGAACTATCCAAAATTACAGTCGAAACCTATCTCAAAAGCCTAGGTCTTGACACCGACAAAGACATAAATTTAGATGTATCCAACAGAGACGAACCATCAAGGAAAATCATATTATGACAGACATAAGAGAAATCGAAAAATCATTAATAAAAAAATATAGGAAAGAAATTTGGTCGCCCTTCATCAAGGCCATCAAGGAATTTAAGCTAATAAACGAAGGCGATAAGGTTGGAGTTGCCATATCTGGCGGCAAGGATAGCCTAATCTTAGCCAAACTCATCGAAGAGCTCCACAAACACTCAAAGGTTAAATTTGACGTGGAATATCTTTGCATGAATCCAGGCTATGATGCAGAAAACCTAGAACTTCTTAAGAAAAACTTAGAATACCTTGAGATACCAGCCAAAATTTACGATTCAAAAGTCTTTGACATATCAGAGACTTTAGCTGACGGAGGCAATCCTTGCTATCTATGTGCCAGGATGCGTAGGGGTTTCTTGTACGCCAAGGCCAAAGAACTTGGCTGCAACAAACTTGCCCTTGGCCACCACCTAAATGACGTAATCGAAACTATCATGATAAATGTCCTCTATGCCGGCAATTACAAGACAATGAAGCCAAAGTTAACCGCCCAAAATTTTGATGATATGCTTTTAATTAGACCTCTTTACTATATGAGAGAAGAAGATATAATTAGATGGAGAGACTTTGCAGAATTAAGCGCCTTAGATTGTGCCTGCACAGTCACAAAATCAACCGAATCCCACACCAGAGCCAAGGTCAAAGACCTCATAGCAGACCTTAAAAAAGACAATCCAAATGTGGAGATGTCAATCCTAAGATCATCTGAAAATGTCAACTGCGACATGGTCCTAGGTTATCAAGTAAGAGGCGCTAAACACACATTCATGGAGGAATTTGAATGCTAATAGATTTTATAAAAGTCCTAATCCTCTCAATAGTAGAAGGAGTCACAGAGTTTTTGCCTGTATCATCCACAGGACATTTAATTCTTGTAAATCAATTTGTAAAACTTGAACCAGAAGGCTTTTCAAACGCCTTCAACGTAATAATCCAGCTAGGTGCAATCCTATCTGTAGTTGTCCTTTACTTTGAAAGGCTAAACCCTTGGACAAAATCAAAAATAAGATTACCAAGAAATTATGACAAGCTAAATGGAAGGTCAAAAGCCTATTTCATCTTGACCCACCCAGACAAAAATACTATAAACTTATGGGTCAAAGTAATAGTCGGAGTCCTCCCAGCCATGGTCCTAGGCCTTTTGTTTGACGATTTAATAGACCAGTACCTATTCAACCCAATGACAGTAGCAGCCATGCTTTTTCTTTGGGGTCTGATTATAATATTTGTTGAAAAGAGAAATAAAAACATCAAATACGATTCACTTGCGGACGTCCCTTACATGACAATTTTAATGATAGGATTTTTCCAATGCCTTGCCATGATCCCAGGCACATCAAGGTCTGCAGCCACAATCATGGGTGCCATGATCCTAGGCC
>CAUPHU010000036.1:0-12052 GCA_963511095.1 uncultured Anaerococcus sp. | reverse complement strand
GTCGATGTCAAAATATTGTTTTAGACCGTAGAAGATGATTACAGATTGTACCATCATTGGTGTGCCCCTGAAGACTTCGACATAGATTGAAAGTAGGATATTTACTAGTCTGTGGAAGAAATATCCAACTGGGTTTGTTCTTTTGTTTACGTCTATTCTTCTAATAATCGCTACAAGAAGTCCTATAATGAAACCTAAAATGGTTGATAAAATTGCTATAAATAAGGTATTTACTACACCCTTTAGGAAGAGTGAAGAATATTTGCTCCAAATTTCCTTAACTTCTGTGAAAAATGTCTTTGGTGCGTCTTCTTTTGTGGTAATTTCTACCATTTCTTTCATGACTTCTTCTTGAACCTTGTCAATATCAAGGCTTTCAAGATAGGTGTTGATTTCTTCTGCCATTGGAGATCCCTTTTTAAGACCTACAGCCACAGTTGTATCATCATCTGAAGTTTCGAAGTTATTTTCATCGTCAAACTTTATATAGGTAAGGTTTGGATTTGATGAAATAGCAGATTCTGCCCCTGCTTCTTCTGAAACGTAGCCGTCTAAGGTGCCGGAATTTGTCGCAGCAATCATAGTTGGGAAAGAATCCATTGGTTCTTGTTTGTTTACCCCATCCATTTGGTCAACCACATCTGCGTGGAAGGTTCCAAGCTGGCCTGTTATCTTTGCTCCCTTAAAATCATGGATAGACTTTGCGTCTATATATTTTGAATCTTTTGGCACAACTATACACATCTTTGCCCTGTAGTATGGAAGGGTAAAGTCGATTTGCTGGCGTCTTTCGTCAGTTGGGCTCATACCTGCAAGGATTGCATCGATTTTACCACTTGTAAGGGCAGGAATTAGGCCGTCCCATTCGATTTTGTAGATTTCTAGTTTTTTGCCAAGCTCGTTAGCAATATTTTTTGCAAAACTTACGTCATAACCATTGGCATATTCGCCTGGTGAATTTGCTACAGGATATCCTCCGTTTGAATCATCTGTCTCTGAGAAATTGTATGGGGCGTAGTTGACCTCCATACCTACTCTTAGTACGTCTTCGCTTGCATATGCTTCTCCCACTGGGAAAAGAAGAATTATTGCAAGCAAGAAATTAACAAGTCTTTTCATAATATTCCTTTCTTATTTTATATTTGATTGTAGAATTAAAAAAGCCCTTACTATCCATATGGATAATAAGGGCGAAATCGCGTTACCACCTTAATTCATGTATTTTTCACAAAATACACCTCAGAAAGTACAATCATACTCCTTTGCTATAACGTGCAAAATTCGTTTTCGGATCTAATCCCCGAAAAGACTCCAAGGCTTTATTCGCTAAAGCTTCCAATATCCCTTCACACCTCCTGGGACTCTCTTTGATCTTTGTCTTTAGTTACTCTTCTTTTCTTCGTCGTTAGGATAAGTTTACACCAATTTTATTTGATTGTCAAGGAAAAGTGATAAAATATTTAAAAAAATTAATATTTTTGCAATGGAAATTGGGGTAAAGTATTGGTATGAGTGTGAATGAGAGAAGAATTGAAATCATAAAAATTTTACAAGAAGCAAAAGAGCCTATTTCTGGAAAAGACATGGCAGACATCTTTGGCCTATCAAGGCAGGTAATAGTCAAAGATATTAGCATTCTAAAGGCGGAAGGAGTAGAAATAATTTCGACAAATAGAGGCTATAAGCTAGAAGAAAGTGCAAAATGCGAGATGATTGTGAAAGTCGTGCATGACAAAAAGGCTATAGCAGATGAGCTAAATATCCTAGTTGACAGAAATATTACCATCAAGGATGTATTTATAAATCACAAGGCCTACGGGACAATTAGGAAGAGTCTTGATATAAGCTCGAGAAATGGGGTTAGGATATTTTTACAAAATCTAAAAAATAATGAACCTCTTTTAGCTCTTACATCGAATGTCCACTACCACACCCTGGTCGCCAAAAATCCAACTGACATGGAGAAGGCCCTAGAAATCTTACGAGAAAGAAAGTATCTCATAGAATAATTTCCTTGTGTATATACAGATAATATTTTTTTGTGGTATCATTAATAAGAATATTATTTTAATGAGAGGATTTTATGAAAGATTTTTTGAAAAAACAAGGAGTTAGCCTAGATCCAAGAGTCTATTTTATCGACGCCCTGGGAGCTATGGCTTTTGGTTTATTTGCGTCTCTTTTAATAGGGACCATTATGAATTCGGTTGGGAAAATTTTTGACCTTACATATCTAACCGAAAGAATTTGGCCCTTGGCAAGTGGGGGAGCAGGGGCTGCAATTGCAACTGCTATAGCCTATAGCCTTGATGCGCCAAAACTCGTTTTATTTGCCAACACCATTGTAGGCCTGGGTGCCTATGAGCTTGGCGGACCAGTTGGAGTTTATGTGGCAAGTATTTTTGCGGTTGAATTTGGAAAGCTTGTGTCAAAAACAACTAAGCTTGATATAATAATTACTCCACTTGTTACAATCATTGCTGGAGTTTTTTTGGGAGACTGGATTGGCCCTCATGTGGCAAGTTTTATGACAATGTTAGGTGATTTTATTGTAAGAGCAACTGAAATGCAGCCGTTTTTTATGGGAATAATAGTTTCTGCGTCAATTGGGATTGCCCTTACCCTTCCGATTTCGTCAGCTGCCATCTGTATGATGCTTTCCCTATCGGGTCTTGCGGCAGGAGCTGCGACTGTGGGTTGTTGCTGCCAGATGGTGGGTTTTGCGGTTATTTCCTATAGGGATAATGGCATAGAAGGACTTTTTGCTCAAGGTCTTGGTACTTCTATGTTTCAAGTGCCAAATACAATCAAAAACCCTTGGATATGGATTCCACCAACCCTTGCTTCAGCGATTTTGGGGCCAGTTTCAACTATGGTTTTCAAAATGACAAATATTCCACTTGGAGCAGGCATGGGAACAAGCGGCCTTGTCGGTCAAATTGGAACCTATGAGGCCATGGCTGGAGAGAATATCACCAGTCTTTTAATTAAGGTTTTATTATTACAAATATTTCTCCCAGCGATTTTATCTTTGATAATTTATAAGATAATGAAAAATAAAAAGCTAATCAAAGATGGAGACATGAAAATAGATTTCTAAGGCCATTTCTTACAAAAATTTTAATGGAAATTTATGGTAAATATCATATAATTAAGACGAAAGCATAGTAATTATGCTTTTTTCTTTTCAAAAAAATAATTAGGAGTTAATATGACAAATAGAAAAATGAATTTTGATAAATTTAAGATAGAAACCCAACCTGGCACAAAAATCGGCAAAATTATTGCCGTTATGAGTGGTAAGGGCGGTGTTGGCAAGTCTTCTGTGTCAAGCCAGCTTGCAGTTATCCTAAAAAACAAGGGCTACAAGGTAGGACTTTTTGACGCGGATATCACAGGTCCTTCTATTGCGGAAGCTTTTGGAATTGTTGAGCCTGTAAGGGGTACAGCTGATGGAATCATGCAGCCAGCCCTTGCAGATAATGGAATTAAGCTTATTTCTACAAATATGATCCTGCCAAACAAGACAGATCCAGTTGTATGGAGATCTTCAATTGTGACAGGGGTTATCAAACAGTTTTATACAGATGTGGACTGGGGCGAGATTGACTATATGGTTGTAGACATGCCTCCAGGAACAGCAGACGTGCCACTTACAGTTTTCCAATCCCTTCCAATCGATGGGGTAGTGGCTGTGGCAACTCCTCAAGGCCTTGTGGAGATGGTTGTAGAAAAATCTCTAAAGATGGCAAAGATGATGGGCAAAAATATCATAGCCATAGTTGAAAATATGTCATATTTTGAATGCCCAGATTGTGGAAGCAAGCATGCTATTTTTGGCGAATCAAACATAGAAGAAGTTGCTAAAAAATACAATGTTGACACCCTAGTCAAACTTCCAATCGACCCATCAATAGCATCTAAAATTGATGCGGGAATGGCAACTGAGATTAGAAATGAAAAACTAGATCCAGTTATAGAAAAAATAGAAGGATTAAAATAAAATGAAAAAGAAAATTTTTGGCCTTGCTATGGCCTTTATGATTGGTTTATCAAGCCTTGCCCATGCGGCAAGTTTTGATAAAAGCAAGGACGATATAATTTATGGTGTTGCCCTTGATAAGCAACAAAGAAAAATTGTCGATAATGCCGTAGGCATAAATTCAGATGACTATAATGTTGGAACTGTAAATGGAGCTGACCTTAAAAAATATTTGGGCTACGGAACTGAAGATTACAACATGATTTCATCTATAGTTGTAAAAAGGCTTGAAAAAGGTTCTGGTATTAGAATTACCATTAAAACACCAGGCAATATCAACCAAATCACTGAAGCCCAGTACACAAATGCAGCCATTACAGCAGGCATTACAGATGCAGAAATTTTTGTGGCAAGTCCAAAGCCTGTGACAGGTGAATCTGCCCTTGTGGGAGTCTATAAATCAGAGGAACTCCACGGAGAAAACCTTGATCCGGAAAGGACAAAAACCGCCCAAGACGAGCTAAAAACTGTAATTGAAGTTGCTAAGGAAAACGAAGATAATCCTGAATTTGATAGCAAAAAGCTAGACGCAGCTGTGATTGAAGTTAAGCAAAATTTGGCTGATTACAAGGAAAAAAACGGAGAAACCGCTCCAGAAGAAGAGGTTGTGACCTATGTTATAAATGCCCTCAAAAATGTAAATATGGACAAGGTCCTATCAGATAATAATATCAATGTTTTGGTAAATTATTTCAAGTCTTACCAAGAAACTTCTGCTATCGACAGCAAGGAAGTAAGGGATAATCTTTTCAAACTTGCCAAAGATATAGGAGGCAAGGCAGGTAAATTTTATGAAGACAACAAAGAATCAATAGACAAATTTGCCAAAGATAACAAGGAAAACTTCGATAAAATCGCCCAAGACGCCAAAGACTCAGGCCTTTTAGATAAGTTTATAAACTTCTTAAAAGATGTAGTGAATTCAATAATCAGCGTCTTTAGTAAAGACTCTGATACAACAAACAACTAAAAATCACAAGAATCTCCTAGACAATTACCTAGGAGATTTTTTATTTTCGTTTACTTTATAATGCTAATATGTTATGATGATAAATATAATAAGATTAACATCGGGCTGATAAAAGTTACAAGGATGTGATTTAATGAAAAGAATTATAAGTCTAATAGTTTCAATTTTAGCTTTAGCTTATGGCCTGGTTGTTTTGTATGGCCTAGTAAAAGATTTTATATATTCAAGTGGGATAACTACTCTTGCAAAGTTAGGAATCTATGCAATGATTGTAGTTGTTATTCTGGTTTTGATTTTTTTACTTAGGTATATTAAAAAAATATGGAAAGATAATTAAAAATTTTATTTAAGGACAAAAAAATTGCTGACCCGAGGATTTCCCTCGTTCAGCAATTTTTTAGTTTACTATTCTTTTTATTGAGATTGGATTTCTGATTGGGCTTATGATTATGCCTGTTCTTGGGCTTGAGGCGTGGACCATATTGCCGTAGCCATCAGCTATACCCACGTGGGTGATATTATTTAGGCTTGTACCAAAGAATACCAAATCTCCAGCCTGCTCCATGCCAAATGGGATTTCTACCCCGTATCTTTGCTGGCTTTGGGCAAAGTGAGGAAGGCCAATTCCAATTGTTTGGTAGACTCTCATTGTAAAACCTGAGCAGTCGATACCGTTATAGAGGTCTTCGCCACCGAAAACATAAGGATTGCCCAAAAATTTAACGGCATAAGAATACAAATCAATTCCTGTTTGTGATCCTGTCATGTGGACAGTTATTTCTGGAAAAGTGCTTGTGGCTTCGTAAGTTTCTCCGAAATCTAAATTATAAACTGGACCTGATTCAAAAACTGGAGTCTGTCTATAGGTCATAGATGCATTTAAGGAATTGTAATAGTCATAAAACTTATCAATTGTTTCCTGGTCCCTGTAAGCTAGGGCTAGGTCTTTGAAGTGGACGTAGCCAATAATTTCCTTAGAATTTGCAAACTCATCATCAATTGTCACTGTAGATGGACCGCCGCTATCCCTGCCGATAGTTTCAACTGGGACTGGGTCAATTGTAAGAGTTTCCACAAAACCTTGGCGAACTTTTGCAAGCCTATCATCTAGGTTTACAAATTTGTTATCAAATCGGTCTTGTTCATAGGAAACTTTGACAAAATCATCCACATTTATAAATTCTAATATAGTAACTTTTGTACCCTTCCTAAGTTTGTAGGAAGTGAGGTTATCAGAATCATCTGTAGGATCTTTCCTAATCTCTGTATCATTTACAAGGCTGGTGTGGTTAAGCTTATAGAAATGATTTTTCTCTACATAACCAATCTTGCCTTCGTATTCAATTTTATAAAAGCTTTCATCTTCGCTAATCATATTGTAAAGGTCGGTTGTATCGATAGTTCTACTTGGATTTAGATTGCCATCAACTTCTTCGTAAAAACTTGAAGAATCAGCCACTTCCTTATTAATCATAACGCTATCTGCGTAGGAAGTCTGAGATGTGAAAAATCCGACCGCTGCTAAGAAATAAGCGAGTATTCTCTTGGGATTTTTAAGCATTTATAATCTCCATAAATATATTCTTAATATATTTTATAGGTTTTTTAGGATAAAGTCAAGGCTAAAACCTATCATAAAGCTCATAGGCAAGGTAAACAAGGTCTTTTGAAAAGTCATTTCTTAGATAAGCCGGATCTAGGTGGTTAATCCTTACCCTATCAAGGCCGTCGCTGTCCTTAAATAATTTGGCGAGCTTCTTTGTCCTATCAAAATCGTCATCTTCATTTATAAATTCTCTTATGGTCTCATCCATAATCTTATCATCTGAAGAATGGGCAGCAATTACAGCTTGGATGACCCTATCATCAGCCTTGTCTGCATAGGAGTAGCCTATAGATTCTACTGCTGCCCTGTGGCCGTGTTCTGTATCCCAACCGTCATTTACCCTTTTTGTATCGTGGAGGCTCGCTGCATTTCTAAGGACATCAGTATCTTTCTTATCAAGCTTATAATGAAAAGCCAAAAGCTGGGTAAAAAATATAACCCTTTCGATATGGTCCTTGCCGTGGATATTTGAATCAAAAAGTATATCTGTATTAAGTCTGTCGTAGGTATCCTTTAGGATGTCGTAATATTCAGACCTAATAAAATCATCTATAAATGGGTAGGATCTTATCCAATCTTCATTTTCAAGTATTTCTATAATTCTCATAATAAGCTCCTTTGTTATTTGTATTTCTTATACTTTATACCCATTATTGTATTACTAATCCTAATAAAGTACATTAATTATAATTAATTATTATGGAGGATTTTATGGATTATAAGGATAGAAATATCAAAATTATTTCAGCAATATATATTTTTTTATCGATAATGCTTGCCATAGCAGCATCTATCCAACCATATTTTTTAAAAAACATAATTGACAACTTTAGGGATTTACAAATTACAAAATCCTATATATGTTTTTTTGCCTTGTCTATCTTAGCTACCATTTTTTTGAATACGGTATAAAAATATCAGCGATTAAATTAAGAGTAAGTATGAAAAATCTTATGGTAGGTCAAATTATAGACTATATAGAAGAAGATAAGTCTATAGTAAAAAGCCACGATTATGTAGCAGATGTCAATGTGGATATTAATACAAATATCGAAGATTTTATAGATGATTATTATATCAATAAATTAGACATTATTATACTTTCTATAAATATTTTGATATATAGTTATGCAATAATTAATCTAGATTTTATGTTTATTTTATTTATACTAATCCCTAATATATTAACCCTATCAATCCCTTATTTTTTTAGGTCGAAAATTGAAAAGTTTAAAAATAATAATATCATGGCTAACAAATTTTTTAATAGTAAACTCTTAGATTATATTTTAGGAATAAGTGTTATTGAAAATATGTTGGCGACTTCTGCCTTCAAGAAAATTGTAGGAAATAGCCTTTCCGAAAATCTAAGGGCAGAAGAGAAATTGGGAAAACTTGAAAGTTCCTTGGAAATACTTATAGGTCTTATTTCTTATCTAGGCTTATTTTTCCTAATTGCTTATGGATCTTTTTCTATACATTATGGCAAAATGACTTTAGGAGCATTCATAGCAGCTATTCAATTTTCTGATATAATAATCACTCCATTGATTAATCTAATTACATCAATAAATACACTTAGCTCAGGTAGGGCAGCCTATAAAGCCATAGAAGAAAGATTTGAGAAAAAATCAAAAGATAATATAAATTTTGAGCAAATAAAAGAGTTTGAAGAATTTAAGAGTATCGAAATTGATAGGCTTAAATTTTCTTATTTTGATAATTTGGACATATCTTTAGAGAATATTAAGATAAATAAAGCTGATAAGATTCTTGTTAGAGGTAATAGTGGTAGTGGGAAATCAACATTTTTAAGTATTATTAGTGGAAATATTAAGGACTACCAAGGAGAAATATACTTTAATGGCTACAATCTAAAAAAATTAGATTATGCTTACCTTAACCATTATTTTTCAATAATAGGTCAAAATCAATATATTTTTAATATGGGTATTGAAGATAATATCAAACTTTATTCATCAATAGATTTTAAAAATTTTAGCAAGGTCTTTGATTTAGCTCAATATGAGGAAATATCTAAAACAGACCAGACTTCTCAATCCCTCTCAGGAGGAGAAAAACAAAGGATTGCATTATTAAGGGCACTTGTTAGAGAAAAGGAAATACTTATTATTGACGAAGGTCTAAACCAAGTTCAAAAAGATTTAAGAAATAATATATTAAATTACTTTTTAAATGATGAAGACTTAACTTTTATCTACGTTAGCCATGATATAGATGATTATGTGGATAGGTTTGACTTAGTCATAGATATGGATTAAAGATAAAGGGTAAGATAATAGTAATAGATAGAAATAAAGGAGAGTGACTTTATGTTTTTTGATAGAAATGAAATTGATAGGAGAATTAGGCAATCAATTAGAAAGAGTGAAAAATTTATTGGACAAGGTGAGGTAGCATCATACATACCAGAATTATTAAATTGTGATCCAGATACCTTTGCCCTTGCAATCACATCTACTACTGGAGATAGCTACTACTATGGTGACTATGACAATGAGTTTTCAATCCAATCTATATCAAAAATCCTTGACCTTTTGGCAGCTCTTCATGACAATACAATAGAAGAAGTTTACACAAAAGTGGGAAGTGAACCAACCAAATTTGAATTTAATTCCCTTGTACCAATCACCGATAGGCCAGCAAATCCCTTTATAAACGCTGGAGCAATTACAACTTCATCCATGATAAGGGGAATGAGTGTTGATGATAAATTTCAAAGAGTCCTTGACTATTACAAGATGATATCTGGCTCTGATAAGGCAAGATTAATGGAAGATATATACAAATCAGAGATGGAAACATCTGATAGGAACAAGGCCATAGCCTATTATCTAAAGAGTAAGGGGATATTTGATATAAATCCTGATGAGGTATTAGATTTATACATTAGGTCTTGCTCGATTGGGTCAAATGTCAAAGACCTATCACATTTTGGAGCGGTTTTGGCAAACAAGGGCTACGGCCTATACAAAACTAGAGATTTAATTCCAGAATCAATTGTATCAATAATAGTAAGCCAAATGGCATCCTGCGGCATGTACGAAAACTCCGGCCGCTACCTAATGGATGTAGGTATCCCATCAAAATCTGGAGTAAGTGGGGCGATTCTAGGCATTGTCCCAGGCCTATGCGGGATTGCAGTCTATTCGCCAAGGCTTGATAAAACTGGTAATTCCGTTAGGGGAAAAGAACTACTTAAGATTCTTTCCTATGAATTAGATCTCAATATTTTTATAAGATAAGATTGTAACTTCTACTTGAATAAATACTATCAAGTAGGAGTTTTTATTTTGAAATTTTCCTGGAAAATTATAGATTACAAAGTATAATTATTTTTATGTCAATTTTTTAGACTTGTTTAATGTGACAAGAAAAATGGAGGTAAAATGAATCCTATTATTAACTTTCTGGGGATAAGAAAGAGGAAACTAGCTTATTTTGCTCTTTTTATTCTGGCCCTTGTTTCAAATCTTCTTTTAATCTCAGCACCCCTAATCCAAAAGTCTTTGGTGAATAATTTGTTATCTGGTTCGATTTTGAAAACTGATATTTTCAAGTTTTTACTTGTGAGCTTTTCTATTGTAATCATAAGTTTCATTCAAATTTATATGCTAAATAGGATTAAGATTTTAGTTCAAAAGTCTATAAGTCTTGACCTTCTAGATTCTCTAACTATTGAGGAAAGCCCGATAATAAGTGCTAGAGGACCATCAGCTTTTTTATCATCGCTTTTTGGAGATGCCGAGCAGATTTCAACCAGACTTCTTGCTGATAATATGTTTTTTGGGATTATAAGCATAATAAGCTCGATAGTAATTTTATTTATATCCTATAGGTGGATGAAAATTTTTCCATTACTAATTCTTATTTCCTATATCCTAGCAGGCCTTGGTCTTTTTCTTTTTCAAAAAAAGAGGGCTCTTAATTTTAAAATCTTAAGGGATGAGATAATTAAATTAAATCCTATAATGCTTGAAACAATCGAAAACAAAAATGCCTTAATGAACAATGGAAATTTCAACGAGAGGCGTAATCTTATAGAAGAAAAAATGGACGAAAGAGATGAAAGTTTCAAAAAGGTCCTGGTCTATGAAGAGATGGCTCGTGGTTTTATCGATACCATAAAACACATAGCTTTGATAGTATTTTTTATCCTTGCTATGTTTGAGATAAATAAGAATAATCTTCAAATATCAAGTTTTATAGTCCTTAATTTTTATTTTGAAATTATCTTTATGCCCCTTTATTTTGCGAGAGCTTTTTACGATACAAAAACTAGCCTAAATATGTTTTATGAAAGAAATAAAACTTCTTATGAAGCCAAGTCAAAGCTAAATATTCCAAAAACAATTGACTACAAAATTGAAAATTTGGGTTTAAAGTACGATGATAGAGTTCTCCTTGATGGTCTTTCTATAAAGCTTGATAAGGTCTATGGGATTGTTGGCCTTTCTGGTGAAGGTAAGTCATCTCTTTTTAATCTTTTGTTAGGAAATGAAAAAGCGAGCCAAGGAATAGTTTTAGTTGGGGATAAAAACATCAGTGAATTAGATCTTAATATTAAACTGGCACTTTTCAGGTACTATCCTCAAGAAAATGAAATTTTTGATGATGATCTTGACTATAACATCACCCTTGGCAAAAAAAGGCTAACAGAAGGTGACTATAAGAAAAAAGAAAAAGAAATAAATGATTCACTCCTAAAAATCAGACAAGGTGAATTTGATGAAAACTATAAGCTAATCCTAAACACTCTAACTAGTTCAAAAAATCACGATTCGGATGATGAATTAAAAAGTGACCTTATTAATAATCTTTCGAAAATGGATCAAAAAGGAATATCAGACCTTGCTTGTCTCATACTTTCTCATAATTTTTATATTGGCCAAGACTATGATATATTGATTGAAAAATTAAATCTTTCTCACCTAAAAGGAAGGAAGCTCGGTCAAAGAGGTAATAAAATATCCGGTGGAGAAAAGGAGAGGATTGCCCTTGCAAGGCTTTTATTAGTGAAAACAAGAACGGCATATCTAATAGACGAGCCTTTCACAAGCCTTGATTTAATCAGTGAAAAAGAAGCTTCTGACATTTTAAAATCTTATCTTAGAAATGAAAAAGGACTAATAATTTCTCATAAAATCGACCTATTAAATAAATTAACAGACGAAATTATCGTCATAAATAAGGGGAAAATTGAAGCTATTGGCAAGCACGACAAACTCTTAAAGGATTCAGAAGTTTATAAAAAATTATACGAAGAATATCTTAAAAAATTTGCGAAAGAAAATAAATAAGAAAAAATCTCGGAAAACTTTAAATTCCGAGATTTTTTTATTTACACTCTTCTAAAAGATCGGACACTTAGGTATTCATAGAAGTAGACTGCGAAAAATCCTAAGTATAGGGC
>CAUPHU010000035.1:0-12105 GCA_963511095.1 uncultured Anaerococcus sp. | reverse complement strand
GTCTATAGCCTCTTTGATGGCTTTTTTATTTCTTTCAGGTACTATCTGATCATCTCTTATTATGGTTTCATCAATATCAGATGCTATTAATTTTATCATAGGCGTCCTATTTGTAGTTTTCCTTAAGGTAGGCGATTATATCGTCTGATTCGTATAAATATTCGCCATCGTGGTATAGGCATGGTATCTGTCTTTTGCCGCCTTTATCCATTAGTTCGAGCATGGCTTCGCGGTCTTCATTTATATTTACTAGGGGAATATCTATATTGTTTTCTTTCATGAAATCTTCAACTTTTTTACAAAATCTGCATGTTGTTCCTACAAATAATTTATAATCTTTCATAGCTTCTCCTTTTTTTACAAAAAACTTTTATTTATCATGTCTTATGGTATATTATACTAATGAAACTAAACTTTTTAAAGGTGGTAAAATGAAATCGAGAGTAATGACTTTAATTAGGTTTGTCCTAATTTTGATTATTTTAGCATGCATTGCAATTCTGGGCAAGAGAGGCCTAGACTACTGGACAAACATGAAAAATAATAGATATATAGAAGATTTGTCCAAGCAAGTAGAAGCGGATGTGGATAATGAAATTGGCGGTGAGAATGAAAGCGGCTCTGAAGCTGATCCACTGGCTAGACTTGAAAAAATTCACCTAAGCCTTCTAATAAAGCTTAAAGAACAAAATAAAGATGTAATCGCTATTATAGAAATTCCTGGAACTGGTATAAAGTACCCAATTCTTCAAGGACCTGATAATGATTTTTACCTAAGAAAGGGACTAAATAAGGAATACGACATAGCTGGATCTTTATTTATGGATGTTTATAATTCAGCTGATATTTCTGATGATAACTCAGTAATCTATGGCCACCATCTAGAAATTAATTCTATGTTTACACCGCTTGACCAATATAGGAAGCAAGAATTTGCAGAAAAAAATAGGACTATCTATCTTACAACAGAAGAAGGCCTTAGGGAATATCTAATATTCTCAGCCTATGGTATCCCATCAGATTATGACTATAGGACTTTGGATTTTACCTATGATGGAGATAAGGTGCCTTACTACAACAAGCTTAGGTCAAATTCTGAAGTTGAATTAAATACTAGACCATTTACCGAAAAAGATACAATTATAACTTTGTCAACTTGCCAATATGATTATGACGATCAAAGGCTTGCTGTACATGCTGTTAGGATTAGATGATGAGATTTGAAACAAGAGAAAAAAGAGAACTAAATATAGCAGAGTCCCCTGAGGGTCTTATTCTCAGGGAGGATTCTTTTAAGGTTGACCATATTTTCGAATGTGGTCAATGTTTTAATTTTAGAAAAAACGAGGACGGGTCTTTTACGGCTGTCTTTTTGGGAAAAATCATAAATCTTTTGGAATGTGACGGCTACACTCTTATAAGAAATGTAAGTCTTGATGAATTCTACGATATTTTCTATGATTATTTTGACTTTGGTACTGATTATGAGGCCATTAAAGATGAATTATCAAAATCGGAAATCCTAAAAAAGGCTTCTGATTATGGATATGGAATTAGGATTTTAAATCAAGAATTATTTGAAACAACAATTTCCTTTATAATTTCTGCCAATAACCAAATTCCAAGGATAAAAAAGGCTGTAAGGATCCTATCAGAAAGATATGGGGACTATCTTGGAGATTATATGGGAGAAAGTTATTATTCTTTCCCAAGACCAGAAGTATTGGCCAAGGTTGATCCTTTAGAAATCAGAGAACATGCCAGAGTTGGTTTTCGTGATGTAAGGATAGTTGAGACTGCCAAGGCCTTTGTGGATGGCTTTCTAAATTTCGAAGATGAAAAGGACTTATCTAATAAGGACCTTCACAACAAATTAAAAGAACTTCCAGGAATTGGGCCAAAGGTTGCGGATTGCATTATGCTTTTTGCCTACCACAGAAGGGAGACCTTCCCTGTTGATGTCTGGATCAAAAGAGTAATGGAAACACTTTTTATTGGTAAGGAAGTGCCTAAAAAACAAGTCGACGACTATGCAAGAGAAATCTTTGGAGATTTGGCAGGCTACGCCCAGCAATATCTTTTCTACTATGGCAGGGAAAATGCTATTGGAAAATAAAATGAAAAGCAAAAACGAGTTGAGTTTCAAAATGAAATCCAACTCGTTTTTTTATTTTGTTTTATAAGGATTTTATTATTTCAAATAGTTCCTTGGCTGATTTTAGTGGGCCATCACTTTCCTGACCTTCTACTCCAAGCTGGGTTTTGATTTGGCCGACTTTTTTATCGTTTTCGTATAACTTATTAAAATATTTTTCTATGAGCTTATCGCAAATTTCTTGTTTTTGGTAAGGGCCAAAAGGATTTGCAAAGTATGATTCTACAAGGCCAGTTTCTGTGGTTGTGCCCTTGGCAAACCTTGCTCCTCTTTTAAAGACCTTTATGGCTTCTTTTTCGTTTTCAATCATTGAAATTGACTTTTCATCATCTTCTAGCTTATCGTAGTTGTTTGCATAGAGGAAGAAGTCAACTTCATAGCCTGCCATGATTTGGCTAAAATCAGCTACTGGCATTATTAGTCTAGCATTTACCCTATCTGGGTTCATAAAGATTGACCTATCGATTTGCTTAAAGGCATAACCTGCATCGAGGTCGTCAAGTCTTACAAAAGCACCGATTTCTGTACCATATGCCATTACCTTGTCATCTTCTATCCTAAAGGTTCCCATATCGTCAAATATTACGGTCATGTCTTTGATGTAGTCCTTGGCAAGTTTTCTGAAGGCCTCGATAGATTCGCTCTTACCTGCTCCAGAGTCACCTAGGATTACAACATTGGCAGATTTGCCATTTTGTAAAATTACGTTGACTCCTGCACCGTGGATAGGTAGGTAGGATTTTTTCATTGAAATGATATTTGAAAGGGTTAGGCACATTTTCTTTAGATATCCAAAATAATCTTTGGCATCTGTGTAGTTTACATAGCCGATTAAAAGACCATCTTCATTTTCATAAAATATGTTTTGATCTTTTTTATTTTCTCCACCAAATAAATAAATTGCGTCAGGTTTATTGTTTAAAATCTCATCTTCACTAGCTAGTTCAAATAAGTTTGATGCAGAAATTCCGTGTGTGATGAGGTTGTGGTGGAAGTAGACATAGATTAGATTGTCTCCAACTTTTGCCGGATAGCATAAAAATTCATCTGTGTCTATATCAAGATTAATTACTGGATTTTCATATACTTCCTCGAAGAAACCATCTCTCTTGTTTGATTTTGTATAAGTTATATAAGGTGTTTCGATTAGGACCTTGGTTATAAAAGGTATTTCATTTAAGAAACTTAAGTCTTCTGGATAGGCTATTTCAAAATTTTTTACAATCATAGACGCATTGGCACCAGCTGGCACTTGCCTAAAGACCCTTGGTCTCTTGCCTGTGACAGATACTTCAGCTTTTCTGTAGATATCAAGGATTAGCTCTTTGAAATTCATATTTGAACTTAGGAAGTTTTCTACTTCGATTCCTTGGTCATAGTCAGACTTTTCTATAATTGAGTATCTTTCAAGTTTTCTCCAATAGTCGTAAATATCTTCAACTATCCTAATTAGGGCATCTCTCTCTTTATCTAGGTCGTGGTATTTGTTAATCTTTTCTGATATTTCGTCAAGACTCATGACTGTGAGAATTTTGGTTATGTCCCTAATCTCACTTGCTAGTCTTTCTATATCGCTTGACCTAAAAAACTTTTCTAGATAGGTATAGATCCTTGTTTGATTGTCTTTGTGAAACTTTACGAAAGAGCAAATTACTTCAAAAAAGCCTTGGCTCTTTAGTAAGTCATCTGTGTCATTAAAAAAGGCCTTTGAAAAATTTATCACGGCCTTGTTGTTTGAGATATTTATTTCTTTTCTCATTTTTCTCCAATTCCTTTTTTGTTCTTTTCTATTATTAGTATTTTACTCTTATTTTATACAAAGACTAATTGAATAAGAACCATGTATATAAAGGTGCCGGCAGAAATAGATAAGAATAGTTTTTTGAATTTGGCATGGAGAATGATTACAGAAAGACTTGCAATAATCTCTGGCAAACCATATGGATATTCTAAAAGATTTATATTTCTAAGGGCGAAAACTACAAGTAGTGGCATGAGGGCAAAGGGTAGGTATTTTCCAAAATATTTAACCAGGTCAGGAAGTTCTTTTTTTGAAAAGAAGAAAAATGGTGTGGACCTAATTAAAAATGTTGTGATTGCAGATGTCATTACTAAAATCAAAACTCTAGTCATTATTAACCTCGATTCTATCTCTAAGACCATAAAGGCTTAGGACTATCAAAAGTAAGGCAGGAATCATAAATTTGCCTGGCTTAAAGATAAGCAGAGATACGATTGAAAGAGCAAGCCCGATTTTAAGTGGCTTATGGTTTGGGGTAGCAAAATATTGCTCAACTAAAAGGACTAAGAATAGGGCTGTAAGGACAAAATCCATTCCCATAGTATTAAAGCTAATTAGACCTCCAAGAAGTGCACCAACGAAAGATGCTAGGGCCCATACTAAATAATTTATGATGCCAATTGCAAGGAAAAAATCAGACTTATCAACGTCTTCTGGTGGTTTTATAGAAGTATCTAGAGCAAATGTTTCATCTGAAAGAGTAAGGATAAAAAGAAACTTAGATCTCGATTTTTTATACTGATTTATCAGGCTCACCCCATAAAACATCATCCTTATATTGACCGATAGGGTAAGAACAATAATTGCAATAATAGAAATATTAGTCTTAAGGAGGGGCAAGATTACAAATTGCATACTGCCAGCATACATTGTAAGAGACATAAGGGGTGCGAAGATCGGTCTAAGGCCTGTTTGACTTACCATTATGCCGTAGGTTACTCCCAAAAATATATAACCGATAATAACGGGTATAGTATAAGGGAAGGCTTTTTTAAATGCTTTTTTCATAGCTAATCCTTTCATAGAAATTTTAAAGCTTATTTGTTTGTATGAATTTAGTTTAATTAACTTAACACATACAAGAGCTTTAGTAAATTACATATATTTTAACATAAATTTACAAAAAGTAAAGGATAGTTTGATTTTAGGCATTTAACTTGTATAATATAGCAGGTTAAATTAGAAAAACATGGCTAGAATTGATGAAGATGACAGGAGAAATCATGAAAAATTATGACATTATAGTTGTTGGTGCAGGAGCTGCTGGTGCATTTCTTGCTTACGAGCTTACAAAACTTGATACAAAAAAGAAAGTGCTTATTATAGACGGGGGTCGCAAGGTTGAAAATAGGACTTGTCCAATCACAGAGGGCAAGGTTGACCACTGTATAGGATGTAAACCATGCAATATTATGTATGGTTTTGGTGGAGCGGGCACCTTATCTGACGGAAAATACAATATCACAACCAATTTCGGTGGGGACCTTCACCGCTATGTTGGCGAGAAAAAAGCCATGGAGCTTATGGAATATGTAGACAGTGTCCTAATGAGTTTTGATGGCGGAGATGATCTTGAATTATATAGCACTGATAAAAATGACCTAAAAACAAAGTGTCTACGTCATGACCTCCATCTCTTAGACGCAAGGGTTCGCCATTTTGGAACAGATAGGAATAAAGTTATCCTTCAAAAAATGTATGAATACGTAAAAAACAAGGTTGATTTTGAATTTTCTACTATGGTAGAAGATGTATGCTATGAAAACGAAAAATACATAGTAAAAACCAACAAGGACGAAGAATATTCTGCAGACGACCTAGTTCTTGCAGCAGGCAGGTCTGGATCTAAGTGGATAGGCGATGTTTGCGATAAATTTGGTATAAAATCAAAGAGAAATAGGGTAGATATAGGCCTTAGGGTAGAAGTCCCAGCTGAGGTTTTCAAACACATTACAGATGATGTATATGAAGCGAAAATAATGTACCAAACAAAACAATATAACGACATAGTAAGGACATTTTGTATGAATCCTTACGGCCATGTAGTTACAGAAAATACTAATGGAATCCTAACAGTAAATGGTCACTCCTTTACAGACCCAAAACTTCAATCTCCAAACACTAACTTTGCTCTTTTGGTTACAAATAGGTTTACCGAGCCATTTGAAGATTCTAATGAATACGGTGAATCAATAGCAAAGCTATCAAACATGCTAGGTGGAGGAGTTTTAATGCAAAGATTTGGTGACCTTGTAAAGGGCCGTCGTTCATCAGAAAGAAGAATGGCAAAATCATTTACCAAACCAACCATGAATGCAACTGCCGGTGACCTATCACTTGTTATGCCAAAGAGGCAATTAGATGACATAATCGAAATGATCTACCAATTAGACAAGATTGCACCAGGTATGGCAAATGACGATACACTTTTATATGGTATCGAAGTTAAGTTTTACAATTCAGAAATAGAAGTAGATGACAAATTTGAGTCAAAACAAAAAGGACTATACTGTATAGGCGACGGATCAGGTGCGACCCACTCTCTTTCTCAAGCATCTGCATGCGGTATAGAAGTTGCGAGGGTACTTGCTTAATGAAATATTTTTATTCAGAAATAAAAAAAGAAAATGGCATAGTTATGAGGGGCGTTGTTAACACACCAGATGACTTTGACGAAAATAAAAAATATCCAACAGTTATTATCTTCCATGGTTTTGGTGGAGATAGGAATGGTGGGGTAGGCTTTAGGATAAAGCACGCCAATTATCTTACAGACAGGGGCTATGTAGTAGTTAGGTTTGACTTTTCTGGCTCAGGTGAATCTGACGGAGATTTTTACGATATGACTGTAAGCCGTGAACAAAAAGAACTTGAAATGATCCACGATTTTGTCAAGATGAAATATTTTGTAGACAAGGATAGGCTCTACTGGATAGGCCACTCTCTTGGCGGAGTTTTATCAAGTCTTATGGCCTATAAGCTTAAGCCAAAGGCTATGGTTCTTCTTGCTCCAGCAAGCGATATGAACAACAAAGACTATCTTAAAGTCATGGCCAAAACTGTTTTCGAAGGTGAGATTAAAAACGCAAAAAACCTTGAAAATAACAAAAGTTATGAAGAAATGATAGGAAAATTCGAAGACGCTGACATAGGAGGAGCCAAGATTCACAAAAACTTCTTAATAGATTTTATCTTGAAAGATATCTATGGAAGTGCTGAAAAATACGACGGCAAGGTCCTTATTATTAGGGGTACTGAAGATTCTCTAGTATTTAGGGATTCAAATGAGAAGCTCCAAAAGGCCTTTAAAGACGCCATTTATGAAGAAATAGAAGGGGCCGACCATTCATTTACAAACGAAGATCATAGGTCTTACCTATACGAATTGTCATATAAATTCTTAAATGAAAATTAATTGCCACGAAAGTGGCTTTTCATTTGCAAAAAAAGATGAAAACCGACAAAAATCAGTTATAATATCAGTATGGAAAAAATACTAATTACCACTAGCTTCGGTCTTGAAAGCCTAGTTAAATTTCAACTAAAGGATTTAGGCTACAAAGACTATGAAGTTAGTGATGGGATGATTCGCTTAAAGGGCGATTTATCAGACATAGCAAAATTAAATATCAACCTTAAACATGCTGATAGAGTATATCTTGAGCTAGACGAGTTTTGGGCTTTAGACTTTGAAGAGCTTTATGAAAAGGTCAAAAAAATAGATTGGCAAGATTTTCTAAGAGAAGACAGCAATTTTATAGTAAATGCTAGAACTTATAAGTCGAAATTATTTTCTCTAAGGTCAATCCAATCAATTTCTGAAAAGGCTATAATTGATAAGCTAAAGACCTATTATAAAAAATCATTTTTTGAAAAAAGTGCCGAGAGGGTAAATATAGAAATAATGATTGAAAAAAATATCGCCAAGGTTGTGATAGACACATCTGGAGATGGCCTTCATAAAAGAGGCTATAGGGAGGATTCAGTAAAGGCTCCTCTTAGGGAAAACTTAGCTGCAGCCTTAGTTGACCTATCCTTCTATAATCCGGACAGGTTTTTGCTTGACGGATTTTGTGGGTCAGGGACAATTCTAATTGAAGCGGCAAGGATTGCTCGAAATATAGCACCAGGAATCGATAGGGACTTTGATTTTAGAAAATTTGCCTTTATGGATCCAAAATATTTTAAGGATGCCAAAAAAGAAGCTATGGAGAAAATCGACTATACCAAAAAACTCCACATCCTTGGATCTGATATATCAGGAAGGGCAATATCCCTTGCTAAGCAAAACGCTATAAATGCTGGGGTTGAGGAAGATATTTCCTTTATAACAAGAGATTTTGCCAATGTTGCAATAGCTGATGACTATGGGGTTTTTATTTCAAATCCACCTTATGGGATGAGGCTAGCTGATACAGACCTTGATAAGATATATAAAAAGATAAATCAAAAGCTTATGGGCCTTGATACTTGGTCCTTATATTTTATAACGGCTGATGAAAAGTTTGACAGGCACTTTAAGAGAAAATTATCCAAGAAAAGAAAATTATACAATGGTGGCCAAAAGGTAGACTTTTACCAATATTTTGGCAAGAGACCTGAATAGGAGGACGTCATAACAGAAGAAAATAACAAAAAGAAATCTAAGGTCCTTACCCTTATTTTTCTTGTAATCATAGCACTTTATTTGATAGTAACTGTAATTTTTAGCTTTATAGCCCTACCAAATACCTTTGTAAATGGGAAGAATATTTCCTATGCTTCAAAAGACGAAGCTCTTAGAAAACCTTCAGAACCCTTTACAATTACAATCAAGGGTAGAGATGAAAGAACCGCTACAATTAATTTAAAAGATATAGATTATAGGGCTACGATTCCAGAATCAGCGTCAATAGACCAAAACCCATTCAAATGGCCACTTGCTTTTGCAAATATTGACAATGATGAATTTAACTTTGACTACAATGTCAAATATGATGAAGACAAATTACAAAAAAACATCCAAGGTCAGGCCCTAGTAAGTGAGGTAGTAAAGCCAGTAAATGCAAATGTGAAGTATGAAAATGGCGAATTTAAAATAATACCAGAAGTTATGGGTAATATGGTTGACTCTAAAAAACTTAATAAAAAAATTAAGGATGCAATCTACAATCACAAGGAAGAAATAGTCCTTGAAGATGATGACTATATAAATCCTGTTGTAAAAAATAATTCAAAAGAGCTCAAAAAACTTTTAGCTGACGCAAAGACCATAGAATCTATGAAAATTGGCTTTAATTTCAACGGCTTTGACTTTAAGCTCGAGGGTGAAGACTTAATCGATATGTTTGATACTGATAAGGGAACCTATGAGCTTAATTATGATAAAATAACTAAATATGTATCTTATCTTGCAGATGAAACAAATACCTACGGTAAAAATAGGACCTTTAATGCAAATGGTATTGGCAAAATCACTGTCAATCCTGGTGTTTATGGTTTTATTTTGGATGTGCCAGGTACAGTTGACAAGGTATATGAGCTTGTAAATGAGAGAAAGAGCGGAGATGTAGAGCCGGTTTACGAAAGAACTGGACTTAGTAGAGAAGCTGACGGATCTGACATAGGAAATACCTATGTAGAAGTCGATATTTCCCGACAGTACATGTGGTTTTACCTAAATGGAGAACTGATATTTGAGACATCTATCGTAACAGGAATGCCACAAACAAGAAAGTGGGCTACAAATGTGGGAGTTGGTTCAATTTTATCTAAAGCTGCCAACCAAACCTTAAGAGGAGATAACTTTGATGGATCAAGGTACAAAACTCCGGTTTCTTACTGGATGCCAATAGGTTGGGACGGAGAAGGCTTCCACGATGCGCCTTGGAGAGGTGGCTTTGGTGGAAATATATATTACTCAAACGGCAGCCATGGTTGTTTAAATATGCCACCAGCCCTTGCAGGCAAATTATTCGAACTTGCCCCACACAACACACCAGTAATAGTTTATGAATCAAGCACATCAAACTCACCAGCAATGAGTTATTAGGAAGAAGAAATGATAAAGATAAAAAATGTGACCTACACCTATCCAGGTGTAGAAGATGAAACCGAGGGCAAAACAGCCCTCGATGGTGTATCTATAGATATAAATAAGGGTGACTTTGTGGCAATCTTAGGCCACAATGGGTCTGGCAAGTCTACCCTTGGCAAACTTTTAAATGCCCAAATTAAGCCTACTAAGGGTGAAATTCTAATCGATGATATATCAAGCGCTGACGAAGATAGCGGATGGGAAATTAGAAAAAAATGCTCTATGGTTTTTCAAAACCCAGACAACCAGATGGTAGCAACCACTGTTGAGGAGGAAGTTGCCTTTGGTCCAGAAAATTTAAGAATTGAACACCCTGAATTAAGAGAAAGGGTTGATAGCGCCTTAGAACAAGTTGGCATGCTTGAATATAGGCACAGAAATCCATCAAATCTTTCAGGTGGGCAAAAACAGAGAGTATCAATAGCAGGTGTAATCGCCATGCTATCTGATTATATAATTTTTGATGAGCCAACAGCCATGCTTGATCCCCAAGGTAGGAAAGATGTAATAAAGCTTATTAAGAGCCTAAATAAGGACTATAATAAAACTATTATCTACATCACTCACTACATGGAAGAAGCGGTCCTTGCTGATAAGATTGTAGTGCTAGATAGCGGAAAAAAGGCCCTTGAAGGAGATGCTAGGGAGGTTTTTTCTCAGGTTAAGAAGATGAAAGAGTTAGGACTTGCTGTTCCTCAAGTAACTGAGGTTGCTTATGGCCTAAGCCAAAAGGGAATCAAATTTGACCAGCTTCCTTTGACTATAGAGGAGTTTTTACAAAGCTTATGAAAATAGAAATAAACAATGTTGATTATATCTACAACCAGGGCTTGCCAAACGAAGTCTATGCCCTTAAGGATATAAATCTAGAAATAAATAGCAAAGAAATAATAGGACTAATTGGTCAAACTGGATCAGGAAAATCAACTCTTGTCCAGCTTTTAAATGGACTTTTGATTCCTTCAAATGGTGATGTAATTATAGACGGGATAAATTCTAAAGATAAGAACAAAAGAAAGGCCGCCAGGTTTAAGGTAGGCCTTGTATTTCAATATCCTGAAAACCAACTTTTTGAAGAAACTATTGCCAAAGACATTGCCTTCGGTCCTAAAAATATGGGCCTAAAGGAAGATGAAATTGACAAAAGAGTTAAAGAAGCTATGGCTAAGGTGGGCCTTGATTATGAAACATACAAAGACGTATCACCTTTTGAAATCTCCGGTGGCCAGCAAAGAAGAGTCGCTGTGGCAGGAATCTTGTCAATGAATCCAAAGGTTTTGGTCTTAGATGAGCTTACAGCAGGACTTGACCCAATAGGTCGTGAAGAAATTTTTAAAGAACTTATGAAAATCTACCAAGCTGACGACGAACTTACAATTGTCCTAGTAAGCCACTCCATGGAAGATGTTGCAGAATACGTAGACAGGGTAATTGTAATGAATGAAGGTAAGGTCTATTCAGATAAGTCGACCTTTGAGACTTTTACATCCGTAGATCTTGATAAAATCGGCCTTGACGTGCCACAAATTACAAAGTTTATGAGAGAGTATAAAAAAACAAACCCAGATGTAGATGAGAAAATTTATACGGTTGATGGTGCGATAGAAGAATTATACAAACACCTAGGAGGGGAAAATGGCTAATATTACAATAGGACAATACCTACCCTTTGATAGTTTTGTCCACAGGCTAGATCCTAGAGTAAAAATAATCGGGGTATTCTTATATATCATAACCATATTTTTTGTAAAAGATTTCATAACTTATACACCTTTTGTGATTTTATTAATTGCACTTTTAACAATTGCTAAAATTCCTTTTAAGGCAATCCTAAAGTCTCTTAAGCCCTTGCTTTTTATCATAGTTTTGACAGGTATTATAAATCTTGTTACAACACCAGGTAAGGAAATTTTTACAATTTGGAAATTTAGGGTTACAGAAGAAGGCCTTTATAGGACTGCTTTTACAATACTTAGACTTGTTTTGATAATCTTATCAACATCGGTCTTAACTTATACAACAAGCCCTATGGAATTAACCTATGGCCTTGAAAAACTTTTCTCACCACTTAAG
>CAUPHU010000034.1:0-12507 GCA_963511095.1 uncultured Anaerococcus sp. | reverse complement strand
ACTTTTTCCTCCTTCCTCTTAATTTCTTAAATAAAAAAGAATTAAGAAGTACATGTTTCACTAAAACAGTGATTAAGTGTTCTCCTTAATTCTATTACTCCAGCTGCTAGCTTATATTTCTTATATTGCTTAACTGCAAAGTGGTTGGGCTTCTCTTTTTCCAAGGCTTCAAACATATAGTCTACAGCATTTTTAAAATTTTCATCCTCTTCCCTAACTTCACTGGCATCAATCATAGCAAGAAGGGTAGTAAAGTTTTGTTCTTCCTTAGGCGCTTCGTAATAAATATAGCCAATAAGGGCTGTATAATAGAGTTTCTCGGCTTTCACCCAAAAATCCTCAGTAGACTTTTCCCCTTCTCCCTTAGTATTTGCAATGATTGTCTGAACTAATTTTAATATATCTTTTTCAGACCTTAGATAGGCAAAGGGATTATATTTCATGGACTTTTTGAAGTTTATGGTGTTAAGAACTTTTATTGAATAGTTATTTCGCTCTAGCATCTTACCACATTCTATGATTAAGGTTCCCTTTGGATCAGTAACAACATAGCTACTATGCATCTGCATTAAGTTTGGTTTGATAAAAAACCTTGTCTTACCAGAACCTGACCCTCCTATAACAAGGACGTTTTTATTTCTAGCATATTTTGGATTTTTTGGTCTGCTATTCATAGTCAAAGATTCTGTCTGTGTCAATATTATATTATTTTTAAAGTCTTTATCTATATAGGGTTCTATGTCCTTTGCCGTTCCCCATCTTGCAGAGCCATATTCTTTTCCTTCTCTAAACTTTTTGGCATTCTTTTTCTTTTGCCATAGGATAAGCTTAATAGTCAAACTTAACCCTAAACCGACTGTTAAGTCCCTTAATTTAAGTGAAGGCAATAAGCTTATCGTATCTATTTCAGAAATAGCCATCATTATTCTATCTAGAACGTCTCCTCCAATGTAGGAGTTAATATGATGTGAAAAAATATTGCCAAAATAGAAGAATACGAGATAAGGTAGGTTTTCTAATACAAACTTCTTCTTGTCTCGTATTTTAAAAATATTTTTCAAATCTTTTATTATATTTTCCAGTATTTTCGTAAGATTACCTGCCTTTCTTTTTTCTCTCAAGCTATAAGGAGTGTTCTTGGTGTTTATGTTTTACCTTATCCTTATCAAGACTAGCTTTGACTTTTTCTTTGAAGTTATTAAGCTTTTCTATGACTGATTCCCTTCCCTTATCCTTATTCATAAATTTGTTTACCGTACTTTTAAAGGCTTGCTCCATGACTTTTTCGTCCTTGGCTTGAAAAAAGATGATGTTGTTGCCTGAGAATAAATCTTTCTTTATACTAAATTTTACGCCATAATGATTTAATTCTTTTTTTAAATTCTTTAAGTCAATATCATTTAATTCTAAGGTTTCAACCTTTCCTTTTTTCACTAAATCTTTAACTTTGACTTTTTTAAATTTACTTAATAAACCTTCTTTTTCTTGTGTGGATTTCGATTTACCCTTTCTTCCTTCTAACAGTTTTTTCATTAGTTTGATTAATTGTTCGGCTGTAATTTTGCCGCCTTGCTTTACTATGGCTATCACTCTTGAATTTACTTCTTCATTTTGCATATCTCACCTTCCTTTAAAAGTTCATAGATGAGGTTTGATTTGTCTTTCATCTTTTTGATTCGTCTGTTTTTTCCTGTAAAGATAATGGGACTTGCCATTTCCAATATTCTTGAATAAATTCTTTTTTCTCTTACTCCTATAGGATTAGTTAATTGAGAGATATTTAAGTTTGTCGTTATAATTAGAGGTTTCCCTACCCTATACCTCGCGTCAATAATATTGAAGATATGTTCATAGGCAAAGTCTGTGGTCCTCTCCATGCCAAAATCATCAATGATGAGGAGTTTTTTCTCATTTAAGTTATTGATATATTTGCCCTTATTTATATCGAAATTGGTCATATCGTTTAGAATACTTGTGAAATTTGTCATTTTAACAGATATACACTGGTCTATAAGTCCGTTGGCTATGGTTGCCGCTAAATGCGTCTTTCCACAGCCTACATCCCCTGTTAATATTAGACCTAAATTATTTTTATAGACTTCCTCAAATTTATCCACATAGTTTTCTGCTATATCTCTGTGTTCAGAATCCCTATCCATGTTTTCAAATCTCGCTTTAAGGAAAATACTGTCTTCGAAGCAAGATCGCCTTAGTTCATTAATTCTCAACATCTGCTGATATTTTCTTCTAGCTTCTTTTTCTTCTCTTTCTTTTTCTTGCATACACTTGCAGGATATATGAACTTTTTTCTTGTCTCCCATAAAGTCAATAAGTTTTTCTTTTGCAGTATGACAATGACCACAGGTTAAAAGATTGGTTTTCTCATCTACATAGTCTAAGGATTCTTCCATATCTTTTTCTTTGCTTATATTGTCTTTGCCTCTTTTAGTTATTACTTCGCCTAATAAAGCGCTTATATTTTCCATAAAAACCTCCTTCCTAGCTTTTTTTAATCGTTTTTAAGACTTATTTAAAAACTCCTTCCAAATTCTTGCGTCTTGGTCATATGTGATGTCATCTTGGCTGTCTGGTCTTTTTGAAACCCCCTCTAATTTTAGATTTTCATCTGCATTAAAGAGAATGGTTAACAGGTAGGCCTTTAGGCTCTTAATCTGCTTTTTAGGGACTTTATTGAGGTAATCTAGAACATAGACTATATGCTTAAATTCTAAGTCTAAAAACTTTTCCTTTACTGTTTCATGGTTCACATAGATCCCATTTATTTTTAAAGGATTTTTATTTATCAATAAATCTGTTACAAGAGAGAGAATTAAATCAATTCTTCCTTCTTCATTGGGATAGGTGGTTATTAATTTCTCATAAGAAATATTATCTTTGATCTTTTCTTTTAAATCCTCCTCCCTATTTCTTTTTAACTCTTCTATAGGTTTATCTTTCGAGAAGATGGAGGTGGTATTATTAAAATCAGTATTACTATAATCAGTCTTATTAATATTAGTATTATTACCTTGTGATTTTAACAATTCTTGTTTTGTGTTATTCATCATTCCTGAATTGTGATTTTCACTATTCTTGAATTGTGATTTTAATAAGTCTGGTTTTGTGATTTTTTCTGGTGAACTTTCAGTTGTTTTTTCTATTCCATTAATTATGAAGTTTTTTACATAGAGAATATTAGGCTTACCCAATCCTAGTCTTTTCTTTTCCACTAGACCAATTCCTTTTTTCTCATCTAACTCTTGAAGTATTTTTGTGGCTTTTTGCGTTCCACAGCCAAAAGTTTCTGCAATTTCCTCAATAGGATAAACGATATATACTCTATTTTTTTCATCAAGCCATTTATTTTTCATAGATAGATTCATTCGGTCTAAAAGTATGCCATAAAGAACTTTTGCATCGACAGATAATTTTTTAAATACCTTGTCAGTAAATAGAATTTTGGGAATCCTAAAAAAAGTAAATTGGTCAGCTTCTTTGCCATAGTAGTAATCAAAGCTTATCTTTTCCACCACTTCCCTCCCTTCTTTTTGTAAATGAAAAAGAGATAGCTATTACACTATCTCTTTCGTCCCTTTCTCGAAATATGCAGTTTTTTTATTCATGCATGAAATCTTCAAATATTCTCTTTTAAAGTATTATTGACTATTATCAAGTACTGTTGATGTCAATTTTGTTGTCTTTTTGTTGTCTTTTTATTTTTCATCATCCCAAGAGGGTTGAATTTTCTGGTTTTCAGCACCTATGGGCTTCATTGTTGGGAAAAGAAGGACGTCTCTGATTGAGTGTTGACCTGTTAGGATCATGATTAGTCTGTCTATACCAATTCCAAGTCCACCTGTTGGAGGTAGGCCTACTTCAAGGGCGTTTACAAAGTCATAATCCATCATTTGAGCTTCGTCATCGCCTGCTTCTCTTTTTCTAACTTGGTCTAAAAATCTTTCTTTTTGATCTTCTGCATCGTTTAATTCTGAGAAGGCATTGCCGATTTCTGCTCCAGAAATGAAGGCTTCAAACCTGTATGTTAGACTCCTATCGTCATTTTTTCTCTTTGCAAGTGGCGAGATTTCTACTGGATAGTCGGTGATGAAGGTTGGTTGGATTAGCTTATCTTCAACAAATTCATCAAAGAATTCTGCGATAATTTCGCCCCTTGTTTCCTTAACTTCTACACCTTTTTCTTTGGCAATAGCGATTGCTTCTTCGTCTGTCTTAATTTCGTTAAAGTCTACTCCTGAGTATTCTTTAACAGCTTCAATCATTGGAATTCTCTTCCAAGGAGCCTTTAGCTCAATTTCTTGGCCATCAAATTCTACTAGGGTTGTACCCTTAACTTTTTTAGCTATATATTCTACCATGCCTTCGGTTATTTCCATCATATCTTCGTAGTCACCATAGGCTTGGTAAAGTTCCATTGCTGTGTATTCTGGGTTGTGGGTTGCGTCCATTCCTTCGTTTCTGAACATCCTGCCGATTTCATATACCCTATCAAAACCACCTACTATTAGCCTTTTTAGGTAAAGTTCGTTGGCAATTCTTAGATACATATCAATATCTAGGGTATTGTGGTGAGTAATAAATGGACGAGCTGTAGCTCCACCTGCAATTGTGTTTAGGATTGGAGTTTCAACTTCTAGAAAGCCCCTGTTGTCCAAAAATTCTCTAATTGCAGATATGATTTTTGATCTTTGAACGAAAACGTCTTTTACTTCTGGATTTACAATTAGGTCTATATATCTTTGTCTATACCTAAGGTCTGGGTCTTTTAGGCCGTGCCATTTTTCTGGTAGGATTTGTAGGGACTTTGTAAGTAGGTCAGATTTTTGAACCTCAATTGAGATTTCCCCTTGGTTTGTCCTAAATACTCTACCTTCGACTCCGATTATATCACCAATATCGTATTTTTTGATATATTTGAAATCATCGCCGATAACATTTTTACGGTTAACAACTTGGATTCTTCCAGACTCGTCTTGGACATCCATGAAGCTCATGTTGCCGTGGCCTCTTTTAGCAAGGATTCTTCCTGCTACTCTAACTGTTTTGTCTTCGTAGCTTTCAAAATTATCCTTAATTTCCTTAGAGTTTGTTCTATCTTTAAAGTTTACTATGTGATGAGGATCTTTTCCCTCTTCCTTAAGCTCGTGAAGTTTGTCTCTTCTGACCTTAAGCATTTCATTTAAATCTTGTGTGTTATCAGCCATTTTTTCTCCTTACTTAATTTTCTTAATTACAAAGTACATCTTGCCATTTGGTGTCTCTACTTCTACCCTGTCATCCACCTTGTGGCCAATTATTGCTTCACCAACTGGTGACTCATTAGAAATATACCCTTCAAGTGGGTTTGATTCAGCAGTTCCTACGAGTTTGTATTCAATTTCTTCATCAAATTCTTCATCGTAGAGGGTAACAGTATTACCAACTCCAACTATGTCAGAGTTTTCGTTAACCTCGATAGTCTTGGCGTTTCTAATCATGTCTTCAATCTTCATGATTCTTGATTCTACTTCACCTTGTTCGTTTTTCGCTTCGTCATAGTCAGCGTTTTCTGAAAGGTCACCAAAGCTTCTTGCTATCTTGATTTTCTCTGCCATTTCTGGACGTTTTTTGGTTTTTAAATATTCTAATTCGTCCTCTAACTTTTCCAGTTTTTCCTTAGTTAAAATTACTTCTTTTTTCTCTGTCATTATAATCACCTAATATTTCTTTATATTCATCTAGCAAGTCAAAAATTTCCTTACTTGTAGATATTTTATTAACTCTGTCCCTATATTCACTTGACATATAAAGACCCTTTATATACCAACCAACGTGCTTTCTCATTTGATTTATAACTAATCTTTCATCCTTAAACTTAAGAGCTAATTCATAGTGGACTTTAATTTGTTCTATTATTTCATCAAAAGTCACTTTTTCATAGGATCCCTTTTCCAGATATTCTTTTATATACCTAAAAATGAAGGGATTTCCCATAGCACCTCTGGCAATCATTGCCCCATCAGCGCCTGTCTTTTCTATAACTTCTATATAATCTTCTGGAGAGAATATATCTCCATTTGCTATTACTGGTATATTTACAGCATCCTTTAATTTTTTTATTGCGTCCCAATCAGAGTGGCCAGAATACATAGCCTTTCTTGTCCTTGCGTGAAGGATTATATAGTCAGCACCAGCTTCTTCCATGGCCTTGCCATTTTCTATATAATTTATGTTACTCTCGTCAACTCCAAGTCGGTATTTGATATTAACGATTTTGTCAGTTGAATCTTTTAAGGCTTTTGTTATCTTATAGACCTTATTTGGGTCTTTTAGAAGGGCTGAGCCTTCACCATTGTTAAAAATCTTTGGTGCAGGGCACCCCATATTAAAGGAAATTTCCTTGATACTTGTTAGAGGATTTATCTTTTCCTCCACAACCTTTTTTATCTTGTCTATATCTGATCCAAAAATCTGGATATTGGCATTTTTTTCCATATCAGAAATAAACATAATGTCCTCTGTGGCCTTGTTATCATAAACTAAGGCGTTTACAGATACCATTTCTGTAAAGGTCTTATCACAACCGTTTTTCTCGCAAACTATCCTGAAGGCCGTATCTGTCACACCTGCAAGGGGCGCAAGCATGATAGACTTATCTGTCTTTATTTCTTTCATAGATTATCCTAAGGCCTTCAAGCATGAGGTCGGGTTCTATAGTATTTATATATTCACTAGATTGGGAAATAAGCTCCGAAAAGCCACCAGTTGCAATTACATTTATCTCTTCTTTAAGAATTCCGAGTCTTTCGACCATCTCATCTTCGATTGTATCAATTAGTTTATCAATCATTCCGATATAGCCTATAACAATCCCAGCGTTTATAGCATCTGATGTCGACTCTGTTATAGCTCTTGTAGGTTGTTTAAGCTCAATTTTTGGTAGTTTGGCAGTTTTGCCAAAAAGGCCGTCCTGGGCGATTTTTATACCAGGAGCTATTGCTCCACCTAAATACCTTCCGTCAGATGTGATTACATCTAGGGTAATAGCTGTACCCATGTCAACTACCACACAAGGACCTCCGTATTTTTCGTAGGCTGCAACTGCATCTACAATCCTATCGGCTCCAACCTCGCTTGGATTTTCGTATTCGATTGTAATGCCTGTGTAGGTGTCGTATTCCACAACCTTGGCATCCTTATCAAAAAGCTTCCTATTAGCGCTTTGCCAGTTGTATAAGACGTCTGGTACTACACATGAGATAATTGTATCGTCAATATTTCTAATATTTATTTCGTGAATTTGAAGCATATTAAATAAAGTAGCAACTAATTGATCGCTGGTGCTTTTCAAGTCAGTTGCCACTCTAAATCTAGCCTTTAAATTTTCTTTTTCATAAATACCAATAACGGTATTTGTATTTCCAATATCTATAACCAGTAACATATATTTTTCCTTTGTGTATTTTAACTCTTATATGATACGGTTAAATAGACCAATTTTCAAGCTTATTTGCCTAGTTTATACTTTCTAATAAGTTCGTTTATCTCGTCTATGTCTTCTTTTTTGACTCTGACACTTTCACGGTTTGTATTACCGTCTTTTTTTACAGCCATCACAAGCTCACCCCTATTTGTATCAAAGCCCCATTTCTTAAGGTCTTTAAAGCTTATAAAACCTGTATTTGTTAGCATTCCATTTTCTGCAATAAAAAGCTTGGTCATAGAAAAAATCATAAATACTATTGCAAGAATAATCATTACGCAAGCTGTCATCATGGAATATTTGTCTCCTTGCCTATAGCCATTTACAAGGTTAATACCACCAACTACAACCAGGATTGAAAATAAAATCATTTCCATAGATGAAATTGGTTTTTTAAAATCTTTTGGATTTTCTCCAAGGAGATTTTTATCCTTAACTTGTTTAAATAGCCTGTAGATGAAGAAAATTGTGATTGCTCCATATAATACTAGGATTAATTTATCAAAACTTTGCATTTATACCTCCAATTTTTTATTTGCAAAATAAAATAGGCACTAAGACCTATTTCATCTCTTCAATATCTTCGTAAAGCGATCTTTTGACTATACCAATGTATGGTAGGTTCCTATAAAGCTGGTTGTAATCAAGTCCGAAACCTACTACAAATTCATTTGGTATCTTAAAACCTGTAAAATCAGGCTTGATATCAACTTCTCGTCTTTCTGGTTTATCAAGTAAGGTTATAATTTTTAGGTCCTTTGGCTCTCTTCTAAGAAGAGTTTCCTTGATTTTCTTAAGTGTAAAGCCTGTATCGATTATATCTTCTACAATCAAAACTTCCTTGTCTTTGATATCTATATCAAGGTCCATGAGAATTTTAACATTGCCTGATGAATAGGTATTGTCTTCATAGGAAGAAACGGACATAAATTCCATCTTTGTTTCGATATTTATGTTTTTAGCAAGCTCTGCCATAAACATAACTGAACCCTTTAGGATACAGATCAAAATCAGCTCATCCTTGTCAGCATAATGTTCGTTTAGGGTTTTAGCCAATTGCTTAATCTTAAGTGTAAGACTTTCTTCGTCGATTAAGACTTTTTCAATAACATCATCTTGTTTAATTTTCATCACAAACCTCAATTTTTAGAATTCTTTTAGTACTTTCTGTGACCTTAAATTCATCACTCATTCTAAGAGAAGTTAGCCAAATTATCTTATCACCTGATAAAATAAGTGGGATTTCATCTCTTTTTTCTCTGTCGATTTTTTGGTCAATGAAAAAATCCTTAAGCTTTTTCTCACTTGTATGTCCCAATGGCACAAAGCGGTCTCCATTGCGTCTTGTACGCACTTTAAGAGGGAAAGCTAGCTTATCATAATCGAAATAAGCATTTGTTTTGGATTTTTCGTACTTGTTAGTATTAATTATACTTGTTTTTATATTTAATCCATAGAAACTAAGACTGTCGGTATCACCCAATTCACATTCTTGATCAAAACTTTCCTTAGTTTTATCTAATTCTAGGACATAGGAATCATAATTTTTTCTAAGTATTAATTTATCTTTTATAATTTTTTTGCCAGTGTCAAGGTCTCTTATAGTCAGAAATTCATCGATATTGTCTCTAGAAATATCTTTAATCTCTCCATTTAGGACCTCTATTGCCTTTCTAATTATTCTCCTTAGAATCGCCCTATCAGTCCTATCAAACTTATCCTTATCAAAAAGTATTTTATCCTGATTGGTTTTTGCAAGGTCATTAAATTTTTCATCAATTACCCTATCCAAAATAGAAAGGTCATCTCTTGCAAGCTCTGATAGGCTGTAGATTTGGTCGATTGCTTTAGGGTTTATTTCTTCAAGTTGTGGGATTATATCAAGCCTTATTTTATTTCTAGTATAATCATTTTCAAAATTTGTATGATCTATTGCATAGGAAATATTTTTAAAATCAAGAAAGTCCAAAATCTCAGATTTCTTGATATCTAAGATTGGTCTTATAATATTTCCTGTTTTATAATCCATTGCTTTTAGGCCATCAAGACCTGTTCCTCTAATTATCCTCATGAGAACTGTTTCTGCCTGGTCGTCCTTGTTATGGGCAACTGCTATTTTAGGATTTTTATATTCTTTTGCTAGGTCATTAAAAAACTCATAGCGGAGGCGTCTGCCTGCATCTTCTGATGAGATTTTGTATTTAACAGCATAGTCATCCATAGACCTTGCCCTTGTGAAAAATTTAAGATTTAAGGCCTCTGCTGTTTTTTTTACCAAATCTTCATCTTTTTTTGCTTCTTTTCTGTGAAGATGGTTTAGGTGGGCTAGGATAAGATCAAAATCAATTTTATTTTTCAAATTATTTAGGATATAAATCATAAACTGACTATCAGGACCACCACTTGCTCCAACAATTAAGGTATCACCATCTTCTATTAACTTATAGTCTTTGATAGTCTTTAAAATCCTATCTTCCATCTGCATCGTTTGTTGTATTTTCTCCGTTTTCTTTAGGACTTTCTAAATTTTGACCCTGGTCTTGACCATTTACTTGGCTCTCTTCATTTGTTGGATTTTCTTGGCTGTTATCTTGATTATTGTCATTTTCTGTATTTTCTACAGGCTTAATTACAGAATTTTCTTCCTTGACTTCCTCACCCTTTTTGACCATGCCAAGCTTTTCCTTGGCGACTTTTTCCTTAAATTCATCGGTATTACGCATTTCATAATCTTCTTTAAGGTTTTCTATTTCATCTTTGATATCATCAAGCTTTTTTTGGCTTGATATAATATCCTTATTCATTTGATCATTTTCTTTGTTCATAGAAGAATTTAGATAAGCAAAGCCCAAACCAGCTAAAATCAAAAGAAATACAGCTGTAAGTAAAAATCTTTTATTTTTTGCACCCCTTTTTGAAAGGTAGGTATCTCTCCTTGCCTTTCGTCTATTACTCGCCATCTATAACCTCATACATTTCTTCCGCAGTACTTTTCTTTGCTCCTTCAATTAGGTCTAGTACCCTCACCTTAAGGACTGATTTACCAAAAGCAATCTCAATTATATCGCCTTCTTCTACTTCAGATCCTGACTTGGCAACCTTGTCGTTAATTTTTTAACCGTCAATTTAACAATCTTCCTTAGCAACTTGTCTTCTTTTTATTATTCTTGAATTTTTTAAAAATTTATCTACTCTCATATCTTAACTTTACTTTTTTAGGCTTCATTATGCAATTTAGGCAATTCTTTCTATTATTAGTATAATGAATCTATGAAATACATATTTCATGTCGACTGCGATGCATTCTATGCATCCTGCGAAGAACTTAGAAATCCACAATTAAAGAAAAGACCTATGGCTGTTGGAGGTCTTACCAATAAGTCTATAATAACAACAGCAAATTATGAAGCTCGCAAATTTGGTATCCATTCTGCCATGCCTGTTTTTATAGCCAAAGATCTGTGTCCTCACCTTATATTGGTTAAGGTTGACCATCCTTATTACAGGGAGAAATCAATTGAGGTTTTCGACCTGATAAAAGTCCACGCCAAGCTTTTTGAGCAGGTTTCTATAGATGAGGCCTATGTGGAAATTGATCTTGAAAATCCAACCCTCTTTGCTAAAAACCTTCAAAAGGAAATCCTTGATAAAACTGGGATTCCTATTTCAATTGGCATTTCCTATAATAAATTCTTAGCAAAACTTGCTAGCGACTGGGATAAGCCCTTTGGAATAAAATATATCGACAAAGAGGAAGCTAAAAGAATCCTGCCAGACCTTAATGTTGGAAGAGTTCACGGCATCGGCAAAAGAGCGACTGCCAAACTAAACAATATCGGAATTTACAAGGTGGCTGACCTCTTAAGACTTGATAGGTATTTTTTGGAAGATCTTTTTGGTAAGGGCGGTGACTATATTTATGATGTGATTAGAGGTGTTGATAATAGACCAATCAACCCACTTAGAGACCGCAAATCTATTGGCAAGGAACGCACCTTTAGAGAAAATACTAATGACAAAAATGTCCTAAAAGATTATCTAAGGAAGATAGCCGACCTTATAGAAGTTGAAATGATCAAAAAAGACATCAGGGCCAAGACTGTTTCCATAAAGCTAAAGGATGAAAATTTCAAAAACCAAACTAGGTCAATCACCCTCCAAGAACCAATTTACAAGGCAAATGATATATATGAAGAAGCTTGTACCCTCCTAGATGAGGTTTTTAAGGGAGAGTATATTAGGCTAATTGGTATTTCTCTTTCAAACCTTTCAGATATGCAAATTGACCAGCTAAGCTTTTTATAGGCAAAAAAAACACAGAAGTGATTTTAAATCAAATCTGTGTTTATTTTTTAATTATTATTCATCTAGGATAGATTCTTGCTTATCCTCGCCATCAGCTTCTTCTTTTCCTACTTCACCTTTGAAGGCAGCCCTTACTTTTTTATCAATTTCTGCTGCTAGCTCTTCGTTTTCTTCAAGGAGGACTTTTACATTTTCCCTACCTTGGCCGAGTTTTTCATCTCCATAGGAATACCATGATCCTGCCTTATCGACTATATCAAGGTCGACAGCTGTATCTAATAATACTCCTGATTTCGAAATACCCTTGCCGTACATGATGTCAAATTCTACAATCTTAAATGGTGGGGCAACCTTGTTTTTAACAATTTTGACCCTTGTCCTAGATCCAATAGAATTATCACCTTCAGCTATTGTCTTTATCCTTCTAATATCAAGTCTAACTGAAGAATAGAACTTAAGGGCACGTCCACCTGTGGTTGTCTCAGGACTTCCAAACATAACTCCGATTTTCTCCCTCAATTGGTTGATAAAGATAACTGTGGTGTTTGACTTTGAAATAATACCGGTAAGTCTCCTTAGGGCCTGACTCATAAGTCTAGCTTGAAGACCCATATGGCTATCTCCCATTTCTCCTTCGATTTCTGCCTTTGGAACAAGGGCAGCAACAGAGTCTATTACAATAAGGCCAACAGCCCCACTTCGTACAAGCCTTTCTGCTATAT
>CAUPHU010000033.1:0-12552 GCA_963511095.1 uncultured Anaerococcus sp. | reverse complement strand
AAGTTAAAAATAATGAAATAAGTATTATATATGTTTTGCTTATAGATAGTAGGGGTGGTGTTTATAAGTAGAATTATTATATGTGGGGTCTTTAATATCAATAAGCTCTATAAAAACTATGATTTGACTGACAAAGGAACGAGTTTTGGGCTCGTTTTTTTGTTTTTTGGATTATTTTTTTGATTTTTGCTTTTATTTTTGAAAATTATGGTAAAAAAGCCAAATTTGAATGGTACTATTGGGGGTTTTGTGATATAATAAATGTAACTAATAGAAAATTATTATACATATATTTTTTCGACAATTTATTATAAAAAAGTTTTGAGTGATAAACTTTTTTGATGTTTTTAAATTGCAATTATTATTATGACTAGGACCGGGAGGAGTTATGAGAAGGGATTTTAAGAGTAGATACATATATCTAATTTTATCTTTATTTTTGATGGTGGGAGTTTTCTTGCCTGGCGGGGGTGCTTTGGCTGAAGAGACTGCTAAGAAAGTAGAGAAGTATACCATTGATTTAAATGTTAACATTAATGATAGTGATGTTCTTGATAAAGTAAAAGATAAAATAGTGATTAAGCCATCTGAAAGACAGGTTAAAGTATATAAGCTTAAGGTTGATAAAGAAAGGTCTGATGATGCAAGACTTAAGCTTGCAAGAACCTATGATGGCAAGACTATATCTGAAACTGAAAAAGATTTAAAAAAACAAATAGAAAAAGTTATAGAACCTGGTGGAAGCAAGCTTCATTATAAAAATAAGCTATATGATCAGATAGAGCCAGAGGTTGTTAATGAATTTGATATAAAAGAACTATCTGAATTAATTAGAATCTCAGATTTAGACGCAGGTTACTATTTGATTAAGGAAACTGATGCTTCCAAGAAGATTCCTAATAAAAAGCTTGTGACCCAAGTTGTAAAATTACCTAATAAGGATATGAAAGAGAATACTCTTAATATAAACGCTAAGGTAACTGAAGATACACCTAAGGATTACATCAAGCTTATCAAAGTGGATGCTATTAATAAGGATAAAAAGCTTGATAATGCAGAGTTCCAACTTTATAAAAAAGGTGTAGATGGAAAAAAAGATGAGCCTGTTAAGCTTACAGGTGAAAAAGGTGTATACTACCGTGATGATGAAAAGGGTGATGCTATTGCTCTTAAAACTTGGAACGGTGGAGAGATTATAGTTTATAACTTGGAAAAAAAAGTTGAGTACTACTTCAAGGAACTTAAGCCAGCTCCAGGATATCCTAATGAAGGCAATGTGAATAAAACTTCTAAAAATCTTAAGCTTGGTGGTTCTGACACAGTAGAAAACCATAGAATTCCTATCCTTAAAAAAGTCGATGCTGATAATGGCAAGGCTTTGGATGGGGTTGAGTTTGAAGTTTACAAAAAAGCTGATGATAAAAAGCTTAATTTCAAGAAGACTGATGTCGGTTATGAGGTAGATCCTAATGGTAAGGATAAGCTTGTGACTAAAAATGGCGGTATTATCAATATTACTAACCTAGAAAATGGCAAGTATTATTTCAAGGAAGTGGTAGCTTTAAAAGGCTATATCAAGATTGAAAATAAGATTGATTTTGAAATTAAGAATTTTAATTCGGTTAACAAAGACGGAAAAGTTGAAATTGTTACTGTAAAAAATAAACCTGAGAAACCAGAAGAACCAGGAATACCTACAGGCGGTTATCATTTTGTGAAGATTGATTCTTCTAAGAAAGAGAATAGGCTTGCTGGAGCTAAGTTTGTCCTTATGAAAAAGGAAGGATCTAACTATAAAGAATTCCTTAAGGACGGAAAGAGGATTACCCTTACTTCTCCAGATAATGGTGAGTTTAGTATAGATGGACTCGAGTATGGGGACTATGCTCTTAAGGAGATTGAGGCTCCAAAGAACCACACTATCAGCCAAGAGCTTACACCTTTTACAGTTGATGCGGCAAGTAATTTAGAGCCAGCTAAGAAGATTGTGAATGAGCCTTACGTGCCTACTACAGTTACTAGCAAAGAAAATACAATTACAACCAGACACGTTCCTGGCGAGATTACCAGGATTGTGAAAAACCCTCTTGTGAAGACTGGTGATATCAGGATAGTTGTTATGGCTATTATCGGCATAATCCTTACTATCATGGGTATGAGATTTGTAAATTCTAGCGAGAGGAAACAGAGGATATAAGATTTGAAGGATCCTTCATTTGAGGGGTCCTTATTTTCTATGATATAATATTTGTAGAAATCACGAAGACCTTTGAGTCTTTTTTACATAGAGGATGTTATGGCGAAAAATAAAGCTAAAGGAAAAAAAGTTAATAAGAAAAAATCCCGTTGGGTCTTTAGGTTGATTTTCCTTTTAGGATTTTTGGTGATGATGTATCCCCTTGTCTCTAGGCTCTATTACAGGATTGAGTCTAACGAGCAGGTTACAACTTTCTCGAGCGGGGCAAAGAAATTAGATACTAAGGAAATCGACAGGAGAATAAATTTGGCTAAGGCTTTTAACGAGTCTCTATCTGGTAAGATTGCATCAGATCCATATTCTAGAAAACAACAGGAAGAAGGCCGCAAGGAGTACGCCCGTATGCTTGAGGTTGAGGAGATGATCGGGACTGTTGATATTCCAAAGATTAACCAAAAGCTGCCAATATATGCAGGTACTAGCGAAGATATTCTCCAAAAGGGTGTTGGTCATTTGGAGGGGACAAGTCTTCCAATCGGGGGCAATTCGACCCATACGGTTTTGACGGCCCATTCGGGTCTGCCTGAGGCGACTCTCTTTACCCACCTAAACCAACTTGAAATCGGGGATAAGTTTTATATTGAAAATATCGAGGGCATCATTGCCTATCAGGTCGACCAGATTAAGGTTATCGAGCCATCAAATTTTGATGACCTTTTGATTAGTCCGGGCCACGATTATGCGACCCTTTTGACTTGTACACCTATAATGATTAATACTCACAGGCTGATTGTAAGGGGCCACAGGGTGCCTTATGTGCCAGCAGTTGATGAAGAATCGATTAGAGAAAATAGGAATAACTGGATATTTAGGTTACTCTTCTTCGCATCATTAATCCTAATTCTTATCCTAATCATTTTGATTTTGAAATTAAGACGAGATAACAAGAAGTATTTTAAGAGAATTAGCGAGTTTACTAAGGGCGGATTTATAAAATCTAAGCCAAAAAATAGTCCTAACCAAGGCGACCTTTTCGATAATCTAGCAGGCGAGGATGACGATTATGTCTAAACAGGCTAAAAACAGACTAGTTTTTATGGCAATCTTCCTCTTGGGGCTTTTGATTTTCTCTTATCCTTTGATAAGTCAAAAATATTACGAAATCAAGGCCGAGGATGACGTGGTGACCTTTGTGAAGGCTGCCAAAGACCTGCCACCTGAGGACCTCGATAGAAGGATGGCTCTTGCAGCTGCCTATAACCGTACGCTCGATCCTTCAAGGCTTGCCGACCCTTATACCGATATGGAAAAAGCGGGTCGTGCTGAATATGCTAGGATGCTTGAGGTTGAGGAGATGGTTGGACATGTCAATATACCAAAGATAAAGGTTGATATTCCTATCAGGGCTGGTTCTAGCGAAGATGTTTTGCAACAGGGTGCGGGCCACTTGGAGGGTACGAGTTTGCCGATAGGAGGAGACTCTACCCACACAGTTATCACTGCCCACAGAGGCCTACCAAATGCGAAACTTTTTAGGAACCTTGACCAGCTTGCCTACGGCGATGTTTTCTATATTACAAATATCAAGGAAACTATTGCCTATAAGGTTGACAAAATCCAGGTGGTTGAGCCATCTAACTTTGAGCCGGTCCTTGTAGTTGAAAACAAAGATTATGCGACACTTTTGACCTGTACGCCTTATATGATCAACTCTCACAGGCTTTTGGTCCGTGGGGAGAGGATTCCTTACCAAGAGGCTATTGACGACGGGGTTGCCAATACGCCAAGGGCGAGAGTGGACTTTTTCAGGATGGTTTTGGTTGTTATACCTATTATCATTATCCTGATGCTGACACTTTTTAGGGAAAAGAAGAGGACAGATACCCTAACTAAGGAGCTAAGAGAAATTGAAGAAAGAAATCAAATTAACTAAAAAATCACTTTTTGGATATATACTTATAATCGTGGGCCTAACCCTTTTGACAAGTCCCTTAGTTTTGAGGACTTACCACGATTATTCTGCAAGAGCGGCAAGGAAAAGTTTCCAAAAAATCGAGGCGACTAAGTCTTCTGAAGAAATTAAGGAAGAAAATCAAAAGGCCATGGCCTACAACGAAAAAATAAAGGAAACAGATATCAGCGTGGAAGACCCTTTTACGACTGAAGATTACGAAAATAAGTACGAGATGTTTAGGACAACAAATACACCTTTTGCCTATTTATCAATACCTAAGCTTGATAAGTACCTGCCAATATATCTGGATGCCACAAACGAGCACATCTCAAAGGGTGTTGCCCAAGTTGCAGGCACAGCCATTCCTATAGGTGGCAAGGGCACAAGATCTGCTATAGCTGGCCACAGGGGCTGGTGGGGCGATACTATGTTTTTGTATGCAGATGAGCTTGAAAGCGGCGACTACATCTATATAGAAAGAGCTGAAGAGACCATGAGATATGTGGTAAGCGATAAGGAAATCATTGGCCCATATGACTGGGATAAACTTGCACCTAGGGGCGATCTTGATATGATCACACTTCTGACCTGTAGTCCATTTTTGCCACCAAGACCTGACAGGCTTTTGGTAAATGCAATAAGAGACGAATCGGGGCCAGCGGAAGAATTCAAACTCCCAAGCGGGGAATTTGTAGCAAGCGAGAAAGCAGCCAAAGAAGGGGCCGGCCTTGTGAAAGTCACAAGGATTGCAACTTTACTTGGAGCCGTGCTTGGAATACTTGCCCTAATCTATACATTCTTTAGGTTTGCTAAGAGAATAAGGGCAGGTTTTGAAAAATAAATAGGAATAAAAACTTGTAGGTTTTTTGAAAGCCTGCAAGTTTTTTTATCTAAATTTTACATGGTCTTTGCTATACTAGGAAAAAAGGAGTTAATATGAAAAAAATATTTAATAAAAAAATTACGGTGCTTTTTCTCCTGGCATTGGTCTTTGTAGGAGGATTTTTAGTCAAATCTTATGCTGATAAGGAGAAGGGCTATGAGCTAAGGATAGGTATGGAAGCAGTGGAAAATCAGGAAAATGCTACAGTACACCCTAGCGGAAGGCAGGTAGCCTATTGGAAAATAGAAGATGATAAGATGGGGCCTTGGGATGTGATGCGATTTGCAAAAGACAGCGAGGAGATGAGCATTGCAGAGATAAGTAAGAAACTTGGGCAAGACCCAAAGTATTCTAAAAAATCAAAACTTTTCTATAATGGCAAAGACTATGATAAAATGACTGAGGCTATGTTTGATAAAAATAAGGACCAGGTGAAAGACGTGGTAAAAATGAAAGGACTTGAGGAAGGACTTTATCTAATAAAAGAAACCGATGAATCCTTCAAAGAGAGCAAGGCTAAAGAGAAACTTACAACCAGGATAGAATATGTAGGCAAAGAATCAGCTCCTGAAGGGGTCTTGGACTTAGAAGGAAATTAGATATTTAATTGAGAGAGAAAATGATATATAGGATAAAAACAAACGCAAGAAAATTTGCGTTTGTTTTGCGTTTGTTATTTGAGTAAATTTGAGCATATATTTTAATTGAGGCCTTGTTTTATATTTATACTTATAAGGATAATGAAAAAATATTAATAATATTCGATAATAATTAATTGACAGGAAATATATTTTCGAGTAAACTAATTAAAGCTTTACTTTAGCATGATAAGATGATACTTTGGCACATATGTGTTTTGTTTATAAATTATTTTAGAAGGAGAATATTATGGAAATTTTTAAAAGTATAGTATCTACGGTTAATGGATATCTCTATTATCCAGTTTTGATAATAATCCTTTTGGCTTGTGGGTTTTATTTTACTATTAAAACTGGCCTTATTCAGTTTAATTTATTATCAGATGCTATCGGGGTGATTGGAGAGAAGCCTGCGGGAAAAGACGATGTATCAAGCTTCCAAGCCCTTATGGTTTCTACAGCTTCTCGTGTTGGGACGGGCAATATCGTTGGAGTATCGAATGCTATTTGCCTAGGCGGTCCTGGAGCAGTTTTCTGGATGTGGATTATCGCCTTGATTGGTGGAGCTTCTGCCTTTATTGAATCGACCCTGGCACAGATTTTTAAGAAAAAAGCCGACGACGGATCAAGCTACGGTGGTCCTTCCTACTATATAGAAGAAGGACTAGGCTCTAGGAAGCTCGGAGTTATCTTTGCCATTGCCCTCATTTTGACCTATGCGGTTGGCTTTAATATGCTGGCATCATTTAACCTGCAAGATTCTTTTAGGGCCTATAGCTTCTATGAAAAGGGAAAAACTTCCTGGGTAGTAGGTGCAGCTCTTGCTATAGTTGCTGGATATTGTATCCTTGGCGGTGGCAAGAGAATTATAAAATACACATCAGTAATCGTGCCAATTATGGGACTTATCTATGTTTTGATGTCGCTTTTTATGATTGGAATCAATTTTAAGAATCTTGGAACCATGTTTAAGATGATAATAGATGATGCCTTCAACTTTAGGGCAATCTTTGGTGGAGTGGCAGGATCTGCCATGGTTGAAGGAATCAAAAGAGGACTATATTCTAACGAGGCTGGTATGGGTTCTGCACCAAATGCTGCGGCAAGTGCTGTAGTAAGCCATCCTGCCAAGCAAGGTCTTGTACAAATGGTATCTGTATTTATAGATACACTTATAATATGTACAGCAACAGCCTTCATGGCCCTTGTATCTGGAGTTGCTCCGACAGAAGAACTAGCAGGGGCAGGCTACATCCAAGAAGCCCTTTCTACAGTCCTAGGATCTTTTGGTTATATCTTTATAACAGTATGCCTAGCCCTATTTGCCTTCACAACCCTCCTGGGAAATCTTTATTACTGTGAATCCTGCCTAGCATATCTAAAGGGCGAAAGTCTTTCAGATAAGTCAATGATAGGATATAGACTCCTTGCCATCCTAATGATATTTGTAGGAAGTGGCATGGAAATGCAATTCGTATGGAACCTAGCAGACCTACTAATGGGAATCATGGCAATAATAAATATCTTTTCCATATTTGTACTAGGCAAATACGCCCTAAAGGCACTCGCTGACTACAGAAAACAAAGAAAAGAAAACAAAGATCCAGTATTTTTAGCCGAAAGTATAGGCTTAGATACTGAAAAAATTGATTTTTGGAAATAGAAATAAAATCGCTTACTGAAAGGTGGGCGATTTTTTTGACCATTAAATATGGTCTTAAAATCAAAATCCCACCTAGGAAATTAACCTAGGCGGGATTTGTTTTTTTATATTAATGAATAATAGCCAACTCCATTTATTACCTCTTCCTTTATTCTACCTTGTATTACAAGGTGTTTAAGGTGGGCTGCTGCTTCTGCTACGGCAAACCATTTTTGGCTTGATGGGAAGTCTTGCCAGTCTTTTGCCCTTATGTCCCAGTGCATTTGTTGGGTGATTTGTGTGGTGTTGGCCTTTTCTAGTTTTTCTATAATCTTAAGACAGTCTTTTAATCTTTCCTCGTGGTGGATTTTTAATTCTTCTATGCGGGCTTTCACATCTTCTACTAAAAATCTATGTGAGGAGTAGAGATGTTTTATATTGAGGTCTTTGATTTTTTCGAGGTTTTCTAGATATATTCCAAGGCTATCGCCAAATTCATCGCCCCAGTAGGTTATATTTGGGGTGATTTTTCCTAGGATATGATCGCCGCAAAATAGGATTTTGTGGTCTTTTTCGTAGAGGCCTAGCATGCCTGGTGTATGGCCTGCTTCGTCTATCGCTATAAAATTATAGTCGCCTATTTGAATTTGCCAGCCTGGCTTTATTTTTGTGGATGGGAATTTTTCTTTTGGCCTATTTTTATAGCCTGGGTGGTCTTCTATGTTGAGATTTTCTGGACCGAGTCCTTGGAAGTGGGCGTTTTTCATTATGTTTTGCCACTGGAAGTCTTCTTTGTGGATGCCATTTTCGACCATTTTTCCGTCTGTTTCTGATATATAAATATCTCCTATGCCCTTATCGTCTAGCCATTTGGCAAGGCCTACGTGGTCTGAGTGGAGGTGGGTTAGGAAAAGTTTGGTTTTTAGTGTATTTAAGTCTAGTTTTTCAAATATTTCTTCCATGTTGGACCTATTTTCAGGATTATTAAAGCCTGTGTCGATTATCATGGACGAGTCTTCTGCTTTTATGACAAATATATTTATTGATTTGAGGGGATTTCCTGTGAGTGGGAAAATCGCCTGGTAGATGTCTTTGTATACTTCTCTGATTTGCATTTTATCTCCCTTGTGAAAATTCTTGTTATACTTAGCTTATACCCAAAATCCAAGGAGACTATTTTATAATACTTGCTGATTTTTATACCATTTAGGCCTAATTGTGATATAATAGTATTATTATAAGTATAAATTTTTACTATTTAGAAAGGATATTAGCTAATGAAAAGATTTGGAAAAATAATTTTGTCCCTTGTTCTTATTGGGGCGATTGGATTTTCTGGCTTTATGCTTGGGTCGAATTTGAATTTAGGCCAGGGTATGAAGGAAAATGATAAAGAACTGATTACTGAAATGGATTCGCTTAAGGGACTTTTAGATAAGAATTTCCTTTTTGACTATGAGGAAAAAGACCTCTATAATGGGGCTCTTAAGGGAATGTTTGCCAACCTTGGCGATCCTTATACTACATATTATCCAGAAGATGAGTTTACAAAACTTATGGAAAATTTGGATGGTAGGTATAAGGGGATAGGGGTAACTGTGTCTGCTTCTAAAGAAGGGGCGATTAAAGTTATCCAAGTGTTTGAAGATTCTCCAGCAAAAGAAGCTGGGATGAGGTCAGGCGATATTATCAAATCTGTAGAAGGCAAGGAATTTGATGCGACTGAACTTGATAAGGCTGTGGCCCTCATAAGAGGTGAGCCTGGTACAAAAGTCAAAATAGAAGTCCTAAGAGTCAGCGAAGATAAGCCTGAGGGCGAAGAAATTCCTATGATGGTCGAAAGACGTGATGTGAAGGTTGATACTGTTTTTGCAAAAACTATTAAAATTGCTGATAAAAATATTGGCTACCTAAGACTTTCTGCCTTTGATGATATTACTTGGGAAGATTTTAAGGAAAAATATTCTAAACTTAAAAATTCTGATATTGACGGTCTAGTTTTTGATTTGAGAAATAATCCAGGTGGATCACTTGATGTTTGTCTAAATATAGCCGATACCTTCCTTGATGAGGGGGTTATTGTGACAACAGAAGATAAGAATGGTAATGTAATTACAGAAAAATCTGACGCTGACATGGACGATATACCAATGGTAACCCTTATTAATGAAAACTCTGCTTCAGCTTCAGAAATTTTGGCCGGAGCCTTTAAAGATAGGGGAAGATCTAAGATTGTTGGAACTAAGTCTTTTGGAAAGGGCATAGTCCAAAAACTTTTCCCACTTGAAAATGGCGCAGGAGCTAAGATTACAATCAGTGAATACAAGACACCAAACGGTGAAAAAATCAACAAAATCGGTGTAAAACCTGACGTAGAAGTAGAAAATAATAATTTAGACCTAGATCTAAATGATAATGACTTTAAAAAAGACAATCAATTCTTAATGGCAGTTAAGGAATTATTGAAAGAATTAGACTAAAAAGGGTGGGCAACTGCCCTTTTTTGTATTAAGGAGACCTATGAAAGAACTTGGAATTTATAAAGTTTTGCCCATGTATTGCAATGAAAAGGGAATTATCACTATTAAAAATCTTACAGGACTTATGCTTGATTTAGCCTTCAAACAAATTGAAAAATTAGAAAAAACTTGCCTATAATGGAAGGGAAAACTTGGTTATTATATTCTTGGGATATAAAATTTCTAAGGCCAATCCGCAAGGGTGATGAGATTGAAATCACAACCTTTCCTACCTATATGAAAAGATTTTATGCCTACAGGAATTTTGAAATTAGAAAAGATGGAGAAATCTTTGTAATGGCCAAGGCCTCTATGGTTTTGTTTGATAGAAAAAAAGCAAGGGCGAGTATAATTGATGAAAAAATCGCAGCAGCTTATGGGGAAAATAAGGAAACTTACTCTGGGAATCCATATAAGCTAGTAAAAGATTTTGAAAGAGGAAAGAAAATTCAAGTGAGAAGGACAGATTTTGACCAAAACCATCATGTTAATAATGGGATTTATTTTGATTACCTCAGGGAAATAGAAGGCTTTGATGAGGAGAGAATTTCCTATATTAAGTTGGTTTATAAAAATGAGATTAGAAAAGAGGATGAGGTTTTGCTTTTTTATAAGAAAAACGAAAAACTAATAGATTTTAAAATAGATCTGATAAATACAAGGCGTATGGGGTGATTTGATATTTATTAAGAAGGCTTTGGCAAAATTACAAATAAGGATAAGGTAAGAAATTTACTTGATGAAGCCTTTAAGATAAATCCTGGAAGGTGGATTATCCATAGTCATATAGTTGGTAAAACAGCAGAAAAAATCGCCAAAGAAATTGGTCTAGATCCTGAAATCGCCTATGCTTGCGGGACGCTTCATGACATTGGAAAAGGCTATGGCCATGAGGATATGGCCCATATGATGGAAGGCTACAGGGCTTTAAGATTTGATTCTTATTTCTTCCCGGCAAATATTGCTCTATCCCACGGCTTTGTGACAGATGAAATAGAATCTTACCATGGGGAAAATAATCTAAGTGAGAGGGACTATAAATTTTTAGCGGCCTACCTTAAGAAAAGGGAAATCACTCCTTATGAAAGGCTTATTATCTTGCTTGATAATTTGATTGGTGAGGAATATTTGGGTCTTTATAAAAGAGAAGAACTTAGAAATACTCCCTTTGATGAAAAGAGATCCGAGCGAATGGAAATATTGAAAAAATGGCAAAGTGATTTGGAAAATAAACTTGAAAAGCCAATCAAATCCTATCTTCCAAGACCACGCTACTACAAATTTCCCTATAATCTTTTCAGAAATGTAAAATAATATTGCATTTTAGTCGACTTTGAGTATATTATAAATGAATTTATTTTACCAAACCCGAGGGAGGTCTTAGGACCTCCTAATTTTTTTATAAAGAAAGGGTCATATGCGAAAAAGAGAGATTAAGCACATTGATAGGGAAATTTTGAAAAAATGGATAGAAGATGAGTCTATGACTGAAGAACTTATGAAAAGAGCCGATGAAATCCGTAGGGAAAACTATGGAAATAAGGTCTATATCAGAGGTCTTATCGAAGTTTCTAATATTTGCAAAAATGATTGCTATTATTGTGGAATAAGAAAATCAAATAAAAATATCAGCCGCTACAGACTAGCTAAAGAAGAAATCCTCTCAGCAGCCCGTTTTGGATATGAGCTTGGTTTTAGGACCTTTGTAATGCAAGGTGGAGAAGACCCTCATTTTACTAGAGAATTTATGGTGGATGTGCTTGGAACTTTGAAAAAAACTTACAAAGATGTTGCAATTACCTTATCCCTAGGTGAGAGGTCGTACGATGATTACAAAGCCTTTTTTGATGCAGGTGCTGACAGGTATCTTTTGAGAGAGGAAAGCTCAAATCCTGACCATTACAACAAACTCCATCCGGACTCCATGAAATTAGAAACAAGGCAAGAGTGTTTGAGAGATCTAAAGAAAATCGGATATCAGGTTGGTGGGGGCTTCATGGTAGACAGTCCTTTTCAATCGACTGATGATTTGATAAGAGATTTGAGATTTTTAGAAGAGCTTGAGCCAGATATGATTGGGATTGGGCCATATCTTGTAAGTCATGATACACCCTTTAAAAATTATTCTGATGGGTCTTTTACGAAGACTCTTAGGCTTGTGGCAATTTTAAGGATAATTTTCCCTTACGCCCTAATCCCAGCCACAACAGCCCTTGGGACAATAAACCCAGAAGGCAGAAGGCTTGGTCTTATGGCAGGGGCAAATGTCCTCATGCCAAATCTCACTCCAGAAAATACCAAAAGGTCCTACAGTCTTTATGATAACAAGCTAAATACAGGCCTTGAGGCAGCGGAAGCTAAGAAAGACTTAGAAAAAGAAATCGCATCTTTTGGATACAAAATCGTAGATGACAGGGGAGATGTTGTGGATTTTGGGAAATGAGTTGCTTGTGATTTAGAAAATTAAAAAAAGAAGTATAATGATTGTATGAATCTGAGTATTTCTATGAAATTACCTTAAATACGAGCCACCAACTCGTCTTTTAAAATTCCAAAGAATTGAAAATATAAGCTTAGTGGGTATAATAATATTAACCATGATTGCTATTGATATTGCATGGTTTGACCAAAAAGAAGACGAGCTTGGGGCTCGTCTTCTTTTTATGATTTGTTCACTTTAGTGAGTTGAGCGAACGAAAGAGAGCAAAACAATAAACCA
>CAUPHU010000032.1:0-12643 GCA_963511095.1 uncultured Anaerococcus sp. | reverse complement strand
ATGAATTTCACTATAGAATAAAGTAATTTTGTGACTGTAGCAACCTTGGCCGGATTTGCTCCCCTGGTTCCATTGTTTTTATTTAAAACCTTATCTAATAATTTGCCGCTTAATCTTATAAGTATATAGCCTATAAGTACTGCTATAGCAATGGTTACAATTTTTGCTATGAGGGCGTTTTTCAAAAATGTTCTTAGCATTTGGTTTTGGTCTAAGGTATCAATGACTTGTTGGTCAAAGTCATGATAGTCGAAATTAAGCATTCTTATCTCCTATCTTTTCTATAATTTTCTTTGCAAGGTTTTCGTGGAAGTCGCTTGCTAAGTGGACTCCGTCTAGGTAATGGCCGGGAATTTCTTCTGCATCGATGTAGTCTATTTCCCAATCTTTAATCTTCTCCCTAAGGTCTTGGATTTTTTTATTAATTTCTCCATAGACCGGACAAAATTCGTCTTCTTCGACAAAAGGTGGGATAATTAGAAGCTTTTGCCTTGCATTAGATAGGTCTACTATACTTTTTAGCTTTTCAAATACAAAATCCACACCATAGCCCTGAATAAAGTCATTTGTACCACCAAAAATTATTAGTAGGTCGGCTTTTTTATGAGCTTTCTGGTAGGAATTCAATCTCAAAAGCATTGAATCAGTCCTTGACCCATTTAGACCAAGATTTATAATATCAAAACCCGCCTTTGATAAAAAGCGGGTATAGGATTTATTTTCTACGAGAAATCCTTCTGTGAAGGAGTCTCCCAAACATATTATTTTCATTATTTGACCTTTTTGAGTGCGAGGGCTGTCCTTGATGGGATATAAATTCTTATCCCGTCATAGTCTGTGCCCGGAAGTCTCTCTGTGCTGTATGTCACGCCGTGGCTTATCCTTGCAAAACCACCAAATCTTTCTTCGTCAGTGTCGATTAGGACCTTAAATTCTCCAATATCGTGGATTGGTAGGTGGAAAGATTCGTAGGAATTTGTTGGATGGAAGTTAAATAGGTAGACTATGTCCTTATTTCTAAAGGCTATTATCTTCCTATCATTATCTAGCCACAATCTGTAGGTGTCATTGCCTAGCTGGTCATTTTCCTTGGCAAATTCAAGCATAGCTTGGTCAAAGTCTGCCAGGAACTTATATTTTAGGTAATCCGCATCCCTAAGTGACCATTGACGGCGGGCATAGTGGTAGGAATAGTTGTTGCCTTCCCTTGGGAAGTCTATCCATTCTGGGTGACCAAACTCGTTGCCCATAAAGTTGAGGTAAGCATCAGCTCCCATTGATAGGGTTATCCACCTAATCATCTTGTGGAGGGCTATGGCACGGTCGATTTCAAAATTGTGAATGTCAACTGCCATAGAATCGTACATCACAGCATCTGCCAGCTGGAAGATTGTGGTCTTTGACCCTACTAGGGCCTGGTCGTGGCTTTCTACATAGCCAACTCTCTTTTCGCTTGGTCTGTGGGTTGTAAGCTCATACCACATATTGGATAAGTCCCAATCGTAATCATTTCTTTTGAGCGTCCTCTCCCAAAAATCTGGCATACCCATGGCAAGTCTGTAGTCAAAACCAATTCCGCCCTGGCTAACTGGTATACACATTCCAGGCATACCTGACATATCCTCTGCAATGGTAATTGCCTTTGGTTTTATTTCCTTGATGAGTTCATTTGCCATTTGCAAGTAATTTAGGGCATCTATATCAGTATTCATTGAAAAATACTTTTTGTATGAATCAAAGGTCTCGCCACGTCCGTGGTCTTTGTAGATCATGGATGTGACTCCATCAAATCTAAAGCCATCGAAGTGGAATTCTTCTAGCCAATATTTCACATTTGATAGGAGGAAGTGGACAACTTCGCCCTTGTGGTAGTCAAATAATTTGGAATCCCAGTCTGGGTGGTTGCCTTCAGGTCCTGCGTGGAAAAATTGGTAGTCAGTTCCGTCAAATTCGTTGATACCTTCGGCAGTATTTTTAACTGAATGTGAATGAACCAAGTCCATTATGACATTTAGACCCATGTTATGAGCTGTATTTACAAGGCTTTTGAGGTCCTTGTTTTCCCCATACCATGAGGAAGGAGCAAAGAAGTTTGCAACCTGATAGCCAAAGGACGCGTAGTAAGGGTGTTCGGCTATAGCCATTAACTGAACGGTGTTGTAGCCAGCTTCTTTAATCCTTGGCAAAACATACTTCTCAAACTCTTTGTAGGAAGTGACCTTGCCTTCTTCACCTGACATACCTATATGGGCTTCGTAAATCAAAAGGTCATCGTTTTTTATTTCAAAATTTTCGTCAGTCCATTCGAAATCTTTTCGTGGATTTTCTACAATAGCTGCAAAATCTAAGTTTTCATCCCTTTCTACCCTGGTAGCAAAAATCGGAATTCTTTCCTTGATTTGCCCATTTGCGTCAACAAGAACCTTAAGGCGACTCTTGTGGGCAAGGGTCCTTATGCCCTTTATAAATATTTCCCAGTCGCCGTTATCTAGCCTTGTCATAGGATGGGATTTTTTATCCCAATTATTAAAATCTCCTAGAAGGTAGAGGCCGTCAGCATTTGGAGCCCATTCTCTATAAATCCAGCCTCCCTTTACCTTGTGGAGGCCGTAATAGTGGTGAGCATTGGCAAATTCTTTAAGTGATTTACCACCAGCTAAAAACTTATCTTTTTGCTCTTTTAGCCTATCCATTCTTAGATTTATGTCATTTTCAAAGTCACTTAAATAAGGATCTATTTCTAATATTTCCCATCTTGCCATTGCTGCCTCCTGTAATTACTTGTCTTCTCTGCTTTCTACTACCTTTTGTGTGATTTCTTTTGGAACTTCTTCATATCTTACAAATTCCATTGAGAAAGATCCTCTAGCTGATGTTTGGCTTCTAAGGTCAATAGCATAGGTTAGAACTTCTGAGAGTGGAGCTTCCGCCTTGATAACTTGGCTGCCATCAGCTTGTGGTTCCATACCTAAAATTCTACCACGCCTCTTGTTCATATCGCCCATTACATCACCCATGTTTTCGTCTGGAACATTTATTTCTAGACTCATAACAGGTTCTAGTAGGATTGGGTCTGCTTCTTCAATACCCTTCTTGAAGGCAATTCTTGCTGCAGTTTTGAAGGCTTGTTCGTTTGAGTCAACTGGGTGGTAAGAACCATCATAAAGTGTTGCCTTAATTCCTGTAACCTTATAACCTGCAAGTGGACCTTCTGCTAGGGATTCTTCAAGACCTTTTTCTACTGCTGGGAAGTAGTTCTTTGGCACAGCGCCGCCGAATACTTCTTCGTCAAAGACAAAGTCTTCTTCACTTGGTTCAAATCTGATAAATACGTCACCGTATTGGCCTGCACCACCAGATTGTTTTTTGTGTTTACCTTGGACATCTGATTTGCCCTTGATTGTTTCCCTGTAAGGAATCTTGTATTCTATAATCTCTGTATTTACAGAATAATTGTCTTTTAATTTATCCATCAAAACTTCAAGCTGAACATTGCCTAGACCAGATAAAACTTGTTGGCTAGTTTCTCTATTCATTTCATTTGCGAATGTTGGATCTTCTTCGTTAAGTTTTTGAAGAGCCTCTGAAATTTTATCTTCGTCCGCACGGCTTACAGCCTTGATTGCGTAGAATAAAACTGGTTTTGGATACTTAATCTTCTTGTATTCAATCTTGTTTTCCTTAGAGCAAAGTGTATCGCCTGTTTGAGTCTTTTCAAGCTTAGCGAAAGCACCGATATCACCTGCAACAATCTTGTCGGCCTTTATTTGCTCATTACCTCTTAGGAAGAATAGTGAAGAGATTTTCTCATCGCAATCCTTAGTCGCATTGTAAAGCTTATCGTCTTTTGAAATAGAACCGCTTACCACCTTAAAGATTGAAATTTTACCAAGGAATGGATCTGCAAGGGTCTTAAATACCACAGCAGAAAATGGTGCATCTTCATTTGTATCGAAAGCTTCATATCCGTCAGCGACTCTAAAACCAATGTTTGCAGACTCATCATCTATAGCTGGCATGTATTTGCAAATTACATCTAGAAGTGAAGTAAGTCCGATCATTTTTTCTGTAGAACCTGCAAGAAGTGGCACAACCTTACCTTCAAGGATGGCTTTAGATAGACCTTCTCTGATTTCTTCTTCTGTAAATTCTTCACCTTCAAAGAATTTTTCCATTAATTCATCATCAGATTCAGCAACAGCTTCTATAACCTTGTTGTAAACTTCTTCTACCTCTGCCATTCTGATTTCTGGAATCTCAAGCTCTTTCTTCTCATCATTTTCGTAAGAATAAGCTTTTTTATCCATAACATCGATGATTCCTTCAAAATCATCACCTTCTCCAAGCATAAGGGTAAGTGGGGTAACCTTTTTACCAAACTCAATATGAAGGTCTGATACAACCTTATTAAAATGAGCGTTTTCCTTATCAAGTTTATTAACGAAGATTATGGATGGTAAGTTAATTTTTTGGGTATATTTCCAATATTTTTCTGTACCAACTTCGATTCCCTTTTCGCCGTCTATAACAAAAAGCGCACTTTCTGCAGCCCTTAGAGCTTGGAGCACTTCGCCTTCAAAGTCAAAAAATCCTGGAGAATCTATGAAATTTATTTTAAAGTCGTTATATTCTATTGGAATTATTGATGTTTGTAGAGAAATATTTCTTTTCTTTTCTTGTTTTTCGTAGTCAGAAACAGTGTTTCCACTTTCTGTCTTACCTTTTTTATCTATAACTCCGGTCTTAAATAAAAGGGATTCAGTAAGTGTTGTTTTACCTGCACCCGAATGCCCTACCAAGGCTAAGTTCCTGATATTAGATGTCTTATAATTTTTCATAATATATCTCCTTTTGGACTTAAATCTATTTGTTAATAAAATGTCCATTTTAATATTTATACTAATATTATATAGTATTTGCTAAAAAATATCTACCCTATAGAGAAAATGTTTTCAAATATCTGATGTATTTCTTATCAAACATCGATATCGAGCTTTACAATATATACTTTCTCTAAAAAAATAAAAAGTGATGTGCTTAATAGCAACATTATTCCGCACACCACCTTCTATTGTATTAGATTTTTCAAAATCCCTTTATTTTGTTATTATCTTTACCAAATTCTCATCACCACTCTGAATATAGTCATTCGAATTATTCGTCTCAACAATATAGCTATTTGTATCTAGATTAGTAAAAATTATTGGGGATATCAAGCTATAACCTTTGTTTTTGATTTTTTCTATATCGACATCCATAATTGGATCTCCAACATTCACATTATCCCCCAATTTCTTCAGCGCATTAAAACCTTCCCCCTCTAGCTCTACCGTATCCAATCCAATATGCAAAACATACTCATTTTTGTAATCATCCATTATTCCTATTGCATGTAGTGTTGGGAATAGACTAATTATTTTTCCATTAACTGGAGATACAATTCTTCCATCTGTCATTTCAATAGCGAAACCATCACCCATATATTTGTTCGAAAAAACATCATCTGGAACTTTATCTAGGCTCATAATTCTACCAGCAAAAGGGGATTTCATTTCTTCTATTTTCATTGGGTCAACGCTAACGTTCACATCACCATCACTTGTTTCAATTTTTTCTCCCGTGATTACGTTTCCACTTAATACAGATAAAATATCATCTTTTATAGAAACAGCTCTAGTACCATAAATAACTTGGACGTTATTTCCCATTATATTTGATCCAGAAGACTCTAAAGATCTAAAATCCGATTCTTTAACAAGTTTAGGATTTACAACGTCAACTCTAAGTCTTGAATAACAAGCATTTACATTTGTGATGTTATCTTTACCGCCCAAAGCTTCTATTATCCTACGGGCAAATTCTTCATCGTTAACTTTTCTTCTATCAACTTTTTCAACAGAAATATCTTCTCTTCCAGGCGTCTTTATATCAAATTTGATAATAGCCCATCTAAATACTACATAGTATATTATTGCTTGTACAATACCAACAGGTATTATAGTCAACCATTTGCTTTGATTAGGCAAAATATTAAAGAACAAGTAATCTAAGAATCCTCCAGAGAAGGACAAGCCTAAATTGGCCCCTAAAATATTTGTAAATGTGAAACCTAATCCTGCAATCACTGCGTGAATTGCAAATAAGATAGGTGAGTTAAAAATAAATAAAAATTCTATAGGTTCAGTGATTCCTGAAAAGAATGAAGTCAATGCCCCTGATAAAAGTATTCCTTTGGCTTCATGTCTTCTATTTTTTTCAACACAATGATACATAGCTAGAGTTGCAGCAGGCATTCCAAACATCTTCAATACAAACAAGCCGTTCATAAATCTACCAGCCGTTATTTTTACTCCATCTCCTAATTGAGAGAAAAATATCAATTGATCACCATTAATTACTTGACCAGCTTTATTAACATATTCCCCAGTTTGCAACCAGAATGTAGGCCACCAGACGTGGTTCATTCCAAAAGGAATAGTAAGCCTTTCCACAAATCCAAATAAGAAACCAGCTAATCCAGTGTTCATATTTGCAACAAAATTAGATAGTGAATTTATTCCACCTTGAATAGGAGGCCAAATAAAGCACATTATCACCCCGACTAAAAAGGATGCCATGGCTGTAATTATTGGCACACTTCTTTTTCCAGAGAAAAATTCCAAAGCAACAGGCAATTTTACGTTTTTAAACTTTTTATAAATACTTGATGTTACAACACCAATAATTATTCCGCCCAAAACTCCTGTCTGTAAAGAAGGAATACCTAAAATTGAAGCATAAGCATTTGATGAGCCAACATCTTCAGCACTAATACCGAGTATCCCACCTATAGCAACATTCATTACCAAATATCCTACACCTGCAGATAGGCCAGCTACACCATCATTATTAGAAAGTCCTATAGCTACGCCTACTGCAAAGAGCAATGAAAGGTTACCAAAAATTATGCTACCTGCTGATAGAACCACATTAAAAAAATTCAAAAAACCTTCAGACGCTTCAAACGGCATCATTTTTAAAAATTCTGGATTTGTAAAAATCGTTCCGACCGCCAACAAAATACCTGCCGCTGGCAATATAGCTATAACAGTTTGTAACGATCCACCAATGTCAGTCAACTTATTAAGAAACTTTTTAAACATTTTCCCCATTATTTACTCCTACTTTTATTCTAAATTGGCGTGTCTATCAAAATATTTATTTGTATCTACATGAGTATGCTCACCTAACTTTATTATCATAGAATCCAATAGAATTAGCATTGCAATTTCAAACATTGAACCTCCCGGTAATATATTAGGTTTGTTTTTGTCACTTTCTGGAAGCTTATCTGTGTATGATTTAATAGCTACTGTTACTTCTGATAATTTAGCAAGACTTGAGTCCTCAAAAATTGAAATACACGCAATATTGCCCCCTATTTTTTTCGCCGTATTTGCAATCCTCACTAGTCCACCTGTTTCACCTGATGCACTACCGAAAATAATCAAATCATCTTTTCCATAAGCCGGTGTGATGGTATCTCCTACGACATAAGCATCTATCCCTATATGCATAAGCCTCATAGCAAAAGCTCTTAGCATAAGCATGGAACGTCCTGCACCGCAAACAAAAACTCTCTTTGCTGATAATATCTTATCGACACGCTTCTCTATTTGATCTTCATTTAGATTATCAAATATTTCCGTTAACTCTCTAGACGCTACAACCGCAATGGATTTAGGTGTTTTTTCGCTATTTTTCATCTAACATACTCCTCATTTTGCTAGCTACCTCTCTAGGATCCTCCGCTCCATACATTGCAGACCCAACAATAATATTATCAATATCAGAATCAACCGCACCTTGGAATGTATTTAAATTAATTCCACCAGCAGCCGCCTTTTTAATATTGATATCTTTTAGTTTTTTGATTTCATCAACTGGATTTATTCCCTTTCCTTGCACATCTGTGCCTATATGGACACATATATAATCAGGATTTAGCCATTCAAGCTCTTTGGCTCTTTTTTCTATATCTTTAATTGCAACCATATCAATCAAAACTTTTTTACCATATTTTTTCGCTGTTTTCACAACATCTTCAATAGTTTCATCATTTGCTGCCGCTAAAACAGAAACCATATCAGCTCCCGCTTCAAAGACTAAATCAGCCATAATGGATCCGCCATCCATAATTTTTATATCTGAGAAAACTATTTTATCCTCATATCTCTTTTTAACTTCTTTGATAACTTCAACACCTTCACTTACAATCAATGGTGTGCCCAATTCGATAATATCAATTTTATCTGAAATTTTTTCCAGAATATCTAAAGTTTCTTGTGTTGTTTTTAGGTCTAAAGCTGCTTGTATTGTTTTCATTTTAAAACTCCTCCTTGTATTCTAACATGTTCATTATTTCTTCTACATAGTCTGATGGGTTAGGCAGAAAATCAAACTTTTCAGGGTTATTAACAAATTCTGTATAGGTTGCGTTGTTAAATTTAATTCCCAAATTTGGATTTTCTTTTGCCACGGCATATTTTACTTTTGGCAAATTATCATAATTTTTATTAACTTCAACCTTTACCTGACCATCTTCTTCTACTAGGTAGACTGCCATACCCCTATAGTGTTTTACAGGTTCGTAAATTACTTTGCATGGTTTATAAGCAATATTTGAAAAAATCAAATCTCCCTCTCCTGCGTTAATTGACACATGTCCATAATTTGGAGGGATAATTACTGATTGTCCTTCTTCAACTTTTAAAACAATTAAGTCATCTACCTTAATATCGTCCAAATTATCGGTATCGAAGTTATCAACCTTTTGTAGTATATATACTGCCGTTCCTTTCAAAACTTCATAAACTTCTGCATAAGTATTTGTCTTCATCTCATTCCAAGAATGATAATGACCCGATGTCTTTTTTCTTTCTTTTCCTATCAGGCCTTCACGGATCACAGTAAAATCATAAGAAAAATCATACTTTTCAAATAGTTCTCTATCCTTCTCTAAAGCTATATCTCTATAGACATCGTATGCTAACTCACCTTTTTCAACATCATCTTTGTAAAGTCCGTCCATTTGTTCCGAATATTTTTGACTAAATCCTTTGTATAAAGCTGGAGCCTCAAAAACCAACAAACCATTTTCTGGATTTCTATATATAGGCATTCCAGATTGTTCAATTAACTCAAACATAAAAACCCCCTTATTTTTTACCGTTTTTTATTGCTTTCCTTTATAATATCATATTTTTCGATAAAAATCAATAGAATAATCCAAGTTTTTATTGAATACAATTATTGATTTCTGGTTTGATTAGCTTTATTATTTAATAAACGGTATTATATAATAAAAAAGGATAAGTATGAAAAAACCATTAAGACATGAGTATATAATAAATGAATTAGAAAAAAAAGGGAGGGTGCTAACTACCGAGCTTGCACCAGCCCTTAATGTGACCGAAGACACTATTAGAAAAGACTTACAAGAAATGTCCAAAGACGGGATAATCAAAAGATTTCATGGTGGAGCATTAAAAAACGAAGATATAAAGATAGACTTCCAAGAAAGAATAACTCTTTACAAAGAAGGCAAGGAACTATTAGCCAAATCAACAATAAAAGAATTATCAGATTTTAACATGATTTTTCTCGATAGTGGTACAACTAACCTTGCAATAGCTAAGAATTTGATAAACAATTATAATGGAACTATTGTTACTAATTCACCACCTATATCTATTGAACTATCAATAGACCCTAACATAAAAATAATTTTAATAGGAGGAGAGCTTGATAATAGAACTCGTGTTATAAGAAATGCTCAAGCAATTGAGCAGATTAATAAATTAAACATTGAATGCACAGTTTTAGGAATTTCGGAATTATCAATAGAAAAAGGTATAACTTACCCAAATCAAGACGAAGCTTTTTTAAAAACAGCTTTAATAAATAATAGTGATGTTGTTTTAGGTGCTGTTATAAAAGAGAAACTAAATAAATACTCTACTTTCTATGCAGGTAAGGCTAGTAGTATTGATATATTGATTACTGATGAAAACAGTGAAGAGTTACTTTTACCTTACAAAGAAATAATTGATACTATTATAAGTGTAGACTAATGAATTTAAAGAACTAAAAAACTCCCAGAGCCGGGAGTTTATTTTTTAAATTTCTTTTTAAATGCCTCCCACACAGTCAAGGACCTTCTCAACTTATCATCTGGAAGGTATTTGTTTAGGGCCCTTAATATAGCCTTATTTTCTGGGCTATTAAAGACAAAGTCCCCATTTTTCTTGGTATGGATAGCAAATCTTGTAATTTTTTTATTAAAGATTACCGATGCTGTCACAAGTCTTATCTCTGTGTAGGGTATTTGAATAAAATCTCTTACGTTTTTTTCGTTGTAATATTCTAAGGCCTTATTACCCACAAGGAGGTCTCCACGACTTGTGAGACCCCCTAGGTAATTTGCCTTAGTTTTAAAGTCTATCTTGGTGTTTTGACTTTCTACCATATTACATAATGTGGAAATATTTCGCAATTATACCTATTAAGAAAAGAGCAAGGATGATTGCGATTGGTGATACGTTTTTCTTTAGAAGCTTACAAATACCAAGTGTTAGAAGTAGTGGAACTAGACCTGGTATTAGTGAGTCTAAGTTTTCTTGAAGGGTTGTGACCTTAATTGGGTCTAGGGCTGTAGGTCCAATGTCTGCAAATTGTTTGAGGGCTTGTTGGATACCTTCTGCACCAGCAGGAAGAGTTGCCCAATCGATGTAAGATCCTGGTTGTTGGGCTACTTTTGAAACGTCAATTGCAAAGTTGATTGATACCCATCTTTGTACTAGGGCACCGATTATGAACATACCAAGGATTGATGCCATAAGGGTAATCCTACCTAAAAGTCCTCCTGAAAGGTCTTTTGTGATTTCATTACCTGCTTTGTAGCCCATTTCTTGAGTCTTCCATTCAAAAACCATTCTGATCACATTCCATAAAACAAAGAATAATAATGGGCCAATAAGTGAGCCTGATAGGGCAAAGGATGCACCAAGAGCACCTAGGATTGGACGAAGGGTAAACCAGAATACTGGGTCACCTACACCTGCTAGTGGTCCCATCATACCAACCTTCACACCTTGGATAGCAGCATCGTCAATTTGCGTACCTGCTGCTCTTTCTTCTTCCATAGCAAGGGTTACACCCATAACTGGGCTTGATACATAAGGGTGGGTATTGTAGAACTCTAGGTGTCTTTTTAGAGCTTCTGCCTGGTCTTCTTTTTCTGTATATAATTCTTTGATAGCTGGGATGATTGAATAAGCCCAACCACCGTTTTGCATTCTTTCGTAGTTCCAAGAACCTTGAAGGAATTGGTGACGCCACCAAACTTTTTTACGAGCTTCTTTAGAAAGAACTACTTTTTTATCATTTACTATATCTGTCATAACGTCTCCTTAATAATCATTGATTATATCGCCAAGTGGGTCACCAGAACCAGCATTTCCACCTGTATTAGATGTAGCAAGATCCTTTAGGGTCATGTAGATAATTGCAAGTACTACACCTATAGCACCTAGGGCGATTAGGGTAAGGTCTGGGATGGCTGCAAATACAAAACCTAGGGCAAAGAATGGCCAAGTTTCTTTTGTACTCATCATGTTAATTACCATCGCATAACCTACTGCTGCTACCATGCCTCCGCCTACTGCCATACCGCCTGTTAGCCATTCTGGCATCCTGTTAAGTTGTTCTGTTACAACTGCTGGTGGGATAAAGCAAAGTGCGATTGCAGGTACTAGGATACGAAGACCTTGCATAACTACGCCTAGCCATGAAAGGGTTTCAATTTTCTTGAAGTTAGCATCTTCTGCTGCAGCATCCATACCGTGAACTAATGGAATCGCAAGAGTTCTTGCAATCATTGTTAGGAAAAGTCCTGCTACTGAAAGTGGTATAGCGAGGGTAATGGATGTGTTGATTGCGTTTGTAGCATTGGTATCCCCACCTTCAAGGGCAAGGACCATGATAATAGCTGAAGCAACTGATGCTAAAGCCGCATCTGGAGCTACTGCCGCACCGATATTTGCCCAACCTAGGGCAATCATTTGAAGTGAACCGCCAAGTATGATACCTTCCTTAAGGTGGCCAGTTACAAGACCTATTAGGGTACAAGCAACAACTGGTTGGTGGAATTGGAATTGGTCCAAAATACCTTCACAACCTGCAAGGAAAGTAACTATGCCGATTAAAATTACATTAATAAAACTCATAATCTCTCCTATTTATTTAATTCATTTTTAGCTTTCGTAAGTAAAGAATCTAGGTTTTCAGCCCTATCAGCTGGTACCTTTCTAACATCAAACTTGATGCCTTTTTCTCTTAATTTTTCAAGGGTTTCTATATCGTCTTCGCCCATAGCAAGAGCGTTTGTAACAACAGCCTTGCCCTTTGAGTGGGCCATAGATCCTAGGTTGACTTCAGTAAGTTCTCCGCCACCTTCAACAAATTCTAAAACGTCTTGTGGTGTTTCAAAAAGAAGCATAACCTTTGTAAGACCAAAACGTGGGTCCTTATCAATTTCAATCATCTTTCTTACTGGGACAACGTGAACCTTAACCCCTGGAGGAGCTGCCTCCATAATCATTGC
>CAUPHU010000031.1:0-12944 GCA_963511095.1 uncultured Anaerococcus sp. | reverse complement strand
CCTACTAGGTCTACCAAGCCCACTTACACCAATCCAATTATTGTGGCTAAACCTAGTCACAGATGCCTTCCCAGCCCTAGCCCTTGGTGTTGAGCCAGCAGAGCCAGGCCTTATGGAAGAGCCACCAAGAGATCCAAGAGAATCAATAATCTCTGGAGATATTAGAACTAACCTCATTAGCCAATCAATATTTATAACCATAGCAGTCCTTGCTTCTTATATTATTGGTCTAAAATGGATCTTCCCAGACTCAATCGAAGGTGCTCACACAATGGTATTTGCAACTCTTATCACATCAGAACTTCTAAGAGCATTTTCTGTAAGAAGTACAAAATACACCCTAAAAGAATTAGGCTTTGCATCAAACCCACACCTAATCAAGGCTGTAATCCTATCCTTTGCCCTACTATTAGTAGTAATGTATGTACCAGTTTTAAGAGAACTTTTCGAAGTAGTATCCTTCACATGGGAATGGCTACCAGTTCTAGCCCTTTCTCTAATACCACTTGTATTTGGGGAAGTTGCTAAGGCAATAAGAAGGAAAAAGTAAATTTAAAGGCAAATTAGGAAAGTTTATATAAGTAAAGTCAAATTACTTTCACAATAAAAACTAACTAAAAAGCAAACCCAGAATCCAAACGGACTCTGGGTTTTATTTTTTATCTCAAACCTATTTTCATAGCCAAGGCCAATCTATATTCAATTTTCTAAATATTAAATCCTTTATTTTCCTCTACAAACCCAAAACAACGCCCAAAAGGGCCCCTGAAAATATTATCCAAACCGGGCTTATTTTTTTGAACTTAAACAAGATAAGGAGAAAAATTCCAAAAAGCACGATTGGGATTGGCCTTAAAATTTGCAAGATTTCCCCACTTATCCTGTAGCTTTCTACATCAAATAATGTAAGGACAAGGACTGAACTCATCGCTCCTAGGATTAGGCCGGCAGTAGCTGGTCTAAGGGTTGTGAAGGCGTCCTTTACTATTTTTGAGTCTTTGAAGGCCCTGATGGCTCTTGCTATCATCAATATAATTATAATCGGTCCTGTCACAAGGGAAAGGGTGGCGAGAATCCCTCCAATAGGACCGTAGGCCTTAATTCCTGCATAGGTTGCCATATTAATCCCTATAGCCCCTGGTGTTGATTCTGAGACTGCTATCATATCTAGGAGTTCTTCGCTTGTGAAATATCCGTATTTTTCGCCCGTTTCTTGAAGGAATGGAATGGTCGCCATCCCTCCACCTACTGCAAAAAGGCCTGCCTTGAAAAATTCCCACATCATCCTAAGCATTTTTCATCCTCCCAAGGCTAATTCCTATACTTGCCACAACAATTACAATTAAAACCGGCGATATATCAAAAAATGCAAGAGCCATGAAGGTTAATAAAAATATCAAAAATTTAAAGGGTGTGGTCGCATTTTTCTTTAGCATATTTATTACCGAATACAAAACAAGGGCACTTACGGCAATTCTTATGCCCGAAAAAGCGTGCTGGATAGCTCCTATATGGGAAAAGTTCTTTAGAAATCCAGCTATTAGCGTAATTATTATTATAGAAGGCGTGATAAAGCCAAGGCTTGCAACGACCCCTCCGATATTTTTTGCAATCTTGTAGCCGCAAAAAGTCGATGTATTTATGGCGATCACTCCCGGAGTCGACTGGCCAATGGCGTAATAATCTAATATTTCTTCACTAGTCGCCCATTTTTTATTATCTACGACCTCTCTTTCAAGGATTGGCAGCATTGCGTAGCCGCCTCCGAAGGTCATAAATCCGATTTTTACAAAAGTAAGATATAAGTCTAATAAAATATTCATTGTTTCCTCTCTTTGCTATTATTATATAACATTTTTAAAAATATCTAAAGTCTCGTATTTTACATCTTTCTAATATATGAAATTCATTTCTTAATAATTGTAACAAAAATAAAACAATTTGCCCCTATTTTTCGGCTATTTTATCAAGTTCGAAAGAATTTGGTAACAAAACCGTAACATTTTTGTTGACAAAAGAGTAAAGCTGGTATAGAATATAGAAGTCAATAATTAGAAGGAGAAAATAAATTTGAAAAATTTTAAATATATATTAACAGGCCTTGCTTGTGCTTCTGCTTTCGCACTGGCGGGCAATTCTTATGCATCAGAAGATGCTACAAACCTTGAAAGCACACAAGTAATTGAATACAACGACTTTGACCTAGATGCGGCTGTTGGTCTTAAGGAAGGCCAAGAAATCGTCCACGAAGAAGTAGAAATTAAGCAAACTTCCTACAAGGACGAAAACGAACTTTTAATCAAGGAAGAAGAAATCTATAAGGGTCATGCTGACCGTGCTCCAATTACAGGATCAAACAAAAATGCTACAGGCAATAACGAAGAGCCTGGCAGACTTTCCTGGAGAGGCTACAGACAAGGAGACCTTTCAAACTTTGACATAAGAACTAAAAACCCAGACCATATCGATGGTGCTTACATAGATAGGTTCTTAGAAAAGCGTGGTCACTACACCCCACTTAAGGGCTACGGCGACAAAATTATGGAACTTTCCGAAAAATACGGCATCAATGTTGGAATTTTTATGGGACAAATCGCTAAAGAAACCACATTCGGTATGAACTCTGGCGGCGGCAGATACAACTTCGGATGTATCCGCTATTACAAAAATGGTTTTGGTGGCGAGTGGGCTCCAGCCTACACAAGATCTGGCGCTTGGGTCAACCCACCAACAGTAGAAGACGGAATCGAAGTAACATTTAAGCTTATGAGAAATGCCTACGCAGATAAGGGTTATACAACATACAAATCCTTTATAAACCGCTATTCACCAGGCTTTGAAAACAATCACAGATCTTTTGAACAGCTGGCAGCAGGCACAATGAACGCCCTAAATATAGCATACTAAAAGCAAAACAGTCTAAAAATCTTAGGCTGTTTTTTTATTGCCTTTATGGCAAAAACATATATCATATAATTAAGAACAAAACACGAAAGGATAAAGATGAAGAAACTAATATTTGATGTAGACGGGACGATTCTTGATTCTATGCACATTTGGATAGAACCACAAAATAAATTATTCGCTAGATACGGCTTTACCCTAGAAGATTTGACAAAAGAGGAAAAAAGCAAAATCGAAGCCCTTTCCTTTGAAGCCATGTGCCAATATATAGCTGACGAAATATCCAAAGACATGACCTATGAAGAGGTTGTAAGTCATTTTAACGACATAATTTACACTGCCTACAAGGAAGACCTAGTCGCAAAGCCAGGTAATCTTGAAATCCTCAAAAAACTAAAGAACGAAGGCTTTTCCATGTCAATTGCTTCATCAACCTCATTCAAATACCTAGAAATGGCCCTAAAGAGGTTGGAAATTTTCGATTATTTCGATTTTTTTGCCACACCAGATCTCTTAGATATGAAAAAGTCTGATTCTGATTACTGGCAATATTCGATCAAAAAATATGGTGTAAGGCCAGAAGATTGTGTACTTTTTGACGACGCCCTCTATGCTATAGAGGCCGCCAAAAAAGAAGGAATTATGACAGTCGGTCTTGAAGATTTCCCATGGAATAAAAATGAATGGGACTATATCAAAGAAGAAGCCGACATGACACTCGAGAAAATCGCTGATATGGATATAAATTTTTTTAAATAATTCCATAAGAAAAAAGATGTTTGACTAAGTTTGGTTAAACATCTTTTTTATTTCTTTTGATTTTCTAGAAGCAAGATATTTTCAAAATTAAAAGCTTTTAGTAAATCCTATTTATTTTGAAATCCAGTTTCTGATTACATGCATTTTTTAGAAAAATCTTTTACTTTCGATTCGAAATCTTATTTTTTCTTATTTACAATTACTGATACCCCGTCTGGTACGAAGGCGATTTTTGCATCCTCTCCCTTGATTTCACGGGCCATTCTTAAGGCCTCTTCAAGACTTTCTGCATAGGTCATGTGCATATTTTCGATAAGTTCTCTATTTTCTGGATCAGTTACAAATATTACCTTGTGGCGGACTAAAATTCTTGCCAAGATTTGGATTTCCCATTGGTCTGGTATTGTCTCTTCCATTGGGATTTGAAGAACTCTTTCTTCTATATCCTTTGGATTTTCTGCGTCTTTAAAGGTTTGGTAGAAGCTTTCTCCGCCGTGGCCGTCATTGCATCTTGAAACTTCGATTATAACCCCATCGTCTGCAGCTGCCGCTTCTGCTGCTGTCATTGATTTTACAGATTGGTAGACGTTTTGGTCTAGTGGATAGCCGCCGTTGCTTGTAATGGCAATATCTGCGTTAACGCCGTCTATTGTTGAAAGACCCCTAACAAATTCAGTACCTTCAAAGTGAGCCTTGACCCTGTGGCCTGCAAAGGCGTTTATAATTTTCTTTTCTGCATCTATTACCACATTTAGGATAAAGGCAAGTTTTGCTTGTTCTGCTGCAAATTCCATGTCCTTATGGATTGGGTTTTGATTTAAGATTCCTGTTCTTGAATAATCACTTGCTATAAATTTTGAGCAGTGGTTAGCAAGAACAGTTTTTTCGCTGGCAACACCTGGAAGTACTGATTTTCTTCCACCAGAAAATCCTGCGAAGAAATGTGGTTCGATAAAGCCTTCAGCTATAAGAAGATCAGTATTGATTGCGTGTTTGTTAAGAAGTAGTCTTCCGCCTGATGGAAGGGTAGGAAGCTCAACCATATCTTCATCTACTCCAGATTTGTGGACGACGATATTTTCATTATCAACAATTTCTTGGCCGTATTTTGCAACCAATTCTTCGTGGGTAGTTGGTCTATGGAAGCCTGTTGCTATAAGAATTGTAATCTCAGCATCTGGGTTTGTTGACCTGATTTCCTCAAGAAGGATTGGCATAGTGATAGCAGATGGGACTGGTCTTGTGTGGTCAGAAGAAATAATTGTTATAGTTTTCTTACCCTTTGCAAGTTCTGATAGTCTCTCTGTACCGATTGGGTTTGCAAGAGCATCCCTTACTAATTCCTGTTCGCTTTTTTCAGCCTTAAAATCGTGGGCCTTGCTTTCAAGGATTGCTACATCATCTCCAACTTCCATCTCGATAAATTCTTTGCCGTATGGCAGTCTTACTTTTTTCATAAATATCTCCTTTTATCTTCTCCTTCTTTAATTTTATAAAAATTTTAGAAATTTTGCAAACATTTTCATAAAAATTTAAAAGAAAAACCCTTCCGAAGAAGAGTTTATCCTGCCATATATTTTTTAACCTTTTTATACAAAAGACCCATGGCTGTTAGCCCCTTTAATATAGAGGTAGAACTCATTGCAATCCACACTCCATAAACGCCCACAAAAGGCATTAGAACTAGGGCAATTGGGACTCTTAAAAGGTTATTTACAACACCCAAGATTGCCGGAGTCTTTGTATCACTCATGCCGTTAAAGCAGCCTGCAAGGCCGATTTCAATTGACATAAAGGCTTGGGAAAGTCCTAAAATTAGAAGATAATTTGATCCAAGTTCTATTGCTTCAAGGTCTCCCGGTGTGAATACTTCAAAAAGTTTGTGTCTGAAAATAATTAGGACTAGGGTTGCAAGGACACCTATAAAAGCGACGAGGTTGAAGGATTCTTTGATTGATTCCCTTACCCTTTCCTTATCCTCTGCCCCATAGTTTTGAGCAACGAGGGCCTGGATTCCAACTTGGATACCCTCAGTTGTATTCCAAGAAATCGACTCAAGCTGACTTCCTATGGCACAAACTGCTACAGAAGTAGGTCCAAAGGCTGACATAAACCTATTTAAAACCATAGAAATCGAAGCGTGGAAACCTGATAAAAGTGCCGCAGGAAGGCCAAGTCTAAAAATCTCTAGCTGCCAATTTTCCCTATAATCTATCTGAGAAATCGCAGACTTTATAAGCCCATCATGACTAATCACAACCAAAAAGTAAATCAAAACAACCACAAATTGGCTTAGGATAGTTGCAAGAGCTGCACCCTTAGCACCCATATGTGGAATAGGTCCAAAACCAAAAATCAAAACTGGATCGAGTACCATATTTATAATAAGGCCCACAGCATTAATCACAAAAGGTGTAAAGGAATCACCAAGCGATGTGAAAGCTTGAGTAAACATAGGCCCTAAGAAAAATAAAATCATACCAAGACTTACCACAAAGAAATAATCCTTGGCGGCAGCCTCTGCCTCAAGACCCAAATGATAAAATTCTATAAAAACATTTTTCACAACAAGGCAAAAAGTTGTAAAAAACAAACCCATAACAAGAGCTTGGATAAAACCATTATTCAAAATCCTAATAGTCTCATCTTCCTTCTGCGACCCAAAAGCCTGGGAAGAGTAAACCCCCATTCCCACCTTTGGGATAAGGACGATAGAGTTTCCTATCCAAAATATAAAACCTGCTATACCAACCCCTGCCACAGCATTTGTCCCCAGCCTTGCAATCCAAATCGTATCTACAAAACCATAGGCAATCTGGATAAAAGCCGTTAGAGCAAGGGGCAAAGATAGCTTAAGCAGGGTCTGTCTGATATTTCCATGTAATAAATCAATTTTCCTATTCATAAAGACTCCTCTGATAGTAATAACTCTATTATTCTACTAATATTTTACAAATTGTCATTTAAATAATCAAAAGTATATTTATAATATGAGAAACTACGAAAATCTAAAGGCAGGCAAGTTTTTTAAGACAGACAAATATCTAGTCGAAAAACTCACCGCCTCTTGGGAAAAATTAGTAAAATTAAATAATGAAACAGACAGAGAAGTTAGAAACCAAATATGCAAGGACCTTTTTGGATCCTTTGGCAAATCAACAGTACTATCACCCTTCAGATGCGACTACGGCGATCAAATCCATATAGGAGATAAGTCTTTCATAAACTTCAACGTCTCCATGATAGACCTAGGAGAAATTAGGATAGGAAACAGAGTCCTAATAGGTCCTGGCACAGGACTATTCACCGCCATCCACCCAATAGACCCAGAAATAAGAGCAACAGGCATAGAAAAAGGAATCAACATCACAATAGAAGACGACGTCTGGATAGGAGGAAACGTCACAATCCTCCCAGGAGTCACTATAGGATGCGGCGCCATAATAGGCTCAGGAAGTGTAGTCACAAAAGACATCCCTCAAATGACAATAGCAGCAGGAAATCCTGCCAAAGTTATAAGGAAGATAACTGAAGAAGATAAGAAATATTGGCAAGGTGAATATGATAAATATATAAAGGAAGTTCAGGAATAATTTCCACTTCCTTTTTATTTGTAAACTTTAGAATTTGAGGTTTTATGAAAGAAAATAAAAAAGACCTTTATCCAAACCTAGGTCTTTCTGATATTATTAAAATTTTACATGAAAAAGATCGTGATCGTTTGGCTTTGGAGGATTTCTCTCGCTGTGGTGTGGAGATTATTTCTGATCTTTCTTATAAGGATGATAGAAATCCCTACCATGATTTTGATATTTATTATGGAAATCCTAGGAGCGAAACTTTGCCTACTATTATTATCGTCCATGGTGGTGGGCTTGTTTATGGAAGAAAGGAAGTTACTAAAAGAATGGGGATTTCTTTTGCCCAAAATGACTTTAATGTGGCTAATATCAACTATTGGCTCCTTCCAGAGGTATCTTTCATTGACCAGGTAAAAGATGTAGCGGATGCTTTTTCCTATATTTATAAAAATTCTTCTGACCTTAAGCTAAATAGGGATAAGATTTTTATTGTATCGGATTCGGCTGGGTCTTTCTTAACGCTTGCGGCTTTTGCTCTTATGAAAGATGAGAATATCCGCCATATTTTTGATCTTGATGTCTTAGATTTTGACATTTCTGGGATGGGTTTTATTTCTCCTATGACTGGTCTTGTGAAGTCTGGTTCTCTTTCCCTTATAAACGAACTCGCAAGGTACGGCCTTAACGAAGAGCAAGTTCCTTTTACAGATAATATTTTAAAGGCTTTAAAAAATATAACTTTGCCGCCTTCTATAATTGTTACTAGCGAGGAAGATTTTATTAGAGACCAGGCTCTTGATCTCAAAAATTTTCTAGATTCAAAAAATATCAAGAATAACTTTTTAGATTTTAATAAGAATCTATCCTATCCATTGGGTCATGGTTTTGCTATTTCTCATCCTCACCTTGCTGAGAGTAAGCTTGTTCTTAATGAAATTGGCGAGTTTTTCAAATATATTTAAGAGACTTAGGTCTCTTTTTTTGTCACAAAAATAAACCAGGGTCTTTCCCTGGCTTAATTTTTATTCTTCTTCGTCTGGAAGTTTGTCTATATATTTTCTTTTTAATTTGAGTGATGATGGGCAGACTGCTATGCCGCCTTCGCCTGTTTCACGAAGTCTTTCTGGCAGACTATCGCCTACTCTTTTCATTGCTTCTACTGCTTCATCAAATGTTACAAACATTTCTACTCCTGCCATGGCCATGTCTGCACTTGCGAGGGCATTCATGATGCCGTTGGCATTTCTTAGGTTGCATGGGAATTCTACCATGCCGCCGATTGGATCGCAGATTAGACCCATGATGTTTAGTAGGGCTGCTGTTGCTGCGTTTTCTTGGGTTTGGATGTCGTACCCTCTTAGGTAGCATACTGCCGCAGCTGCCATTGCTGATGCTGATCCTGTTTCTGCTTGGCATCCACCTTCTGCTCCAGCAAAGGTTGCGTTGTCAAAGATTACTTGACCAACTTGTGTTGCTACAAGAAGAGCTTCGCAAAGTTTTCTATCGTCGTAGTCATATTTATTTAGCATGGTCATCATTGTTGCAGGGATTATTCCAGCAGATCCTGCTGTTGGTGCTGCTACTATCCTTCCCATAGCTGCGTTTACTTCTGATGTGGAAAGGGCAAAGGCCATTGCCATTGCTGGTGTTTCTCCTAGTACAGACTTGCCGCCTAGGAAATATTCGTGCATCTTCTTTGCATTGCCGCCTGTCATGCCTGTGACACTTCTTACATCTTCATCTAGGGCTCTTTTGGCTGATGCTTTCATTACATCTAAAGTTTTCTGAAGTCTTGCGAAGATTTCTTCTTCAGTTTTTCCTGAGTTTTCTATTTCATCTTTTACGGATAATTCCCAGAGGTTTAAATTTTCCTCTTGGCATCTTTCCTTTAGTAATTTCATTGTAGTAAGCATATTTTATCCTATTCTATATATTTCAAGAAGGTAAAGTCTTTGCCTTCCCTGATTTTTTCAAGGATTCCTTCTTTTAGTGGTTCGTCTAGCTCACAAACTAGCATCACATTGTCGCCGTCTTTGATTGTTTTCATCATGTGGATGTTGTAGCCGTATTCAAAAAGAATTCCTGATACGTGGGCTATTACCCCCTTTTGTTCGCCGTAGGCCATGAAAAGTGTTGGGTTTGTTGCCTTATATTCGATGGCGTTGCCGTTTATCTTTGTAATTACTATTGCCCCGCCGCCAATTGATGATCCTTGGACTTCAAGCGGAGTCCTATCAGCATATTTGAATACAATCCTTACTGTGTTTGGGTGAACATCGCCTAGGTCTGTTTCGAAAAATTCGTATTTTATGCCTTGTTCGTCTGCATAATCGAATGAGTTTATTATCCTATCATCGTCCGGCTCAAATCCTAGTACTCCCCCAACAAGGGCTCTGTTTGTGCCGTGGCCTTTGTAGGTTTTGGCAAAGGATCCATGTAGATAAAATTCAACTTCATTGAAGTTTCTATCGACCATTTTCCTGGCTATATTGCCTATCCTACAAGCGCCTGCTGTATGTGAACTTGATGGGCCAACCATTATTGGTCCCATTATGTCAAATATTGAAGCATTTACTGCCATAGTATCTCCTTTTTTAGATTTTAAAGGGGCTGTTAACTTATTAATCAAATTAATTTTCGTTAACATCCCCTAATTTAGTTTTGCAAAATTTACGTGTTATTTAACTGGGTCTGGTTTCCAGTTTTTGTCGCCTAATATGTTTTTGTGGTAGAACTTATCTACTGCTACTGCTAGAGCTGTATCACCTGAGATGTTTGCAGCTGTACCAAATGAGTCTTGGGTTAGGTAAAGTGAAATAGCAAGTGAAGCCATTGCTGACTCTGGGCTAATTCCTACGATTGGTAGGAATGGAAGAGCTGACATGATTGCGCCACCTGGTGCGCCTGGTGCTGCTACCATTGCTATACCAAGGATAGCTATAAGTTGGATCATAAGGCCGTATGAGTGGTCCATGTTGTACATTGTTAGGATTGTGAATACACAACCTGTGATTGTAATCATAGAACCTGGCATATGAACTGTAGCTCCTAGTGGAATTACAAAGTCTCTGATTGATTTAGATACGCCGTTTGCCTCAGCACATTGTAAGTTTACTGGAATTGTAGCTGCTGAAGATTGGGTACCTACTGCTGTGAAATAACCTCTAAGTTGGTTTTTAAGCATAGCAAATGGGTTTTTGCCTGCATAAGAACCTGCCGCAACAAATAGAATTGTAACATAGATTAGGTGTAGGGCTATGATGCAGATAAATATCTTCCAGAAGATTGAAAGTACTGCAAATACTGAACCTGTAAAAGCCATCTTAGCGAAGTTACCCATGATAAAGAATGGAAGTACAGGAACTATAGCTACCGCAAGTACTTGTGTGATGATTTGGTTAAACTCATCAACTGCACCGTATAGGTATTGACCTGAACCTTTTTTTCTTAGCCATGAGATACAAATACCTAGCATAAATGCGAAGATGATACCACTTGTTACTGTAAAGAATGGTGCTATGTCTACGCTAAAATATGGATCTAGGGTAATTTCATCTGCTGCTTGGATAGCTGCTACTTGATCAGCGTTAATAAAGTTAGGGAAGATAGCTTTTGACATGAAGTATGAAGCTGATCCACCGATAAGTGTTGATGCATAAGCAAGCGCTACTGTAATACCTAATAGCTTACCAGCACCTTCACCTAAGTCTGCTATACCTTTTGTAACGAATGCTAGAATCATAAGTGGGATTATGAAGCCTAGGAAGTTACCAAAGATAGATGAAAATGTCACAAAAATTCTTACTATTGATTCTGGTAAATATGTACCGATTAGAATACCAAGAAGTATACCTAAAAGCATTCTTGGAATTAAACCAATTTTCTTCATTTTTCTCTCCTTTTTGAAAAATATGTAAACCTTTGCAATTGATAGAAAAATTTGCCTTGAAATGATAAATACTTTTGAATCTTAGCCCCAGATTCCAAAATAATAAATTATAAATTTTCATCTCCAAAGTCATATCTTCTATCGATTTTGATTATATATGAAAAAAACGTTTGTGTCAACACCTTTACGGGACTTTTTGCAATAATTTTCGGAAAACATTTTTCCTCAATATATCTAAAATGTGACAAATATCAAATTGTATCCCCTTACATTTTTGATAATTTTAGGAAAATATTTTTTTATTATTTTAACAAATTAAATTATTAACAATCTTTTATAAGACCCGCCCCGGATAAAGTTTTCCTAAATTAAATTGAATTTACTTTTTGGTAAGCGGGATTTTTGACCTTCTATTCCATTTAATTTATTAATTTCTAAACTTATCTCATTAATTATTATTTTCCCTACATCTTACAAGGCCATATGGACTATATTCGCTTACAAGTTCACCATCTGGATTATACGCTCTCATCATGAAGGTAACTTCGCCAAATTTGCCTTCTTTCCAGATTTTTTTATCAAGAATTTCTACCTCTATCTTGTATTCAACACCTGCAAATACTGGCTTATGCCATATAGCGTACTTTATGCCAATGCCTGCAATCATGCCTTCCTTATCAATTCCTGTCTTGATCCACTGGCCCCAAAAAGCCATATTTGAAAAAGAACCTGGAGAAATAATTTGACCAAAAGATGAAGCTTTAGCCGCTTGTCTATCAGTATGGATTGGCCTTGGGTCATATTTTTCCCCGTAATATATGAGTTCTTCCTCGCTAAATTCTATGGGCTCTATGTCTTTATAGATTTTTCCTACTTGGTAGTCTTCAAAATACATTCTTTTGACCTCTCTTCTTCTATAAAAGTCTTGGTAAACTTGTCTCTAGCCTGGAGAACAAAACGGCTTGATCCAGCCAAAGATGCTTTTTTTAGTTCATTTATTTTACCAAGTCTGTATACATCGATAATTATACCCAAATCACTTTCCTCAAAATCAGTAAGCATGTCAAAATCTCCATCACTATCGCCCCCTACTAGGATTGGTCCATAGTTAGTTTCACTTTGAATTAATTTACGAATTGTTTCTGATTTGCCTTCTTTTTGGGTGAGAGGATATGACTTATCAAGTTTTGGAATAATTTTTCCTTCCTTATCTTTAGCAAGTCTAAGGCCAAGGACTTTTTCTTTTTCAAACTCATAAGAATTTGCTGTAGCAAAGGCCCTTACAATATCCTGGGAGGATGCAGATACTACGTAGACATCTATTCCATTTTCTTCTAGACTTTCAAAAAGGTTAACCATCTCTGTCACATCTCCCATGCCTACAAAGTATGAAGTTTCAATTCTTCCCGCCTTAGTTTCTATATCTGGAGATCTAAAAATTTCTTTTCGAGGTTTTTGACTCTTGACATAGGCGAAGGCTTCATTACAGAGGTCATAGACTTCATTTTCTGTATAATGGGTAAGGAGAAAAGTCATCCAGCAGTAAGGATCTTCTGCATTTTTGTCAAAGTCTGCCGCCTGGTAGCGGAAGATCATCTTAGTTACAAATTCCTTATAAGCATTTGTTTCTTTAATAATTTCGAAAGGAATATCTCCGCCTAATCTGTCCGAAGTTCCATATAGTTTCTTGAAGACATCGTAAATATCAGCAGAAAGATTTTCAATATTTACAGGATTTCCATCAAGGTTTTTATAGTGAGCTCTAAAATCAGATTTATCAACATTCTTTCTAATAATATCATAAAGCTCAT